>CADDZH010000010.1 GCA_902812455.1 Chloroflexota bacterium | reverse complement strand
TAATCTATGAGCGGGAGAAGACGATATATGTCAGCCCGGCAATGCCAAAACTATGATATATAAAGATGAACAAATCGGTCGAGACTCCTGTAGGGGCCGATTTATCGTGCCCACCGCCGATTCATCGGCTGAATCATAATCCCATAGCCTTAAGTAATTTATGAAAGCTCATTAATCGAGTAAAAAAATAACGGAATGAAGAAGGAGGAAGGCTGATGTCCCTTAATGAGCTTTTGGAAGAGAAACGAGAGGACATTCTTCGCCTTGCAAGCAAGCGTGGCGCAACGAATGTACGAGTTTTTGGGTCCGTTGCACGTGGCGAAGCCGACTCGGAAAGTGACATCGATCTATTGGTGGACCTGGAGCCTGGACGTAGCCTCTTTGACCTGGGCGGGCTTTTGATGGATTTGCAGGAGTTGCTTGGTCACAAGGTAGATGTGGTGACGGAAAGGGGATTGCGGGAGCGTATCCGAGATCGCGTTTTGAAAGAAGCTGTGCCATTGTGAGAGATGAATAATTTACCGTTCTCTCGACGATCTAATCCCCATCTCTTCTCGATACTTCGTTACCGTTCGTCTCGCTATCGGGATACCTCGCGCCTGCATCAAGTGAGCCAGCTCATCATCGCTCAAGCGCTTTTTGGGGTCTTCGGAGGCGATCAGTTCGCGCAGCACATCTTTGGTGCTCAGCGAGCTATCAAAGAAGTCGGATATGGCTATCAAGCGGCCATTAGGGAGCAGTGCATACTTATTGGCCGTTGCCCTGCTTACCGTTCCCTCGTCGAGATTCAGGCGCATGGCAACCTCGGCCCGCGTCAGAGGGCGCATGTAGCGCACGCCTCGTTCTAAAAATTCGCGCTGGTAGTCTACCACAAGTTCCATCACTCGTTTGAGCGTGCGCCAGCGGCGTTGCACGCAATCGATAAAGAACCTGGCTCGATCGCTATGCTGATGAATGTAGCGCTGCACTTCGCTGGTAGCCTGTTCGCTACTCAGCGGCTGTGCTGCCTGGCCGGCATTGATAGAAAATTGGTAGCGTTTCTCCTCGATGAGTTCTACTTCAAAACCATCCTCGTCCTTGCGAATAATGACATCGGGGCGTATGTAGGTTGTCTCGCTGCCAGGGAGGGTATAGAAGGCATCTGTTCGGTAGGTGTACGCTGGGAATGGATGGAGCGTGCTACGAATATACTGGCTCACCTCGCGTACTTCCTGTTCCGGGACATGCAATGCATGAGCAATATCCTGCAACTGGCCGCGCCCAAGGCAGTCAAGGTAGCGATCTATGATCGTGTAAGCGAGTGGATGGGGAGTATCTAGCTCGCCTAGCGCTTGCAACTGGATCAAGAGGCATTCGCGCAGGTTACGCGCCCCGATGCCAGGAGGTTCCAGAGACTGGAGCTGGCCCAAAACATACTCGACCCGCTCTACCGGTACCTGCAGGAACGCAGCAACTTCTTCCACGCTGACTTCTAAATAGCCGCGCTCATTGAGGTTGCCTACGAGCTGTTCCGCTATGGCTTCATCGCCTGGCGAGACAAGCGCTTCCAACTGCCGCAAGAGCGCTTCTGCCAGCGTCTCCCCCGTTGGGATACTGGCCAGTGAGTCAAAGTCGTCGTCTCGATCGATCTCGGCAAACCCGTAGTTATCGAAGTCGTATAGGTGCTGGGAAATGTTCCAGAGCGTTTCTGCCGGAATGTCATAGTTGATGATCCCTTCGCTGGCCGGCAGCGCTGGCTGCACTGGTACTGCATAGTGTCCACAAGAGCTACAGAGCTGTCCATACAGGTGGGTACCGCAAAACAGGCAAATACGCTGCTCATCCACCTCAAGCGCCGGATTTTCCACCTGCTCCTGGCTAATTGTTCGCTCTAGCTCATCTGAGGAGAGCTGTAAGATTGTGCTTGATGTGATAAGCTTGGGACTCACACGCAAAGTGTGCTCTGGACGCGCTCTCGGTTCCAGTCGCATAAACTTCCCCCTATCTACCTATCTGCATACCCCTGATCATCCCAATTTGCTGTGTTATATCCAGCCGCGGCTGACAAGAGCGGCGTGGGCTGCTTCCTGTTCGGCCGTTTGTTTATTACGGCCATTCCCCCTGCCGGCCACTATCTCGCCCAGCATCACCTCGACGGTAAATTCCCGGTTATGTGAAGGCCCTTCCTGGCTTACAAGACGGTAAGAAGGGGTAATCCCCTCGCGAGCCTGGGCAAGCTCCTGGAAGAGCGATTTATTGTCTTTGAAGAGCCGTCTTTTCACAATATCGTGTGCTATTGGCTCTACACGATGCAGTAAAAAACCTTGCACTGCTGCTATGCCTTGATCAAGATAGATTGCCCCCAGTAGCGCCTCAAACGCGGAGGCCAGTACGCGCTTGCCGCCGCCGCTGCTCTGCTCGCCTTTCCCAAGCAATAAGAATTTGCCAAGCTGGATCTCACGGGCAAAATTGGCCAGCGTATCTGTTCTTACCAGCATAGCCCGCACATCGGTCAGCTCGCCCTCGCTCAGCTCTGGAAATGTGCGATAGAGAAAATCTGTGCACACGAAGGCGAGGATAGAATCGCCCAGAAATTCCAGGCGTTCGTTCGACTCTCGCCCGGCCCCTGGAGTCTCGTAGATATACGAGCGGTGGGTGAGGGCCAGGCTAAGCAATGCCGGATCGCGGAAATGAATGCCCAGAATCTCTTCCAGCTCCTCGTACACTTACCTTACCTCCAGCACCACATCTGCTTCATCCTGTACCCGCCCGGTGACTTCGCCAACGCGCCAGAACCGGACATCTGGCGCCAGTTCCGCTAATGCCGGCCAGATAGCCGGGTCGATGGCCGCAAAAAGGCCTCCAGAAGTCTGAGGATCCCACAGGAGGGCACGCGCGTATTCATCCAGGCGCCCGGCAATACGCACGTGAGGCGCTAAAAATGCTTCGTTGCGATATGTTCCGCCCGGAACGCATCCCAGTTCTGCGTAGCGATGCACATGCGGTAGCACAGGTAATGCATCATAGTCGAACAGCATCCCGGCAAGGCTTTGCGCGGCCATCTCCCAGGCGTGGCCAAGCAGGCCAAAACCGGTTATATCTGTAACCGCGTGTACCCCAGGACGCTGTAATGCCTCGCTGGCTTTGCGATTCAACTGCATCATGAACTTGATGGCAGCCTCCAGGTCACTGGCTTCAACCAGGTCCCGCTTATGTGCGGTGGTGATCAGGCCTGTTCCAAGTGGCTTGCTGAGGATCAACAGATCGCCAGGCTGTGCTCCGCCCTTCGTCAAAATGCGCGCTGGGTGGACTATACCTGTCACTGCCAGGCCATATTTCGGCTCTTTGTCGGTGACGGTATGGCCACCTGCGATGACTCCCCCGGCCTGTGCAACGATATCCGTTCCCCCTTGCAGGATCTCGCTCAGGATGGCGTAATCCAGGTCATCGGGCCAGGCAACCAGGTTAATGGCCATAAGCGCCTGTCCACCCATGGCATAAACATCGCTCAGGGCGTTAGCAGCAGCAATCGCTCCAAAGACATAAGGATCATCTACAACAGGCGGAAAGAAATCGGCTGTGCTAATAATTGCCTGTTGATCGTTGACCTTATGGACTGCGGCATCATCGATTGCCTGGAGTCCAACCAGCAGGTCAGGCGGAGCAGTTTGTAAAGCGAGTGGTCGCAGAACCTGCGCCAGGGCTTGAGGCCCCATTTTCGAAGCTCAACCGGCACAACTGGCAAGTGAGGTCAGGCGAACCTGGCGGCCTGTCGTCATAAGTTCCTTTCTTAATGTTTATTACAGTCTTGTCCAAAACATTATGTGCTCGCAATGGTTTGTCATCCTGAGCGAAGCGAAGGATCTCCGTCGATCGACATTAGATGCTTCGCGGAGTTTACCTTGAGCGAAGCGAATGGGCTCAGCATGACATGTGGTACCGATTTTGATCGGTAGATTTCATAATAGGAAATACTAGTGCCATTGTAGCGTGTTTTTATCTATGGCGTCAATGTACTGGACAGGAATATGCCATTATGTTAGCCTATGTAGGGGTCTGAGTAAGACAGGCAATCGCGGAGCGCAAGCTTCGAGGAAAGTCCGAACTCCATAGAGCAGAATGCTGGCTAACGGCCAGTGGGGGTGACCCCAAGGAAAGTGCCACAGAAACATACCGCCCGCGTAGATAAATAGAGGAAAGCGGGTAAGGGTGAAATGGTGAGGTAAGAGCTCACCAGCAACCAGGTGACTGGCTGGCTGGGCAAACCCCATTCGGAGCAAGACCGAACAGGAGGGGTGGCAGGCTCACGTGTGGGCTTGCCCGCAGGTTGCTCGCCTGTTAACCTCCGGGTTGGTCGCTTGAGGTGCTGGGTAACCAGCATCCTAGATAGATGATTGCCACCTGTGGAGTCGCGAGGCTTCGCGGGGACAGAATTCGGCTTATGGCTTACTCAGGCCCTTCCCCAAGGGCCAAGTCCCCGGCACCCAGGCGGGTGCCAGGAGCCTGTTATCTTTATTTACTCAAGCGATCGTGTTCAATCAGCCAGCGAATAAAATTGAGACGGCGACTCTCTTCAACGATTTCGCGATACTCAACTTCATCACTCACGTGGTTTTTCATATAGACAATTCGAGCAGCTTCAATTTCGGTAAAACCTAATTCGAGCAGGCGCTCGAAATCTTTGTTGTCGGTAGTATACAGGTGTTCTGTCATACAAGTAACGCTTTCTTTCTTCCTCAAGAAAAACAGAACAGACTACAAGTTGCCAGCATCACATGTTGATGCTCTGTATGCTATATACACGGTTAGAACCGCTCACTGGTTACAACTTCTTTTTGCGAAGATTTATTCCGGCAACGTTTTCATGCCCATCCCCATGCGCATGATCCTTAGCGCCCGTTCTGTGGCATCGGTAGCCAGTTCTGCCGCGTGCTCCATTGCAAAGGTTAAGGTCATGGGACGGGAAGGCAATACAGCGAGCGCATCAACACCCAGGCTATAGACCGTCGCGTAGTTCTCGCCGAGGCCGCCGGCAAGCGCCAGCACGGGCAGGCTGTAGCGTTTGGCCAGGGCTGCCACGGCTCCAACCGTCTTGCCGTAGGCCGTCTGGCTATCGATTTGCCCCTCGGCTGTAATGACCAGGTCGGCTCTGCGTACATGATCTTCCAGGCGTACAGCTTCCAGGACAATCTGCGCGCCCGGTCTTAATGTTGCGTGAAGAAAGGCTATCAATCCTGCACCGAGGCCCCCGGCTGCTCCTGCCCCCGGAATATCAGCCACGCTCAGTCCAAGATCGCGCTCGATAATGCTGGCATAGTGGGCCAGTGCTGCGTCCAACTCGGCGACCATCTCCGGCGTTGCGCCCTTTTGTGGGCCATAGACTGCTGATGCGCCTCGTGGCCCGCAAAGTGGATTACTGACATCGCAGGCCACTTCTACAGTGCATTCTTGAATACGGGGGTCAAGTGTTGCAGTCGATATGTGCTCAAGTGTTGCAAGAGCAGCGCCTCCCCAGGGAATGGGCGTCCCATCGCCTGCCAGGAGCGCAGCCCCCAGCGCCTGTGCCATACCTGCGCCGCCATCGTTTGTCGCGCTGCCTCCAATCCCAATGATGAACTTGCGACAGCCACGATCCAGGGCAGCCAGGATCAGTTCACCCACTCCATAGGTCATTGTGATGCGCGGGTCGCGCCGCTCAGGAGGTACAAGCGGGAGACCGGCAGCGGATGCCATCTCGATGACTGCTGTTTGGCCATCGCCTAACAAGCCAAAGAAGGCCGGGACAGGTTCTCCCAGTGGCCCTGTGACCACCTGCGGCACAATCTCGCCGCCTGTGGCATCTACCAGAGCCTGCACCGTGCCTTCGCCCCCATCCGCTACCGGCACAATATCGATCTCCGCCTCTGGGTAAACTGCCAGCACGCCCTGCGCGATTGCCAGCCCCGCTTCGGCTGCCGTCAGGCTTCCTTTGAACGATTGAGGAGCAATAAGGATACGCATTATTTCTTTCTTGGTATTCTGATCACACAACTGTCCTTAAAGCAGTGTAGCACATCGGTAATCTGCTGTCGAGGATAAGGGAGCCGGCCCATTTCCTGCTCATTTGCACGCAAGATTCCCCTGCACTATACTAAAAATAGCTTGGAAACGAAAGGTGTTTTTCCTTATCTCGCCTAGAACATGGAGTCGTCATATATGTCAAATGGCCTGGTTTTCTCATGGCATTGGAGCCCTGTGACTCTCATTGGCCTGATCATCTTGTGCCTGCTTTATGGCATTGGAATACGGCTCACGTATAAGAATAGCGTAGAGACGCCTCTGAAAAGGTGGCAGGTCATCGCTTTCGCTGCCGCCATTATTGTGATAGCGCTTGTTCTCCTGACGCCGATCGATACGATTGCGCGAACGCAGCTCTTTGCCGCTCATATGGTGCAGGCCGTGATCCTTACCACGATCTGCTCGCCATTGCTGCTGGCATCCATCCCCGACTGGCTCTTACAGCCCATCGTTGATCAGCCCGTAACTCGTCGTCTTTTGCAATTTCTCACCTTTCCTATCGTTGCTTCCATCATCTTCAATGCGACGTTTTTGATATGGCACGCGCCGAACATCTATTTCTTTGCCCTCCAGCATGGAACGCTTTATCACGTCGAAATGCTGAGTTTTCTGGCTACGTCCCTGCTGAACTGGTGGCCTCTCATTGGTCCATTGCGCCACTTGCGGAATTTGAGCTATCCTGCTCAGATGCTCTATGCCTTCTTTGACGGCTGGCCTGTCGATATCTTTGCCTTCCTGCTTGTCTTTACCGAGGTTCTGATCTATCCAGGCTATCACGTTCCGGCCCAATTCGTTAATTTTGGCTACACGCCGCTTGCCGATCAGCTTGTCGGCGGAGCCTTCTTGCTGGTACCAGGACTGGTTGACCTGCTTGTCATGACGCCGTTATTCTTCCGCTGGCTTGCGCACCTTGAAGAGCAGCAAAGGATTATCGATCAAAGATTGCAGGAGGAGGCAGAGGCTCAGGCTGCATTGGAACAGCAGGGACAAGAAAGGAATATTCCTGCTGAAGGCTAGCAGCGCTGCCGGTATTATGCTTGAGGCTTAGTGCCTCTGGCGAACGGCCTGAGCAGCGCTTGTAGCCTGGTATTGAAGTTGCCTACTAGCTCCAGGTCATCGATATTCAATGGCTTAATGAAGAGCAGGAGGCCCAGGCACAATACCAGGAACACGCAGCCCGAAATGCCGAGCAGGATACGGCTGCTCGGATGCCAGAGAATGCCGGGTAGAGCCGCAATGGTCAGTCCGAGCAGGAGCCGCAACGTGAAGCCGAGTGGATACTTATACGGCAGGACGCCCCACAGGAAGACCAGCATAAGCCCGCCTATGAGAATCTGGGCCAGACCGTCGGCAATCAGCGCTCCGGCTGGTCCCCAGCCTGGAATCAAGGCTATGCCAAAAAGAACAGCGGCCAGCAATCCTAACCATTGGCTGAGCACAACCAGTAGCGGTTTCTTGATAACGTAGAGCGCGTACTGGTTAGGAGTGGTGCCTAGCAGGCGCACGAGCAGGTTGAAAAAGAGAAAAATAGCTAGCAGCGGCCCTACAGGTGCGTAGCTGGCTCCATAGAGGGCGAGGGCAACATTCTGGGCATTGAACAGGCAGAACACAAGGACAGGCGCGGCCAGTAATGTTTCTATCTTGATCAGCGCCTGCCAGGAGCGCGCCAGCCGTGCATAGTTAAATCCAACAAAAGCGGCCGCTAGCGCCGCTCCTTCGACGCCGCCAAAGCCCGTTACCAGGAGCAGGCTGGCTGCATGTGCCAGTTGGGCAGAAAGATTGAAATACCCAATCTGCACGATTGAGATCGCAAAGTAGCCTAAGAGAATGATCAGAACCTGTTTCAGCAGCGCACCTGATACCAGGTTAGTGAGCCAGGCCGAGATGCCGAGGTGTACAACCGGCTTCAGTGGTTGCCTGTAGGTTGCTCCCCTGGCGAGGAGTATTGGCATCAGCCAGATAATAAATGCCAGTGAGCTGAGCAGGGAAGCAGCGGCAAAAAGCCACAGTACGCCGTTAATGCCCAGGCCGAGTTGCAGCACAACAAGCGTGAATGCCAGCACAACCAACTGGTTCAAACTCCCAACGACAAATACCACACGCATGCGCATCAGCGAGGCGCATACGGCTGTGATCAGGCTGCTAATCCCGTTGCCGAGCACATAGAAAGCAATGGGCGCAATATGACCCAGCAGCTCTGGATCGCGCAGCCCGGCAGCCACTTGCGTTGAGCCCTTGACAGGAAGGGTGGCAATAATGGTTGCCAGGGTGGGCATGGCAAAGAGCATGATGCCTACACTGAGGGCAAGGATGATCACGCGCAGCAGCAAGACGCGGCGAATGAGATGAGCAGCGGAAGCGCGCCCGTGTTCGGCAAAGACTCGCGGCACATAGGTGGTTGTAGCATCTTCCAGCCCCAGGGCCACAATATAGGCAATTGTATTGAAGGCGACCATGGCTACGGCATAGACGCCATACTGGCTAACGGATAATTTGCGGGTCACGATAACTGTGATGAGGAATAAGGAGATGAAGACCCAAAGCCCGTATGCCTGGTTGAGCAGGTAGCTGGTTGGTGTGCGCCTGAGAAGGAGCCGGGCTTCATCCTCTCCGCGCGGTACGATGATTCCCGCCACATGCTCCTGTATTTCCTGTCCTTCAACAGGCACGGGCGGCGCTACACCTGCCGCCATGTTACGTTCTTCCACCAGATCGCGTTCCTCTCGTGCTTCCTGTGTATCCTGTTTTCTGGTACCTATTAATCGTAACGGTCTGAGCACGGGTTTCTGCATAGAGATGTTACTTTAGTCTAAAAACGTGCCGTCCCAGCCAGCCAATAGCGCCGAGCGCGGCAAACAATTCCAGCAGGCTGGCATTCGCTGTAACATGGTCAGCAGAGACGAGGTAGAATGCTCCAATCTTGAACGTGGCTGCCACCAGGAATACTCCCAACCCTATCCATGCCGGTAAAGTTGCCAGGAGCAATGCGCGCTGCCAGCCACGACAGAGAAAACCTGTCAGGGTTGGTAGAATGTAGAGAAGCGCTGTAATGAGAGGTGCAATGCGTGGAGGAAATGGCCCATCCAGGGCCGCGCTGGTGGAATAGGGTAGCAGGCGTGTCCACAACTGCGCAGGTACCAGCGCCAGCAAAACCAGTATCACTTCCAGCGACACCAGGCCGGCAATCAACAGGGCCAGGCGCCTCTCCTGCACTGTTTGTGGCACGCTCAAGCGCAATATTTCTTTTCCTCTAGTAAATAGAGACACCATAGAGCAATCCTTTACATATAAGCGGGGACCAGCATGGCTGCTAACAAAATCATCCACGAAAGCCTGTAGGGGCCGATTTATCGTGCCCACCGCCGATTCATCGGCCTTGTCCCGGCTCGATGTATCGCGCTCATCGCCGATTGATCGGCCTGTAGGTTCCCGATTTATCGTGGAACCAGATTTATCGCGCCCTCATAATACCCCGATGAAATTGTTAACATTCATTATCGGCCTCCATCCTGGCCATCACTGGTCTTAGTTATTTTGTTAATACCCATTATTGGCCTACGCAACTGGAATATGAATCAGCCCCATTTCGTACTTCAACAGTAAGATACGGCTCACCGATTCGTCGATACGTGCTTCGCTAATTTCTCCTGCATTGATGGCCTGCTTAATCCCACTGATCATAGTAGCAACGTCAGCAGGCGTCGAGGCGCCCATCAACAAATCGTCCCCTGCTTCTATTGCCAGTGCTGCCGCCTGTGCTTCGCTATAATAAGCGGTAATGCCCTGCATCGTCAAACTATCGGTCATAATGACTCCCTGAAATCCCAACTGGTCGCGCAGGATGCCTGTGATAAGCTTAGAGGAGATCGACGAAGGAGTCGAACTATCTACCGCCGTCACAAGTTCGTGCGTCACCAGAATTGCGTGTACAAGGCCCTGCTGGATGAGCGCGCGGTATGGCGCCCAATCGATTGCTTCCAACTGGCTCAATGAGCGGTTCAGATGAGGAACGGCGTCATGAGGATCGGCGCTTACATCTCCCAATCCGGGAAAGTGCTTGAGTGTTCCCATTACTGTTCCGCTCTGCTGGAGCCCGCGCAGGTACGCCTCTGCCATTTCTGTGACGATGGCCGGGTTATCACCGTAAGTGCGCAGGTACAACTGGGGATTGTACACATTGGTGACATCGACCACGGGGGCAAGGTTCAGGTTAAACCCGTATGAGGCAAGGTCTTTGGCATCTTGAACACCTTCGGCGTAGGCCTTAGCGGGATCGTTCGTTGCTCCGATAGATGCCGCAGAGGGTCGCGGCCCATCCAGGTTGATCAGCCGATCGACAGTGCCACCCTCCTGGTCAATGGCCACAATGAGGGGAATAGTGCTGTTGCTCTGCATCTGCTGAATGAGGCCCTTGAGTTGAGGCTTGCTCACGATATTGTTGTTGGCTGCGTAGATCAGCACTGCCCCTACATTGTACTGACTGATCATTGTGCTGATATCGAGTCCATATGTAGGGCCGACAAATTGCACGATCATCATTTGCCCTAATTTCTGATCCAGCGTCATGTGCTGGACCAGGGCCTGAATGTATTCCTGGGGAGTAATATGCCGGTTCCCGGTATGAACAAAGCCATTGCGCAACTGGCTGTTGACATCATTGAAGATATTTGTATTGCTTGTGGTGGTAACTCCCCCCAGCACATAAGCCCAGCCTTGCGGCCCAATAAATTGTGCAAATCCATTGTTTGCCGCGTTGATGGCCAGGATGAGCAATAAAAATATCAAGAGCAAAGCCATATTTCGTGAAATGCTCACTTTTTGTGGCATGCTGGTGGTGGATAATAGAGGTGCAGGCTCAGCAGTACGAGAAGCAGGTATGGCAGGCTCGCTTTGCTCAGTCGATGGCTCGCTGCTGGTCACATTGTTCTGGATAGTATCAGGAGTGCCAGGTTCGGCTTTTTCGCCAGCTTCTTTTACTGGCGTGCCCACTGTACGAGAAGAGGGGGCTGCTCGTATTTTTAGCGTATCTTCATCGCTGCCATCTATTCCAGCAAGCCAGCCATCATCTTGTTCCATACTAAAGCCTCTTCCAGGGTGTTTTTATTTAAGATACACATGAGGATAGGAGATACATTTAAGAATATCTATATACACACTAGAAACGGCTCATGTACAAAAGTTGTAACTGGACTTCCCACTTGTTTGCGTCTACCCGGTGGGATATACTACTCCTACCATAAAACCTGCAAATTCTGTAAAGGGCATCATAAGTGTATGATACATGCAAGCTATCCTGCAAACCCTACTCATCCAGCGAACACTATTATACATCGCGCGCTCTCATCACGTGCTTTCCGTAGCTTGCTTGCTGGTCTTGCTATTACACTTATGCTCACCGCTATTGAAGTGCTTGTTGTCCTGGTGCTCAATCCCTTTTCTATTTTCGCTAAAAGTGCCAATCACTCCCTCTCTCTAATTATAATCCTCCTTGTACATATCCCCCTGCTCCTGCTTATTCCTCTGGTTGAGCTCCTGGCATTTTCTCTTCTCGCATTCATTGCCATAAAGCCGCTTGCCATCCGTGCTTATTTGCGAGATATAAGCCGGGACCTGGAGCAGTATCGTAAGGCATATACGCAGCTCTCTTCTCTCGATGATCCCTATGAAACGCATGTTGCTTATTACCAGCATGATTCAAGCTCAGCCAATTCCCCTCAGGAACACATGCTATCCATACTTGAGCTTGCACACATGCCAGGTGGTTCGTGCCTGCTGCCTGGCGCGCCGGGAGCGGGTAAAACACTGGCTCTGCATGTTTGCCAGTTTATGGTTTCGCGCGAACGTTCAATGGTTGCTCGCGGGCACCGGAGCATTCCACTCTATATCCCCTTGAAGGACTACGGACTCTTTCTCAAGGCGTACTCGCCAGGCTTGCCCACACCTGCTCAGGAGGATAACGACAGGCAGGGCCAGGACAGTGCTGAGCTGCTATCAGCGCCGTCATTGCTTGATTTCCTTGCGCAAAGTAACCTTCCTGGTATGCATCGCTTGCGCTCCTACCTGCCGAAACTGGTAGAGCGAGGGCAAATCCTCTTTCTTTGTGATGACCTGGATGAGGTTGACCCTCATCTTCGCAGCCGGATTGCCAGCGAACTGGCAGAATTGCTGCTGATTACACAAAATCTCTTCATCATTACTTGCCGCGAAGGCGACGAGCAGGATCAACAGGAGCTTCTCGAACTGCTACAGCAGGGGCATATCCAGCGCGCCCTGCTTTTGCCGCTGCAAGCTGAGCAGGTACGTGCGTTCGTGGAACGGTATGTGAAGGAGCGGGATGGCCACTGGCAATATACCGCCGGGCAAATCATGCAGGTGATCGAGCAGGGCCGACTGCGTTATCTCTGCACCAATCCCCTGACACTCTTCACGTTGCTAGCAATCATTGCTCATATTGGTATTAACCCTGGAACATCAATAGGTACACGCGGCTTGCTCTGGCGCATGTATATCGATCAGGTGATTCAGGGTGGGCAACAACCACCTACCAGGAGATCGGCAAATAAGACGGAGCAATTAGCCACAAGCGATGTAGTTGAACTACTCGGCCGCATCGCCTGCGTTGCACGCCTTTCAGGCAAGCCTGATGCCATATTGTTGCCAGGGATAGACAACAATGATGCCAGGCGCGAAGGAATGCCTGGCGGAGCAGTAGCCGGCGAATTACAGGGATGGCTTGAACAGCAGCCGTTTGATAGCCAATCAATCCCGACCTCATCTATTGCCGCTGTTTTGCAAGAGGCGCAAAATGCCGCCCTGCTTGAGATAGCCCCGGTCTTCAATGATGGGCAGCATTGGCAGCTCGCGCTAAGCTTTCGTCACGAGCTGGTCGCTGCATACTGTTTAGCAGAATATCTCCTGGTGCAAAGTAGAGCTTCGCAATTTATTTCTTCATCGCTTATGAGAGAAATCATTGCGAATGCCGTGTATTGGAGCTTGCCGGTCACACTCTGGGCTGGCCTATCAGATCAGCCCCTGATGCTGGCCGGGCAATTTGCCCTGCTGGGGAAAAACAACCCTGCTTTTCTTCTCCAGGCTCTCACCTTGAGCCTGATCTGTGTTGGCGTTTCATGGGTATCGCCTCAGGCCGGCGCCCTGCAAGAGCAGCCGCTACCAGCGCAACTGGCCGCACTACTGGAGAATGTGCTACGTGATCATGCAGCGCGCCAGCAACTGGCACGCATCTTCACGCACTGTATCGAGCAGGGGGCGCAAGAGCTCTACCAGTCGCTGTTTCCCTTGATCATGCTCGATGGTGCAGATGAACTTCTTCTCCTGCTCGACCGGCACATCGTTCCTGATCTCCTCTTTGGCTACCTGCGTGACACCATCGATATTCCTGCCTATGATGAGCAGGTAAGGCAAGTATGCCGCATCCTGTGGCGGTTCAGTGGATCTGTTGTGCCACAGGCTGCAGAACTGAGCCAGCCCGCACCGGGGAGAAGTTCGCGGCTGAGGGCGGCTGCTATCAATATTCTGGGAGGAACAAATCACGCGGATGCAGTTGCGCCCCTGGTGGCTTGCCTGGTCGCTCCAGAACCGCTTATCGTGGAACGGGCTATCCATGCTCTCAGCCGGCTTGGGCCAGAGTTAGCGCTGGATGATGTACTTGCGCAATTGGAAGAGCACCTGCCGGGCAGGGAAGCGCTTCAAATCCACAGAGCCATACTTGCTACCCTCGAGCGTTTTCTTTTACTGGCGGCCCAACCTGCTGAAAGCTTGACTGTAGGGCAGGTGGCAGGCGCGGGAAGCCCTGGCAGCAAGCAGGACATCGAGCCTGCCACAGCAGTTCAGAGGAAGCCAGGGCTTGCTCCCGTGGCATATCAGCGTATCCTGGAAGCCCTCATATCGATCCTTTTCTCAAAGTATGCCGCAGAACCTGAAATACAACAACAAGCTCGCCAGGTACTGGTGCGGGCAGAGGCAGCGCTGGCTGTTGTCCCGGAAAAAGCTATTCCCTTACTGTTGCGTTATCTCTCTGCCGGTGATGAAATACTGGTGGACAACATAAAGCAGGTTCTGCGAGAAATAGGATCGGCAGCCACGTCATTCCTGCTGGTTTATTTAGATCAGCGACCAGCCGAGCTTGTACGTGCGCGTATCATCGAGATATTGAAGGATATGCGCGATCCACAGGCTCTCCCAGCGATCCTGGATCATGTAGCTGATGCATCCCCATTAGTGCAGCAGCAGGTTGCAGAAGCATTACGTGTCTATAGGTCTGAAAGCATCCCCGGCCTGATCGATGTGACCCTGTCTCATCCTGATATGCGGGTTGCTGAGCGGGCAGCCTCCATATTGGAGAGTATGGGGGAAGTCGTTGTCGAACCCGTCATCCAGGCCCTATTCCCCATTGTAGCGGGGCGAACCCGGCTCCTGGTGCAGGTGCTTGAGCAGGTACACGATCCTCGTGCTGTTCCAGCACTTATTGACTTGCTAAAAGCGCTTCGGCAAGTGGGCATGCAAGCCGGTATTTCCCTGTCCCCGGCCGATATCCTGCTCGTCATCGCAGTTATTCGCGCGCTTGGCCAGTTTCCTGACCGGCGTGTTGTCTTGCCGCTGATTCAAGCCTTGTCGCTTCCGCAGGTGCAGTTGTACGAAGAAGCCATTGATGCACTAAGTTCGCTCGGTGAAGTTGCCTTCGGTGGCTTGCTTGCTGCCCTCGATACACGGGAAGAAACGGCAACCACGCAGCGTGCTCGTCGCGCTTTGCTGGGCATGGTTCCGTTTCCAGGAAAAGCTTTGATAGAGGCCTGGCGCGGGTGCAGCGATGCCCAGGCAGAGCAGATTATGCTCGTATTCAAGGCACAGGGAGCAGATGCCGCTCATATCCTTGTGCAGTATCTCTTTCATGAACATGAGCGCGTGCGCCGTTACATTTATCAAACCCTTGCTGAGATGCCGGGGCCTGTAGTTGTCCCCGCCTTGTTAGAAATGCTGGATCGCCCCGCATGGCGCAATCTTGTGACCCGCTTTCTCCTGAGATATCCTGAAGCGATCCCTCCGCTGGTAAATCTGCTAAGAGACCCTGATCGAGCGGCGGTTGCGGCTACCATCTTGCAGCAATTTGGGCCTGGCGTAATCACAGCGCTTGTGCCGGCTCTGGATGACGCCGAGGCTGAAGTGCAGGAATATGCCCGGCGCATCGTAGTGGCGCTAGTGCGGCAGCAGCCCGCGGCTATTGTTCGTGTTGTCCATCTTTTTGGCCCGTCGTTACCCTTGCGAGCGCACGAAACGCTTATGGAAATCCTGACGGATGATCTCCCTGATATTGCTATCCCTGCCTTACTGCAAGGGTTGGAGGATGCATACCTGATTGATGATGCCTCTGAGGCCTTAAAACGGCTCGCTCAAAGACGCGACTGGCAGGCTGGCGTACTCAATGGGCTGCTGAAAGCTTTGCGTATGGAGGAGCGAAGACGAGGAGCTCAGACGGCCCTGATAAAGCTTGGTGCGCTGGCTGTACGTGGAGTAGGGGAATTGATCACTGACCAGGATCGTGCGGTAGCAGAGGCAGCGCAGCATATCCTCTCTGAAATTGGCGTGCCTGCTCTTTCTTTTATTTGGGCTGCCCATAGTGATACCGGCAACCGGGCTCGACGTGAGGCCGCTATGCGCGTGTTCCAGATGATGTCAACCGAGGTGATTAAAGATGCCCTGGTTGAGCTGTTAGATAGCAACAGGCCGGAAGATATGGCTATGGCTATGACCCTGCTCCTGGAACGTATTCATGATGAAGCAACCCTGCCGCATGTCAATCAGGAGATGATCCCTGCCCTGCTAGGCTATGTGGAGATTCACGAGCAAGAGCATACAAGCCTGCGCATTATAGCCCTGTTGCTCTTACTCGGTGGGGAGCTTGTGATCAATCACCTGGCACATGAACTCTACACACGTCCAGAGCATCACCAGCGACTTGCCTATGCCTTCTTGTTCCTGGGTGAGGGAGCCAGGGATGCGCTCCGGGGCCTGCTTAACGATCCAGGCGCTTCGACAGAGCTGCAGGCTGAGGTAATGGGCGTGCTTGGCCTGTTGCAGCCAGACAATGATGTCTATGAGTATGCTCGCTCGTTGAGCCGCTATGGCCTTTCACCGGATTCGGCCGGTATAGCCTCTCCTCACCGCCTGGCAATTGCCCTGCGTGCACTGGGGAGCTTGCTGGCTCGCGGAGAGTGGGATGTGACAACGCTTCAGAATATGCGGCGCCTGGCTCAGAAAGGAAGCCCTGAATATGAATTATACACTGTCTTGCTGGGATGGCGTTTTGCGCCAGAGATTGCTAAATTGGAGCGAGACCTGCAGTCTGAACGCGATGCGCGTAAAAATGAGATCATGAATTTAACGGCGCGCATCGTGCAAGATCAATCGCGTATCAACCAGTTGGAGAACGCCCTTGAGCGCTTGCGCCACGAGCACGGCATACGTAGCGATGAGCTGGATATGGCGATGCAGGAACGAGAAGATTTGCGTGAAAGCTTGAACCAGGCCCTGCGAGAGAATCAATCCTTGCGGGATCAAATTGCACAACTGCAGGCATATAACACGCAACTGTTGCAAGAACTGGAGGATCTGAGAAGCTCGCAGGAGGAATAACGTTAATCGTTTCCACGCTCATACGTCTTCTTAATATAGAGCTAACAAATAACAGCAAATAACACGTGGAGGATGCAATGGAGGTGGTGGAAGTCAACGATACTGCGTTGCCCATCGGATCACTCATTCTGGGAGGGCAGTATCGCCTGGTGCAGCTCCTGCATCAGCGTCCCCGCGTGAACCTCTACCTCGGTCGTCGCCTTCCCCGCCACCTGCAACAGGGCGCTTTGCGCAAAGAAGATGAAGAGCACATACCTCTGGTGGCTATCCGTGAGCTTGTATGCACAGGTCTTCCTCATGAGATACGTACCGCAATTGAGCAGGCCACATTTGAGGAATTTGTCTCGCCGGCTGTGCTTGGCTCTCCTCGCCTGCCTTGCGCCGGTGATCGCATGCGCAGTGAAGGCGAGCGGCACTACTTGGTTATGCAACTGGGACCCGGCAGGAAGGGACAGCAGGCAATGCCGGTAACGCTGGAGGAACTGCTGTCTCAGGAACAATGGCCCTCGTGGTTGAACATGAAGGTTGCAATGAACTGGGGAGCGCAACTCTGCCGTATCGTAGCCCGGCTGCACCGTTTAGGCATCATATTAGGGGATCTCGATCCGGCAACAATACTTGTGGATAGCCAGGGCCTTGCAGAATGGGTTCCCATATTGCTGGTATCGTGGCCACCGGCGCCGGAGTTCTGGCCAACTTCCTCTCGTTCCTCCACAACTCCAATACAACCCTCCCAAATATTTCCTATAGCCATCAGTGCTATAGACAATCCTTTTGCTGCCCCGGAGGTACGTTCAGGGGTAATCGATGAGCGAGCAGATATCTATTCGCTAGGGGCCATTCTCTACCTTTTGCTGGCACGCTATGCACCATCTGCCGCCTTCCGCCGCCGGCTTGCTCTCCAGCCGGAAGCCGATCACAATAGCCTGCCTGAAGCCAGAGCAGAGCTCCTGGATAGAGCGCAGGAGAGCGATGGCCTTGCTCTCATTCCTCCTCGCCTGCTGAATGCAAATATTGCTCCAGCGATAGAACATATCCTGCTTCGCGCTTTATCACTCGATCCCCTCGAACGCTATGCCTCGGCGTTTGAGCTTGCTGAAGCGATAGAATCCTTCGGTTACTAGGGCAAGGTTTGTTTGAGCCTTACCCCAGTTGTCGCAAGGTATCCCATGCAGCCGCAGCAAGGTCTGGCCGTGCCTGGGGTAAGGGCTGTAGAAGAGGGATGGCATCTCTATCGCGATACTGCATTATGAGTTGCATAGCCAGGCGCGCCACTGCATCACGGGGATCGCTCAAGGCCTCACGTGCAATGATGCGGCTGCGCACATCTTCACCAGCACGGTCAATACGTTTGAGCGCTTCCAGAGCCTCTGTCCGCACATAGGGGTCAAAGTCGTTAGCGACACGAATGACAAAATCGAGCGTGCTTCGATCCTCGAGCTGGCCGAAGGCACGCAAAGCTGAGGCCAGCACAATGCTCCCTGGGATATCGGGATCACCGGTAACCAGGTTATCCCGGCGCTTTGGCCGCGCAATGCGCTCCCTGATGTTGATCGCGCGCTCAACAAGCTGGAGAATGGGCTGCACTGCTCGTCGGTCACCCAGCCGGCCTAATGCGTCAAGCACCTGACCCAACGCAAGCGCCTGCTCCCGGCTGTCCAGGCTGGTTGTCATTTCAACACGCCGCACCAGCCCGGAGAAAGCGCGAGGATCGCGCAGTTCTGCGAGGGCTTTGACTACAGGCGCGAAAGCTTCTTCATCTGTACCATTGAGCACCTCTAACAAGACATCACGTCCAGGGCCGTTCATCCAGCGCTCAACATCTGGCATCATAGGCAGGCAGGCATAGACCGGTTCCACGATGCGGCTATCCTGGACTGCTCCTCGTGATATATCAGCCCAGTAGCGGCCAAGCAGGCTGGCGAGGCGATGCAGCGCAATCACATACTGCCAGTTCGGGGTGCGACGCGCTCCTTCAAAAAGCGCTGTTGCTAGCGTGTGCAAATCTTGCTCGAAAACAATAGGCAGTACCTGCGGCCCTGCGCTCGCTTTCAGGCTATCCTGAATGACCTGTGCAAAGATTAACGCGGCCTGCTGGGAGAGACGCGGGGTGATATCGGCTCCTCCCCTGAGATAGCGTTCCAGTGGGATAGAGCGGTATACGGGGACGGCAATATAGCTCTCCAGGCCAGCAGCGCGATCTAGCCCGCTGGCCAGCACGAGGTCATAGAGGCGCGAAAGCTTGAGCGCCAGGCAGGCCTCGATAATGTCCACCTTGGCCCAGCCCTCGGCATCTTTGAGTGCGCTGATGAGAGCCTGTAATGCCGCAGTTGTTCCTTGTTTTACGAGGGATTGCGTTGCGTACAGGGATGTATTGGGATCGCCTGCCAGCCGGCCCAGAGCATCCGAGATATCAGGGGTTTTATAATTCCCTAACATAAGAATAGCAATGCGCTTGGCTTTCCCTACCACTGTCTCCGCCGGATTGCCATCTGCCGGCAGCATTACATCGTCTTCTCGCTCAATCACTTTCAGCCAGACCGGCACGAGATTTCCCGCCCGGTCTATCTCTAATATGAAAGGCACTAATACGGGTGCCCATTGTTGAAGGGGGCCAGTATTCAGGAGGGGAATAATGCTTTCAGCAGTATCCTGCACGGTTGCTCCTCCCCAGCGTAAATCAGTCACCAGCGCTGTTAACTCTGTTCGCAGTTCAGCGAGCTGCTGTTTTATCTCTGGAGAGTTGACATCTAAGGGTGGGAAAGGGCGCCTGGCTGCCAGGTGCTCTACGGTACCTGCGCGTGCTGCCGATCGTGGTGGGGCCGCTATTTTGGCTTCAAGTTCACCTTTTGGCACCGGCGTGATGACATCTGTGGCTGCTTGCTCGCTACCAAAACCTATAACACCCGGCTCGCTTTCGCCAGGCGGATTCGCCGGTTTTGTCGGCTCTGTCTGCTCTGTACTGGTATCGGACATACAAATTCTATCCTTGCTATTTTTAATGTTGTTCACGGGCAAGCATATTGTACCGTTCTCTGCTGTATAGGTCAAGATCGAACCTCTTTCACCCCTCCCTTGTTGTGAGCATCTTTATACTGAAAATGATGTAGGTAGTGTATGTGGCACAAGGTGGGAGGGACAAGATGCTGGTAGGCGATCAACTTCAGCATATAGCCAGGCAACTTCGTCAACTGATTGAATGCGATTCTGTCATTGTGCTGCTCGGTTGCCCCGAGCAAGATTTGCGCCATCCTTTGCTCGACGATATTCCCATCGCAACCACCAGCTATTATCCTGCTGGCCATGCTGGCTCAGTCGATGATAGCGCTCTCCTCCAGGATGAGCATGTACAGGCTCTGTGCGATATTGCTATTCAAAGTGGGCAAATCCAGAGGAGCAAATCTATAAGTGAATGCATGCTAGCAGATAGTGGGAACTGCTCGCTGCAAAGCATTGCAGTAGCGCCTCTTGAGCGACCGGCAGGTGTGCTTGGTGTGGTTTTGCTGGCAGACCGCCAGGTCGCTGCCTTCGGCGCAGGTGACCATCTTCTCTTGCGCCAGTACCTGCCTCAAATAAGCCGGCGCCTGGAAGAAGATGTGAAGCATCTCAATCATGAATTTCTCTCTATGGTCAGCCATGAAATCCGAGCGCCGCTCTCTGCTATTAAAGGGTACGCGGCCCTTTTGCAAGCATACGGCTGCTGGGCTACGGGGAATCAAGATGAAAGCGGGGCTATCGCCATGACTCCACGGCGCCAGCGCGAATACCTTGATATCATTATGGAGCAGACCAATCACCTGGAGGTGCTGATCGGTGACTTGCTAGATGTCTCTCGTATTCATACTGGCCGTATCAAGTTGCGCGCTACGCATATCAATATCGCAGACCTTTGCCAGCATGTAAAGGCGCTCATGCAGCGGCGCATTGACCAGCAGTCCACAGGAAAATATGAGATCCGCTGTGTGCTTCCCCCAGACCTGCCGCCAATCTGGGCTGATGCTGACCGCGTACAGCAAGTGCTCGTCAATCTCCTTGATAATGCCATCAAATATTCTCCTGATGGCGGCCTGATAGAGGTGAGAGCTTCCACATCCATTCCTCACGATCATCAACCTGGTAGCTCCTCTTCTGTGCAGCCGGGCAGGCGTCATAACGGCCTGCTATCTCAGGAGGCCCAAGCCCGGATGCTCTATATCACTGTGTGTGACCAGGGGATAGGTATCCCGCATGAGCAGTACCGCTACCTTTTCAAGCCCTTCAGCCGGCTGGAATATGCATCTTCGCTCCAGATTCCAGGCGCAGGCCTTGGCCTCTACATTTCGCAGAAACTTGTTGAGGCCATGCATGGCACCATTAGTCTATCCAGCAATCAGGGGAAAGGTACCAGCGTCACCGTTGCCTTCCCTGTAACTCAGCCTGAGAGAAATATTCCAACTGAACAGAAGCATATTGTAGGAAAAAGTGCAGCTCTTCCTTAGAAAAAGCTTAAAAAATATAAGAACTTGCTGAGTCTTCTTATTGTTGACTTGCTCTTGCGAACTCATCCTGTTATGCTATAGATATGAGGTTGAGCTACGGTAACCGGTGCGAGAAGCGCCGGGCTAGCCGGAAAAAGTGTAACACGCTCAGTCAAAAAGTATCTTGTACTTGACGACGTTTCAAACCATCACAGTTAGTTAGAAGGAGAAGCGAAAGGCAATGGCAACACAAAAAGGACGTGGTCGGGGCTTTGCATCAATGAGCCCAGAGAAGAAGCGTGAGATCGCCAGCAAGGGCGGAAAAGCAGCCCATGCGCTGGGAACGGCTCACAAGTGGACAAGCGAAGAGGCCCAGGCGGCCGGTCGCAAGGGCGGCTCAATCAGCCGTCGTCGCCCGAAAGCCGCTCAGGCATAGCAAGTGCGTTAAGGAAGAGAAATCTTTTTAGTAGAGAGGCATGTGATCCGGCCTTCACTGGCGATGACCAGGTCACATGCCTCTCTTATGTTGTCTTTTGAACTCTGCGTGTGCCTTATGTCTCACAAAGGCTTCAAGGAAGCTGGACATAGAGTTGCGGGTTCACCCAGATATTGTTTACCATCACCATAAAATGCAGGTGAGGCCCTGTTGAGGCCCCGGTACTGCCCTCGTAGCCAATGACCTGTCCCTTCGATACATTTTGCCCAACCCGTACAATAAAGCGAGCAAGGTGGCCATAGACCGTCGCGATATAATGCCCATGATTAATTTTTACTGCCCAGCCCAGGCCTGACCAGTCCCAGCCCGTCCAGATTACCTGGCCACTATCGGCTGCCATAATTGGCGTGCCATAAGGCGCCGCCAGATCGATTCCTGTGTGGGGTCTCCAGCATCCGCACCAGAACTGGTACTCAGGATGGCCAAAAGGCTGTGTAATTACCGCCCCTATGATTGGCCGCTGCATATGACCTGTTCCCATGATGCCGCTGGCAGTGACAGCCGTGGCGCATGTTCCCCAGATATCGGTTCCTCCACAATAACCTTCGTTTGTTAGCAGCGCGGGTGTAGGCGTTGGAGGAGCAGGTTGCACAACATTGATCATCCTTGCTCCTCTTGCAACCCAGTTATGTATAGCCTGTGCCAGGCTCGCTGGGTACTGCCCATTATCCAGTGGCACGACGAAGAGTGATGCAGCAAGTAAGACAATGATACTTCCAATGAATGATCCGGCCAGAACGATGGACCCCCGCCTGGACCTGGATTTGAGGCTTTCAGTTTGTAGGCGTTTCTCAGTGGCCGGTATAAATACGAGTGGCCTGGTGGACGGCGTTCTGGTAATAGAACCCGTCAGCCTGGGAGGACGTGTTGTGGGTGTATCAGCTATCAACTCGCCTGAATTGCTCAGTGGTTTCGTAACAGGCGCTTCGTGCGAGTTTTCTGGAGGCTCGCTTTGAGGACATGGCGTTTCAACTGTAGACGACATACAAAACCTCGCTCAAGCTATATAATAATTGGTGTGTTTATCTTGCAAAGATAATTGCCTGAACAGCAACCATGCTTGATAAAATCAACATATGGAAGGAAGAGATTTGTGGACTATGCCACAAATCTTGACAAGTTTCCTACAAAGATGAGAATTACCTATTAAATACAAGACGAGAAAGGAATCGCTCATGCCTCGTATACGAGATTTTGGCATTACTCCAGGCTACTTAGAGCCTGGGCCGCTCAACGCCATTACGGATGTTGCAGGTGTACGTGTAGGGCACACAACGGTGAAGCGCGATGTTGATGGCGTCCCCTGGCGCACGGGTGTTACCGCTATCTGGCCGCACGCAGGCAACCCTCTTCAAGATTGGGTATATGCGGCCACTTTCCCTTTGAATGGTTTTGGAGAGATGACGGCCCGCACTCTTGTCGATGAATGGGGAATACTCGGCTTCCCCATCATGCTCACGGGTACCAACCATGTTGGCATCGTTTGCCACTGGACGAGCCGGTACCTCTTTGAACATGGGGCAAAAGAACTTGGTATCACTTCGCTGCTGCCGATGGTCGCCGAATGCGATGATAGCTATCTCGATGGTTCCTTTGGACTGGCGATCACTCAAGAAGATGTCTATGCCGCGCTTGACAACGCAACGAGTGGGCCGGTAGCTGAAGGATGTGTTGGTGGCGGAACGGGGATGCAGCTCTTCGACTTCAAAGGTGGCATTGGCACCTCGTCACGGATCGTACCGGTAGGCCAGAAGCGCTACACTGTTGGCGTGCTAGTAATGACCAATTTCGGAGATCGCCACGAACTGCGTATCGATGGCATTCCTGTTGGACACTTTTTTAGCGAAGCCAGCACCGACAAGGAGGAAACTAGCGATATTGGTGAGGGAAGCTGCATCGTCGTTGTCACGGCAGATGCTCCACTCAGTTCGCACCAGTGTGGGCGGCTGGCAAAGAGAGCGGCTCTGGGGCTGGCTCGCACCGGCTCTACCGCCAGGGACACCAGCGGCGAGATCATTGTTGCCTTTGCCACGGGTAATATCATACGAGGCTATAGCGAGCCAGAAATCAGCGTGAGTACCCTTGTCGAAGGTCCCTCTGCTGCTGGCGAATCTCCCCTCAATGGTCTTTTCACTGCGACTATCGAGACAACAGAAGAGGCAGTCTACAATGCGCTGGTAGCGGCTGAGACAACAACAGGCGTTGATGGACACGTGCTAGAGGCGATCCCGCACGATCACCTGCGGGCTCTATTAAAAAAAGAAGGCTTGCCATGACCAGTAAGAACATGTCAAGGCGCTGGAAGAGGCAGTAAGAGCTTTCATCTCTCATAACGCTTCGTAACAACGTGCTATAATGCAGGTATTATTATCAGATGCTTCACAGCGTAGATCCTTCGCTCAGGATGAAATAGGTGTGCTTAGGACGACAAGGCAGGATCTTCCTGCCTCGCTCTGCTTAAAGTTCACGATGAAACAATAAAGTAACATTATAGAAAGAGACAAGCATTATGTATCCCTGGTCAATTGAATATGCCGGACGTTACGAAGAAGTCGTTTTTGAAAGCGAAGTGCTCAAAGACAATCCCCTTGGAGACCCCTATAAGCGGCCGTTGTGGGTCTATTTGCCGCCTGGATATGATAACGAGCCTTCCCGGCGCTACCCGTCTATTTACATGATTCAGGGCCTCACCGGCCAGCTCGATATGTGGCGTAACCGCTCGGCATTTCGGAAAAGTTTCCCTGAGCTTGCCGACGAGCTATTCGCTAAAGGTGAAGCGCCGCCATGCATACTCGTATGGGTCGATTGCTGGACATCCTATGGCGGCAGCCAGTTTCTCGACTCGCCTGCTACCGGTCGTTACCATACCTACCTGTGTGACGAGGTTGTTCCCTGGATCGATGCGCACTACCGCACACTACCAGAACGCGAGCATCGAGGGATTGCCGGGAAGTCGAGCGGTGGTTACGGATCGATGGTTACTCCCATGCTCCGGCCTGACCTGTTTGGTGGGCTGGCCACCCATGCAGGCGATGCGCTCTTCGAGGTATGCTACCAGCCAGAATTCCCAAAATCTGTGCGAGCGCTGCGTGACCACTACGATGGCTCGTTCGAGAAGTTCTGGGAAGATTTTCGCAGCCGGCCAGCCTTTTCTAAGAGCAGCGATCCCCACCTCTTGAACGACTGGTGTATGGCCGCCTGCTATTCTGCTGATGACGCTGGCACCGTTCACCTTCCCTACGATATTGCTACCGGCCAGCTTATTCCTGAAATCTGGGCGCGCTGGCTGGCCTGGGACCCGGTGCGCATGGCCCCTGCTCATGCCGATGCCCTACGCAGCATGAAAGCCATTTACGTCGATGCGGGCAGGCGCGATGAGTATTATCTTGATCTGGGGGCCGAAGCCTTCCGCCGCCAGCTCGAACAAATTGGGGTCACCGATATCTTTTTTGAACTCTTCGATGCGACCCATATGGGAATCGAATACCGCTATCCCTTGAGCCTGAAATACCTGGCAGAGCGACTTGCTCCTCATGAATAAAAAGCAACAGAATTCATCAGAATCAAGGCAAGCCGTACTTAGTAGTGGCAGAGCTTGCCTCTGCCATAGCCATTTATCTCTGCCATAGCCATTTATCTCTGCCATAGAAAACTTGACGCTTCACTTTCTGTAGTTTATAATACAGGCAACGGAAACGTGGGAAGCGTCCGGGAGGTATTCTAAGTACAAATTGAGGGATGAACTATCAACCCTTTTAGAAAGAGGCAAATGCTATGATCGAGCAAAACCAGCAATCGGCGACCGACACGAGTGTGATTACCATTACACCTACGGCGGCAGAAAAGGTACGTGAACTGCTGGCGCAGGAAAATGATCCGAGTCTTGCCCTTCGCATCTTCGTTGCCGGTGGCGGCTGCTCCGGTCTCCAATATGGTATGACGCTTGACGAAGAGCAAGATGGAGACACGGTCATTTCCTATGGCGAC
Source organism: Chloroflexota bacterium (assembly GCA_902812455.1). The sequence continues at coordinate 50,701 of CADDZH010000010.1, read as the reverse complement.
TTCAAAGTGCTCATAGATGATTCGAGCGTGCTGTACATCAATGGCAGTGAAGTAGATTATGTTGACAGCTTGATGGGTGCCGGTTTCACCGTCAATAATCCTAACGCGGTCTCAACCTGTGGTTGTGGACATTCCTTCAAAACCGCCAGCGGTGGTGGTGAGGCACGTAGCTGCGGCTGCGGTCACTAAACTGCTCGAACCACTCATCATTATTCATGGCATATGATGCTCTGTAAAGAGTGTGAGAAAAAAGAGGTATACTCCTACGTATATATCTTAGGAGTTTGCCTCTTTTGTGTTGCTTGTTGATTGTTGGTTGTACTGCTAAGAAGGAGCGTACATGAGTCGACGAATTGCACATCGTCCTCGTTACCGCAATATGCGGCGCGTCATTCAGCCTCCACCCCGCACTCGTAAAGATTTTTTCCCCACTCGTTGGACCTATCGACGCCTGATCCATACCTACCAGAAGCCCGTTTTAGGGCAGGGCCTCCTCCGCATCCCATTCTATCAGTTTGTGCATTCGATTAGATTGTAGGGGTGCAATTATGTTTTTTACCAACCAAGACCGGTAATAATTTGTCATCCTGAGCGAAGCGAAGGATCTCAGTCGATCGGCATCAGATGCTTCGCTGCGCTCAGCATGACATACCTCAGACTGGTCTTGCCGATCTTGATTGTCAAAGTTCATCATTGTGCCCATTATTGTGCATTCGTTTGATGGAGCATGCGCTGCACCAGTCCGGGCATGTCGCTGCTAAATTTGGAATTGGCAACAACTCGCTGCGCTCCGGCCTGCAACGCCTTCTCGCGTGCTTCCAGGTCCATATGCGAGCCGAAGGCCAGCACCGGAATGCCCTGGCTGCGCGCTTTGCGAATGGCCTCTTCCCAGTCAACGCCAGTTGTGGCTGTATTCACAATGGCCAGCGCCGGCCTCTCTTCTCCTGTCGCTGTCAAGCGTTGCTCAAAAGCCGGCAATGTGCGTGCCACGCTGACTTCCATCCCATGATGCTGCAGCGTATCGCGCATTTTCACTGAGAAGAAGAGATCCTTTTCCAGCGCAAGAATGCGTACTCTCATCCTGCTCTCGTGATCTGTCATGCTAGATGCATTAGAGTGCCAATGAATTGGCACGTTGGCTTCCCTTGAGGGGGCCAGGCTGTTCTTATCATGTGGCCGGGTCAGCCAGTTAGTCTTCTGTCCCTTCTTGGACTGGCCTGCGGAAGAGGTCGCCAAGCTCCTGGTTGAGGATATCCCAGTTCATGTAGAGTTCACGAGTCAGGACATGATGTGTACCCGTACAATAAGGCTTGGAGCACTTCTTGAAGTGGCTCGTTTCAAAGACCAGGTTACCGTTCTCAACGCTTGCCCAGATATGCATGCGCGAGTAGCCATCTCCCCATTTCAGCAGCAGGCCATCTCGATATTCGTCGAAGCGCCCCTGTCCATAGAGGTAGTCGCGATTAAACATATGCAAAATCTTGCGCAATTTACTGTCCTCAATGACCTGAGCTGCCTCGGGAGACATCTGTGTTGTAGCTCCTGAAGCCAGATCCTGTTCAGGGATAAACAGTTCGCGCGCAGAGTGCTGTTGCTCGCGAATCATGCGTTGTATCATGGCTCCTTCTTCATCGGAGAGGCCATGTCCCTGGCCGATAATTGGAGACTTCGGCGGTCTATGCGCCATGTAACTTACTTCGTCCAGTCGTTCTCTATCGTCTTCAAGCACGGTATACTCCTTGCTAGTTCCTGGCCGATTACGCTACGTTCTTCTTCCTATTCATCCTCACTCTCTTACTGTACCACGCAAATCAACTGCCAACAAGTTTGCAATCGATTTACTCTCTGCGAGGAGCTTCTGGTGGCACATTAGGGTTAGAGGGTCCTGGCGGCGCATTGGGATTATTGTAGGGACCAGCAGCCGGCGGCACATTAGGATTGGAAGGCCCAGGTTGAGCGCCTGGCCCGTACGCTCCTGCAGGAGCAGCCTGTTCAGGAGTAGCCGGCTGGGGAATTTTGAAACGAGCGTTGATATCATATGCTCCGTTCTGGCGGAGAATGCTGATAGCCTGCTCTAGATGACCATCGGTGTTGGCCAGTACGATAGCATGGCCCGCCTCAAGCTGGCTCTGATAGTCATTTGCGTCCTGCTCCGGTACACCCATTTTCCTCAAATCATCGGCTGTGTTGACAGCCGTCGTTCCCTGGCTCGCAAACAAACTCTTGAGATTGTCGAGAAAACTGCCGGTCCCACGTTCCACCAGCCGGATCTGGTTATAGCTAAAACCTGCCTGCCGCAGTGCATCGATAGCCCGATCAGCTTGATCGCGGTTTGTAAAGACGCCTATAACACTTGAACGTTCATTTGTCGCCATCTGTTTCCTCCTTTCGGAAAACCTTTCATCAAGAGAAGCTCTCTCGTCGCCTGCCTTGTCAGGTGGCAGCAGTTCAAAAGCCTCTGCCCTTTTCGTAGCAATATTTGCAAGAAGAGACCTGCAAATCTCAAGTATTTATGACATTCTCTTTTAAAGACACGGATAGCATACATAACTAGTTGCATAACGAGAAAGGGCTGGAAACCTCGAACGTTTGCTCTTGACAAATGTTCTCATTGCCAATTATACTTTAATTACGCAAAATATCGTTTTTGTTGTTGTAGCTGCTGCTGTAAACCCTGTTATTATAGAACATGCGTTCTACTCTAATACTCGAATCTTGGAATACAGGTACACCGGCCCATGAGTAAAAAGAAGAGCGTTGCTGCCGGGATGGAGATTGCTGGGGGGAAAGCTACTATTGCCCTGATCGATTCTTCGGGGTGCATCCTCTACCGTTGCTATGCAAAAACGCTCTGGGGGCGTCCTGCTGCTGCAACAGTTGAGCCGTATTTGCGGGCCATCGAGACCACACTGGCCTGGGCAGGGGCTGAAGGTTTTCGTGTTCAAGGGATAGGAGTCAGTATTCCCGGCACACTTGATACGACGCTTCGCCGTGTTCTTCTGATTTCAACATTGCCATCACTAAATGGCTTCCCATTATGCGACCTGCTGGAAGCACGCTACGGATTACCCGCGCGACTTCACGTGGATGTTGATGCTGCCCTGCTTGGCGAATATCATTTTGGCGCCGGCCGGGGGAAGAGATTTCGCCGTTTGCTGCTGCTGGCTGTCAATGCAGTGGTTGGAGCAGCATTTATTGTCAATGGCAAGCCGGTGCAACCGGCGCGGGAATATGCCGGATATGTGGGTCATATCAGCCATATGCTTGTCTCGGGAAACGGGCCGCGCTGTAGCTGTGGCAAGCGGGGCTGCATCAATACATTAGTATCGATAGATGCTGTGCAGAAGATGGTACAGCGCGCTTTGCGCAGCGGTGAGCAGACAAGCCTGGTGCAGCGATTGCTGAATCGAGAGTATTTTAGCCCTCGCCTGGTAGCAGAAGAGGCCATGCAAGGTGACCGGGTGGCGCTGCAAATCTATGGTGACATTAGTCGCTGGCTGGGTACGGCCACTAGTAGATATATCAGTATGTTTGAGCCGAATGCCGTGATTCTGGGCGGTGAACTTCTGGCTGCCGGCGATCTTGTGCTTGCTCAGATCCGCGATATGATCCTGGCACAACATTCTTCCGCAACACACAATCATGTTGAAGTCGTGCCTGCTTGTTTGGGTAACGATGCTGCACTGCTTGGAGCGGTAGTTCCCCTTCTCTAGGCGTGCTATACTTGTGATATATTGTGTGTTTTATTCAGCCGGTTTACATGCAAGGCAGGAGTACTCATGCCACCGCTCGCCCTGGGATTGTTATTTGTGGCTGCCGTCTTTCATGCCGGATGGAATTTTTTTGTTAAGCGAGCGCGAGAGAAGCAGGTCTTTACCTGGTGGGGGCTGATTATTGGCTCGCTCTGCTTTGCTCCAATCCCTCTTATCAGCCATGCATTTCCCTTGCGTATCTGGCCGTATATTCTCTGCAGCGCCCTCGTCGAAGGAACATACTATCTCATTCTGACACGCGCCTACGAGCATGGGGATTTCTCGTTGGTCTATCCAATGGCGCGCGGTACTGCTCCTGCTTTCCTGGCGCTCTGGGCTATCCTCTTTCTCGGTGACCGCCCGCGCATAGGTGGATATATTGGCCTGGTGCTGATCATCCTCGGCCTGATTATTGTTGGCGGAAAGGCCTGGTGGTCGTTGAGGAAGACTTCTATGTTGAGCACCAGTGCGGTCGCCTTAGCTCTCAGCGTTGCTCTGTGCATCTCTGTCTACTCGGCCATCGATGGAGCCGCAGTGCATATTGTAGACCCCTTGCCGTACACCGTAGTTGTAATCAGCCTGAGCGCCCTTTTCTTCACACCTGTGGTTTTGGTACGCTACGGCCGTGATAGGACAATTGCCGAATGGCGTGCGAACTGGCTGCTGCTCATCTTCGCCGGTATCTTCATGTTACTGTCGTACATGCTGGTCTTGTGGACATACTCCTTTGCGCATGTCAGTTATGCCGGCGCGATTCGCGAGGTGAGCGTGGTCTTCGGCGCATTTATGGGCTGGCGCCTCTTAGGAGAAGACTTCGGGCTTTTCCGCCTGGTTGGCGCTATCCTCATATTTGCAGGAATTGTTATAATCGCTGTTGCCGGTTAAGGAGGATGCCCGTGCCTTCAAAGCCTGCAAAGAGGGTTGTGCGAAGAAGTACCTATAGTGCCCGGTTCCGGCTCTGGTTTGTGAGCGTGCTGGTTGTAGGTGTCGTTGTGCTTGTTATTGCCAGCGCTCTTGCGCTGAGCTTGCTCCGGCATATAACGTCCCTCGTAGCCCCGGTGCCTACAGCAGTCCCGGTTGCCACCTTGCAGGTGCAGCGAACGGCTCGCTATGCTGGCCTTGACTACACGGTTATCAATGCGCAATATGCAACGGCTTTTTCTGATGATGGCATACATCCAGAGCCAGCTATTGTACGCTTAAATATGAGGGTAATTAATGCTTCCACCGGCGATATCAGCATCCCTTATTATGATGTGGCGCGCCTGCTAGTACCACATTTGAACCCATTTGCTCCCACCAATATCAACCTTCCCGCCGATGCCAAAGCGAGGACGAGTGAAACAGGTTGGATCGATTTCTCTGTGCCAAAGGGACTCTCGCTGGCCTCTCTGAAACTGCAATTAGGCGTTGCTGCGCTCGATGAATACATGGTCACGATACCATTGACCGGCCCCTTTGATCCTGGCAGGTATCAAGATAGAACCGTTCGCCAAAATCTGACTATTGATTATTACTTTCCCTACTACCAGCCGCATTTACTGATCTATCACCTGACGCAGGTGGATATCCGCTATGACTATCAAGGAAGCCAGGTCAAAGCTGGGCAACAGTTTTATGTTCTCTACTTCCTTGTGGACAACCCCAATACCTTCAATGTCTCCCCCGGCTTTGGCTATGACTACATCCGCTTGATCGTCAACGGCAACCCGCTGCCACCGGTCGATAATACGCTGCCATATGGCTTTAATGCCGGGGCAAAGAACTCCTCTGGGCATGTTGCCTACGCTGCTCCCGCCGGTATGCGCTCGCTTACTATTGATTTCCTGGTGCAGTATGGCAGCGGGGGAAGTTATTATACAATATCGATTTGAGGCAAGGTTCAACCACGGATGAACTTGAGCAGTTCGTCGCGTTTCTCTTCCATCAGTTGCTCGTTTTTGGCCTCCACATTCAATCTGAGGAGAGGCTCGGTGTTGGATGGCCGCACATTGAACCACCAGTCGCCATAATCGATGGTCAGGCCATCCGTGTGATCTATTGACCTGGCTCCTTTGCCGAAGTGTTCTTCCAGTGCGCGCAGCTTTCCCTGCTGGTCGCTCACCTCGCTGTTGACCTCGCCGCTGCGCACCCATGTATCAAGCGGCTTCAGAATCTCGGAGAGCGGTTCTCCCTTGATAGAGATCAGCTCTAGCAAGATCAGCAAGGCGATCAAACCGGAGTCGGCGTACCAGTTGTCACGGAAGTAGAAATGGCCGGAGTGTTCGCCGCCGAAGATGGCGTTGGTGCGGCGCATCTCCGCTTTAATATAGGAGTGCCCGACGCGCGTTTTTATGGCTTTACCGCCCATGCGCTCGATGAGCGCCGGGACGCTTTTGGAGACGATCAGGTTGTAGAGGATAGTTGAGCCGGGATGCTTGCGCAGCAGGCTCTCAGATACGGCTGCCGTCACCATCGACCCATCTACCAGCTCTCCATGCTCATCCACCGGGAACATGCGGTCAGCATCGCCGTCAAAGGCTGCGCCCAGGTCAGCGCCAACCTCGCGCACTTTCTTTTGCACATCGACCATGTTCTCAGGCTCAATTGGACTGGCCGGGTGATGGGGAAAATTGCCATCTAGCTCGAAGTATAGCGGGATCAGCTCGCATGGCAGGTGTTCGAATACGCGGGGAATGATCATTCCTGCCATGCCGTTGCCAGCATCGATCACGACTTTGAGTGGCCTGATCTTACTAATATCGATGAACGAGAGCACATGGTTGATATAGTCTTCTGTGATGTCACGATGGATTACTTCACCTTTCTTGCCAGGCTCAACGAAATTCCCGCTAATTGTCAGGTCGCGGATTTCGGCCAGCCCGGATTCAAGGCTGATGGGGAAGGCCTGAGCACGGCAGAATTTCATGCCGTTATATTTGCCAGGATTGTGTGATGCCGTGATCATCACGCCTGCCGGATAGTTGAATTTGCCTACGGCGAAATAGAGCGCATCGGTGGTGGTCATGCCCAGATCGATAGCATTGACGCCCTGGTCAGTGATACCGCGAATCAGGGCGGCAGCCAGTGCCGGCGAAGAAAGGCGCATGTCGCGGCTGACGGCAATCTCCGGTACGTCCAGGTACTGGGCAGCAGCGCGGCCTATGCGATAAGCTACTTCGTCTGTGAGATTTTCGCCGTAAACGCCACGAACATCATAGGCCTTAAAAATGCCGGGATCAACGGTTATTGTATTCATCGTGATGAGCCATCCTTCCTCTTCTTCCAGATTTCTAAAAGTACCCAGGGTTCGCCTGAGCTACGCGGATCGTAGATCTGGCCGACCTCGCCAAAGCCAGCTTTGGCGAAGGCCCGGCGCGCGGGGTGATTGGCTACAGCGGTCTCGGCATAGATACGCACCAGCCCTGGGAAGGTAAAGAGGTACTGGACAAGCGTGCGAATGGCATCCGGGCCATATCCCTTGCCCCAGCGCGTTTTATCTCCCAGGCCCAGCCCTATTTCTGCCTGGCCTGCCCGGTAGTCAAGATTGAAATAGGTGATAGTGCCGATAGGGATATGCTTTTCATCCTCTATAATGAACCAGAATTGCCGCCCATTGCCATAGACATAGTTGCGCTCAAAGATTGGCAGGAACTCCGCCAAACTTTGCGAGAATGGGCGGCGCGGGTCGTAACGCCAGACTTCATCATCGCGTTCCCAGTGGAACACCCTTGAAGCATCTTCCATGCGAGGACGGCGTAAATAGACTTTCTCACCATGCAGGAGAATGGGTGATGGTCCTGCTACATTCCTACGTTGTGTCTCAGTCATACTAATCCTATTTCCTGCGCGAAGCTTGTCCCGGCTGCCAGCGGCTCAACAGCAAAAGCCTGCGCCAGCGTTTGGCCCAGGTCGGCAAACGTAGAACGCACGCCCAGGTTGACGTTGGACCGTATCGGTTCTCCGTAAGCTAGCAACGGAACGTGTTCGCGGGTATGATCGGTGCCCCGGTAGGTTGGGTCTACTCCGTGATCGCCGGTGAAGAAAATGGCATCACCTGGCTGCATCACCTGCTGTACCTGTGCAAACCAGGCATCCACTTCACGCAAAGCTCGCGCATATCCCTCGCTATCGCGGCGATGGCCCCATAACATATCAAATTCTACCAGATTCACGAAGAGCAGGCCAGTGAAGTCTTGTTCGAGCCAGCGCAATGTCGCTGCCATCCCGTCACGGTTGGTTTCAGTATGGTCGCGCGCTGTCAGGCCACGTCCTGCAAACAGATCCTCGATCTTGCCGATGCCGATCACGTCTTTGCCACTATCCTTGAGGAGGTCAAGCAGGGTTGTGCCGGTTGGCGGGAGTGAGAAGTCGCGGCGGTGCTCGGTGCGTTTGAAGTTTCCTGGCGTGCCAATGAATGGCCGCGCAATCACTCGCCCGACGGCGTGCTCACCGGTGAGCATCGCACGGGCAACCTGGCAGATATGGTAGAGTTCTTCTAGCGGGATGATGTCCTGATGGGCAGCAACCTGAAAGACGCTATCTGCCGAGGTATAGAGAATGGGATAGCCTGTGCGCATGTGCTCTTCACCGAGCTCCTGGATAATTTCCGTGCCAGAAGCTGGCTTGTTGCCGAGCACTTTGCGCCCAATGGCCTGCTCGAAGGCTTCTACAAGATCGTGTGGAAAGCCATGTGGGTAGGTAGGTAGGGGTTTTTGCAGGACAACGCCCATCATTTCCCAGTGCCCGGTGGTACTATCTTTGCCTGCTGCTGCCTCTCTCATGCGCCCATAAGCCCCGCTGGCATCAGTGGTTGGCGGCGTCCCTTTGATGGGTGTAGTATTTCCCAGGCCAACACGTCCTAGATTTGGCAGCACCAGCCCTCCCACTGCCTCGGCGCAGTGTTCGAGCGAGCTTGCTCCCTCGTCTCCATAGGCCTCAGCATCGGGATTGGCTCCGGCTCCTACCCCATCCAGCACGACTACAATAGCTCGTTTGAGCGGGTGTGCCATCATCTCTTTACCCTCGTCATGGCAACTGCGGGGTAGTGCGGCAATGGGTCGCCGATGAGCGGCAACGCATAGTTATAGAAAGCCTTCGTTACCATTGTTTTGCTTGCATCTACATATTCAGCAGGCATCAAGCGCTGCTCATTGGCGATCTTCTCTAGCTCCACTAATCCCGTTGTGCAATGGTACTGCGGTTCATCATGGCGTACCAGCGTGACCATCTTATCGTTTTCTCCATTCAGGAGGGCGCGTATACCCATCTGCCCTACAAGATAGGCTTCCTGCCTGTCGGTATGCGAGATGCTCATCGAAGCCATGCGCTGCAAATCGCCCGGCTTGTCGAAGCGCGCTCGTAATTTCAGGTGCTGTATCACTAATTCTACCAGATACTGAGCTGCCCCGCTCAAGAGCGGGTGTTGGAAAGCGTCTACTCCTACCTGCCCTATAGCGCCAAGAGGCTGTCCATGCTCATCACGTACTGCCTCGGAGGCAACGATAATCACGTATCCCAGGCGGCGATACACTTCTTCGACTTGCTGCAAGTAGCGCTCTGCATTGAAGGGGTACTCCGGCATCAAAATGATATGCGGTGGATCATCTTCATGGCGTTTCCCCAGCACGGATGAAGCGGCGAGCCAGCCGGCATCTCGCCCCATTGTCTCTATCACTTTCACAGGATAGTGTGCTGGTATGGAGATCGTGTTCATCGCGGAATCCATCGTCGCCAGGGCCAGGAAACGGGCCGCGCTGCCGTAGCCGGGACAGTGATCGGTAAAGGGCAGGTCATTATCGATTGTCTTGGGAACACTGATCGTTTGCAGGTCGTAGCCAGTACGCCGGGCTGCCTGTGCGAGTTGATGGGCTGTATCTGCCGAATCGTTTCCCCCGATATAGAGCATGTGGTGAATATCGTAGCGCTGGAACAGAGCCAGCGCCCGTTCGGGATCATCGCCCTTTAGCTTGTAGCGGCAGGTTCCCAGGGCAGCCGAGGGTGTATGCAGCAGCCGTGGCCAGAGATCGGCTGGCTGCCGTCGCAGGTCGATGATATCCTCTCGCAGGAAGCCCTCAATGCCGTAATGCATCCCATAGAGGCCGTCGATCTGCTCGCTCTTGAGCGCTTCCTCGATGGCTCCAACCAGGCTTGCATTGATTACGGCGGTGGCCCCGCCCGATTGGCCTATGATCAGGTTACTTTTTTGCATAATCAAACAAGATGAATACGAATGCCTCTTGGTGTGACTACAGTGAAAGAATCGAGTAATTCCTCGCCGAACTTTCGGATAACCAAGGCCACTAATTCTGCTTCTTGCTCCGGTGTGAGTGTAGCCAATCGAGTAAGAAGTACTCCAGATGCTTTGCGATGCTGCCTGAAGACCAATTCTCCAAAATCCTTATCGTTTGTCAGAAGTAAGGCTCTCTGTTGATTGGCTATATCTAATACTGTAGGATCTGTGCTACCTCTTGCCATCTCAAAGACATAATACACTTGATGGTTATCTCGACGTAGTTGCTCAACAACGAGCCGTGAGACATTTTCGTCGGCAAGAATATTCATGGTGCCACTTGATCTAAGGGATAAGTGTGATCTAGCCGAACAGATTCGGCGGCATACATAATGGCTGCCTGTATCTGCTCACGGGTGATATGCGGGTGAGCATCTAAAATTTGCTCGATAGTTCTTCCAGCAGCCAATTGCTCTAAGATGTGTTCCACAGTAATACGTGTTCCTGCAATAACTGGCTTGCCCATCATAATCTCCGGGTTAGAGACTATCTGCGGTTGCTCCACGGCGACCTCCCTTTCCTTGTTTTGAATCCCTGGCTGGCATTGGATATTAACCCTTCTCATGAACTTATGTCTGTCAACATTATACCAATGCTAGTATGTGGCGTCGAGGGGCAGGGATTTTTGACGCTTAGGGCCAGTTCGGCTTCGGGAATTCTGGAGGCGCCAGCGCCGCTGAAGCAGGATACACAGGGATAAGCGCTCCCTTTTGCCACTGGAAGAGATATGCCTGAGCATCTATGTTCTGTCCTGTGGCATCGAACTTTACCGGTCCCTGTACGCTCTGGAACGTATCGCCGGAGTGCAGCTCAGCAATGAGTTTCGCGTTATCAAGGCTCTTGATTTTCGTGATCGCCTGGTAAGCGACCTGTCCCACTGAGTAGGCTTCCGCGACATCTGCACTGATCTGATCGGCGGTGCCGCCATATCTGGCGATGTAGGCCCTGACCATCTCAGCATTGCCAGGATTTTTAGCCTGGGGGTACCAGCCATTAGGAACAAGGATGCCTTCTGCAGATGCTGCCCCGCCAATTGCATTAAGAAAATCGTTTCCCTGGTCTGGTCCGGCTGTTGCGACTAATACCTTCGGGTTGTAATGCAGTTGCTTGAAGCGCTGGATGAAAGCGCTGATATCCGGCAATAATGTTCCAAACACGGCAACCTGTGCACCAGAGGCAATGACTGTATCGGCAATCGGATTATAATCGGTGGTTTCTAGTGGATAAACCTGGTAAGAAATGGTTTTAATGCCGCCGCGCTCCAACAAAAGCTTTGCCAGGTCTACCTGCGGCTGGGTGAATGGATCGTTCTCAGTTGCATATGCGGCTGTCCTGGGTCGCTGTGATGGCGGAAGCGACAGGATATACCTGGTGAAGCTCACCAGGTTATTAGCAACGGGGAGTGAGACATCGAAGACATTGTTTAATCCCCTGTTGAAGACGGAAGGGCCACCACCTGCACCTTCAATCAGCGCATATCCATACTGGTTAGCGACAAGCGACGCCAGTTTCGTCAGTTCCGTAGAGAATGGACCAAATACCAGATCCACTTTATCAACAGTAATCAACTTTTGATAGTTGGCCTGAACGCGGTTAGGGTCACTGCCATCGGAAAGAATGTCCAGCGTGACCTTGCGTCCAAGCAAACCGCCATGGGCATTCACATAGTCTGCCCAGAGCTGATACCCCTGTTCGAAAGCCTTGCCATCATCGGCGAAGTCTCCTGAGAGAGATAACGAAATGCCAATTTTAATCGGCGTTGCCTGCTGATTGCTACCGGTCGTGGTGCTAGCCTGGCTGCCACAGGCCACACATAAGGCGGCAATCAGGCCGAGCACAGCGAAAAAAGAGAGGTTTATTCTCAACCAGGTTCTATATCGTCCGCTCATAACTCTTTTCTCCTTCTACACGCATCTCTGTTTTCACCCTCCTGCTACGTGCCGGGGGATGCTCTGCGATGCTTTCTCTCCATTAGTATAGCCATGCTCAGAAATAGCATGAGTTTATGGAATGACCATAGCGGCTGCAAGCACAACAGGCTTCCGGCAGAAGGAAATGCCAGTGAAGCGCACTCTCGAATACAAAATTCTCGCCGATATGTATTTGATGAGATGTATAAATCGAATCCTTTGCTGAATATTCCTATCGGGACGAGATTAGCCCTGGGCTTTCTCTTTCCGGCTCTTATAGCCACTCTTACCTTAAGCATTGTAGGTGTGCAAAGCCAGCAGCGGCTGTTGCAGGAAACTACCTTTTATCAGAACCTGCTGAATGGCTATACCTCACTGACAACGGCTGCCGGCGATTTGCAGCAGATGCATAGCGACTTGCTGAACGCTGTTTCCTATGCTGCTCAACCTCACCATTTGACTGCGATACTCGCTGACGACCAGCAAGTAGCGCTGGGCCTTGCGGCGCATTTTAATGCTATCCTCGCCACTTATCTCCGGCAGGACTTGATCGAGCACTATCCAGACCTGATGGCGCTCTTTACAGAAGCAGGGCACGCAACGCAGATCGAGGAGCAACGGACATATTCAGAAGCTGTTCAAGCAAGCTGGCAGGCCTATCGCAACATGCAGGAACAAGTGTTTCGTCTGATTATGGCAGGGAATTTCGAGAATGCGCAAATGCTGCTCTTTACCCAGGGAGATGAGGCCTTTACAGATACTGGGAGAGATCTCCAGACGCTGATCGCGTTCAATGGGAGCCTGGCGCCTTCACTCCACGATGCTGCTACCGTCGAGGTGCAGAAATTGCTTGCCAGCACAATTCTTGCAGTACTTGGTGTTCTGCTGGGAATTGGGCTGGTAGGCTGGCTTATTTCCAGTACCCTGGTGCGACGGTTGCTCAAGCTGCGCTCGGTGGCGCAGGCGATAGCAAACGGCCAGGTTGATGCGCGCCTGGATGTGGGAGGACGTGACGAAATCGCCGACGTTGCGAAAGCCACCAATGCTATGGTCGATACCCTGGTGGGTCTGCTTGAGGAAACGAAGCGGCAGCGCGACGAACTGGCCAAAGGCGAAGAACTGAAATGCTTACACGAGGCCTTGCAGCGCGAGCAGGAAGCGCTCAAGGAAGCCAATATGCGGCTAGCTGCCCTGGCCACCACCGACCCACTCACAGGCCTGTTCAATCATCGCACGCTGCTTGAACAATTGAACAAGGAGGTTGACCGGGCGCATCGCTATGGTGACCCCCTTTCTGTCATCTTCTTTGATGGGGATCGTTTCAAGCATATCAACGATACTTATGGGCATGCGGTCGGCGATGCAGTCTTGCGTGAGTTGGGCCAGCGGGTGCGAGGAGTCTTACGTGGAAGTGACATATTGGGGCGATATGGAGGGGAAGAATTCATGGCCGTGCTGCCAATGACCGATCTTGAGCAGGCTCAAACGGTTGCTGCGCGTATGTGTGCGGTCGTCGCCGCTGGCCCGCTTGCCACAGAACTGGTAGAAGGCGGGATTCCTGTGACGATTAGCCTCGGTATTGCTACATATCCAGTTGATGGACTGACCGGGAGCGACCTTCGTGAAAAGGCTGACCGGGCTATGTACTGGGCAAAGCGCCAGGGACGCAACCAGGTTCGCACAGCAGCCGAGATGGAGCGGGCTTATGAAGGGGCTGCGCTGAGCGCTAGCACGCACTTGCTAGAACATGATGAGGAAAGACATCTAGATGAGTTCGTGACCAAAAATTTTCACAATTAGCCAGGAATAGGGTAGAATATAGTATAGTAGCACCGTGCAACGATGGCAGGGAGGAGAACGATGGCAGAGGCAAGCTCTGCCACTACAAGGAACGGCGGCACTGGGCGAGACATGGTATGGTAGTGGCACCCCTTGCGGGTGCCCTATGACGTTCAGAATACCCTGGGGGGAAGCTGTGAAACACAAGATCATTCTGGATTGCGATCCCGGCCACGATGACGCTATCGCCATCTTGCTGGCCGCTCACCACCCTGATATTGAGCTGCTCGCCATTACCACCGTCGCGGGAAACCAATCCGTAGATAAAACAACGGTGAATGCACTGAAAGTCTGCGCGCTGGCAGATATCCGCCATATTCCGGTGGCGAGAGGCATGGATCGACCGCTTGTGCGCCCTGCCCGGCATGCGGCCAATATTCATGGCGAATCGGGCATGGATGGCCCGAATGTTCCCGATCCGGATATCGAGCCTGTTCCAGAGCATGCCGTTGACCTGCTGATCGATCTCCTCCTGAAGTCGGATGGCGATATCACCATTGTGCCTACTGGCCCGCTTACCAATATTGCCTCTGCCATCCGGCGAGAACCCGCTATCCTTCCTAAAATCAAAGCTATTTCATTGATGGGGGGAGCTATTAGCATTGGCAATAGAAACCCGGCGGCAGAGTTTAATATCTGGGCAGACCCCGAAGCCGCCTCCATTGTCTTTGCCTGCGGGCGACCAATCACGATGTGTCCCCTGGAGGTAACGCACCAGGCGCTGGCCACAGATGAGATCACCGGATTCCTGCGCTCGGCCAACCGTCCTGTTGCCAGCTTTGTCGCCGATCTGCTGGCCTTTTTTGGCGCTACCTATCACCGTGTCTTTGGCTTTCCGGCGCCTCCCGTACACGATCCCTGCGCTGTAGCTGCTATCATTGATCCTTCAATCATTCGCTCACAGCCGATGCATGTTGAAATCGAGACCATGGGCGAATGGACATCCGGGCGCACGGTGTGTGATATCTACGGCGTGCTGGGTAAGCAGCCTAATGCTCATGTCGGCTATGCGCTTGACGTGCCCCGCTTCTGGGATATGCTGATCAGCACGATTTTAACGTACTAGATCTGGTAATCCATTTCCCACGGCTCTCTGTCGTTCCAGCCTTGAGTCAGTTCCTGGTGTTTCTCTAATGGTTCGCCACGCTTCATAAGCAGCTCTGCGGGCTTGGAGGCAACGACCGAATTAGGGGGGACAGATTCGAGCACGAGAGCCATTGCTCCTATCTTACTGCCCTTGCCAATGGTAATTGGGCCTAAGATGGCTGCTCCCACGCCGATAGTCACGTCGTCTTCGATGGTGGGATGGCGTTTTTGCGAGCGGCCCGGTCCAGGTCGCCACCAGCCTGTGGCGCCCAGTGTGACCTGGTGGTAGAGCATCACGTTATTGCCGATCTCCGTAGTCTCCCCTATAACGACTCCGGCGCCATGGTCAATGAAAAATCGCTTCCCAATCTTTGCGCCAGGATGAATCTCAATGCCTGCGGTGATGAAGCGGGCGAA
Organism: Chloroflexota bacterium; assembly: GCA_902812455.1. The sequence goes on along the minus strand of CADDZH010000010.1, from coordinate 35,426 downwards.
TTGCGAGATGAGGCGCGGCAAGAAGGGGATATGCGCCTTGTACAGGGCGTGGGCGATGCGGTGGTAAAAGAGCGCCCACAGGCTCTGGTAGAGCAGTGCCTCGAAAATATTGCGGCAGGCGGGGTCTTTCTCAAAGATAACATCAATGGCATCGGGCCAGCGCGTTTTGCGCCGTGGCTTTTTGCTGGGCGCGGGAATATACATTCCAGGTGGTAGTTCCGGCAACTGCGAAAGATCGAGATCCCCGCTGCTAACCTGTTGCTGTTCGTTTTCTCTCTCGTCTTCTGAAAGACGCTGGGACATGATCCTGCTATCCTTTTCTCTGGTCTGGTTGCGTTCGACGCCACTGCTTCTATTTTGGAGTGTATGGCAGGAGAGGGTAGTTGTCAAGAGAAATTTCATTGACAATTCCCGCACGCCGTGCTATCCTATGGAAGCCATACCATAGAGATGCAAAAGCGTGATATGCACCGCGTTCACTCGAACGCGGTGCTGTCTGATTATACTCTAACTAAAGAGGAAGACCCCTCAAAGGCCTGTAAGCGCCTGAGGGAAAGAGGTGAAAGCAAGAAAAACATGGCTGTGAGAATTCGCTTAAAACGCATGGGTAAGAAGAAGATGCCCAGCTATCGCGTTGTGGTTGCCGATGCCCGCTCGCCCCGCGATGGTCGTGTCATCGAGCAAATTGGCTGGTACAATCCGCTTACCGAGCCTTCAACAATCAATATTAATGAGGAGAAAGTTCTTCGTTGGCTACGCAATGGCGCGCAACCGTCAGAGCCGGTAACTATCCTCCTGAAGCGCACCGGCATCTGGGAGCGTTTCGAGCAGGAAAAAGCTGCTGCCAGAGCTGCCAGGGACGCGGCTAAAGCCAACACGGAACAATAGCTATGGCGATGCAAGGGCAAGATATGCGTAAATTGATCGAGTATATCGCTCAATCTCTCGTTGATGATCCCTCTGCCGTGCAGGTACGCGAGATCCGCAATGACCGCAATGCCCTGGTGCTGGAATTGCACGTGGCACCAGATGATTTTGGCAAGGTGATCGGTCGCCAGGGGCGTGTGGCCAAGGCTATGCGAGCGCTGTTACGAGCGGCCGGTGCGCGGGAAGGCCGTCGTACTCTGCTAGAGATAGTATGAGGCCGCAGTACATGGCAGAACAGCGTGAGACGGAGTGGGCTACCATCGGGAAAGTGGTAGCCTCTTTTGGTGTGCGAGGCGAACTCAAGGTGCGCTTATTAACGGATATCCCCAATCGCTTTACGGAGCTTGAGGCTATCTACGCTGGCCCCAATCATATTCGCTACCGCATCGCAGCAGCCCGCCCTTACAAAGGGGATATGATTATTCTCAAGCTGGAAGGCGTCGAAGATGCTAATGCGGCTGAGAGCTTGCGCAATGCCGATCTCATGATCCCGGTGAGCGAGCTCGCAAAACTTCCGCCCGATTCCTACTACCGGCACGATATTCTTGGCTTGCAGGTAGCTACACTTGGAGGAGATGTGCTCGGCAACATCGTTGATATCCTGCTCACGGGGGGGAACGATGTCTATGCTGTTAAAACACCGGCTGGAAGCGAAATCCTTATCCCGGCCATCAAAGAGGTTATTAAACGGGTTGACCTGACCAACAGGATCATGTATATTGATCCTATAAGAGGCTTGTTGGATAACAATGAAGCAGTCTATGACGAAAAGGAGGATGAGTAAGCAGCACAGGACACGCTGGCATATGTAACGCAGCCTGGTTCCTCTATATGCATGAGCTGAAACCTTGAAGCGTTCTTGCGCGTGTCTATAGTAGATACCATGAGTTTTCATGGTGGGGTAAATGCTAGAGCCTATTGTCACTATTTTCTATGGAGGTTGTCTCATGGCCGACCGTGTCCCAACCCTTGCTGATATTTGTTGCGCAATAGCCGAAGGCCGTATAGCTGCAACAATTGATGGTGCGATGTATAAGCTGAATGCGTATGAACTCCGTCGCTATCTCAATAGGTTCCGCTCCTTGCCGTATATTTCCCCAGCAATCGATCACCTTTTCTCCGCTCACTCCGATTCAGATAGCCGTACTTGCCCTGCCCACCCCTTTTTAGCATAGCATAATAGAGGCCTGCCAGGCCGATTTTTTTTAGCCAGAAGGGAAAAGGAGCGGTTGCATTAGCGGCAAACGAGAACTATAATAGACCAGAGGTGACTGCGATGAAGCGCTGTGAAAACAGGAAGTCGCCTCGGTTGCCAGCGAATTATGTGCAGCGCAACGTTGGAAATATCCTGAACAGGTAATGTAGAAAGGTCGTGGGGCGATGGCAGAGGCAAGCTCTGCCACTACCGCCTGGAAATACACGAAATAACTGATAGAGAAAGGTCGTCCATGGAACCACTCGATACAGATTTGCAATATAGAGCGCCTGAAACTGGCCGGCCAAGAGCTGGCTCACGCGTGAGCGTCTTGTTCATTTTCCCGATCATTGGCTTCCTCTTGATATTGCTATTTATCGCCTCAGCGGTGTTTCAAATCGATCTTTCTGACGTGGTAGATAGCATTATCGGCCTGCTGATTTTCTGCTTCGCGTTATTTATCGCGCTTTTGTTCTGGGCGCTGGCACCACGAACTCCCAGATCGTAAGAACCAGTCTCCTTGAACAGAAGGAGGCTTGCAACTGATGAGGCGGGCTGGCATAGGAATTGAGCAGAGATTACATAACCATATCTTGGCATTTGCAATTGCTGTTTGGTTGCTAGGCATCTTGCTATTAAAACTACAGACACCTGTCTTTATCTGGGGCGGACTCTGGACAGTGTTTTTTCTTTACATGGGGAGCTATTGTGTTCGCAACTTTCTCCACTGCCGCGAAGCCCATTGTGCCATTACGGGTCCTGGCTGGATAATTGTTGGCGTGCTGGCGTTCTTGGATATCATGAACTGGCTCTTGATCCCGCAAGGCTAGGGAGTCCTCTGGGCTGCCTTTGTGCTTGTGGCTTTTGCTGGCTATAGCATCCAGTGGTTAGTCAAACAACGGACAGGCCGGGAAAACTTAGGCGAAAAGAGAGAAACAACTTAGAAGTCCTCGCAAATCCTTGCTCCTGTTACGAAACAATCTGTTTCCACCCGTTCGGATCAACCTCAATTCCCAACTGCTCACCCCATATAGCGCGCGCCAGCAATTCTGCCGACTCCACCAGGCGCGGCCCGGAGCGATTCATATAGTGATTGCCATCGATGGCGTACACGCGATTTGCCTGCACTGCTCGCAGTGATCGCCACATTGGGTATTGCTGCAAAATGGGCACATCTATCATGGTGCGATCAATAGAGTAGCCGCAAGGTGAGAGAATGATCACATCCGGGTTTTCTCGCTGTAATTCCTCCCAGCTTAGCCAGGGCGAGTGCTCTCCAACTTCGCCGAATATGTGCTCGCCTCCGGCATAGGCTACCAGTTCGGGTACCCAGTTGCCTGCCGCCATCAGTGGATCCAGCCATTCCAGCACGGCTACTCGCGGCCTGCTGCCCAAGCTAGATGTTTTTTTGCTCAATTCATCCAGCCTCTTCTCATAGCCATGTACGAGTTCTTCTGCTCGCTCCCGGCGCCCCAGGGCTTCTCCCACGCGCAAGACATCGTTCCATACATCGTCCAGCCGGTAAGGAGCCAGCGACACAATGCGGGGCTGCAGGTCTGTCAGGTGTTGCACAGCCTCCATCACATCACGCTCGCTGACGGCGCATACTTCGCATTGCGTCTGCGTAAAAATCACATCGGGGCGCAAGGCCTGGAGCATTTGAACATCTATGGCATAGATGCTCAACGCTTTGAGAGCAGCAGTATCAGGCGTTATCGATGATAGCGCAAGCTGTTTGATCTGGGCGTCGATCTCCGCGCTGCTGGTGTTCACGTCGATCTGTACCCTGCTGACCACCGGCAGCGCCCGGACCTCCGGCGGGTAATCACACTCGTGTGACCGTCCTACCATCTGATCCAGGCACCCCAGGGCAGCAATCATTTCTGTTGCGCTTGCAAGCAAAGAAACGATTCGCATATTACAGTGCTGCTAATGCGGCTTTAGCTACCTCCATATCCTGCGTGTAGTGCCCGCCGCTCACGCCAATGCCGCCGATGATGCCCTGATCGGTTTTGATCGGGTAGCCTCCGCCAAAGACGATCAGGCGATCCGTTTTGACGATGCCGTGCAGTAGCGGGGGATCGTTCTTAATGAAGTCCCACCACGCGTCGGTGGACATACCGAAGCTGATCGCTGTGTAGGCCTTGTCCTGTGCGATCTGCACACTCAACAATGGGGCGCCATCCATGCGGCTGAAGGCTTTGAGGGTGCCATCGCTATCGCAGACGGCAATGCACATATTCAGCCCCATCTCACGCGACTTGGCCTCGGCGGCTGCGATCAGGCGCCTGGCGGCTTCAATAGTAATGCTTGCTTTCTGGAATGTGTTTTCTGCCATACAAAGTTCCTTTCTCTCGAAAAAATATGTTCACTGCTGAACGCCATAGCGGCGTTCTAGCTCCTGAACCTCAGGAAGGCCGATCTGGGTTGTGAACTGGGAAAATGTGACCATGTGCCCGGCAAAAGCTGCCGGCGTTTGCCCTTGCTTGAGTACGTCCAGCAGCTCTAGCATCGTATGTGTGGCTGCAAAGAGCAGGCTGACGGGAAAGATGACGAGTTTGAAACCGAGGGTGCGAATTTCGTCGAGCGGTAGAGGTGGTGTCTTGCCGGTATCGGCCCAGTTGAAGAGGAGCGGTATATCAGGAAATGCCTGCTTGATGGCCTGCAGTTCGGCAATGGAGCGAGGTGCCTCTATGAAGATGACATCTGCTCCAGCCTCCTGGTAGGCTTTGCCCCTGTGCAATGCATCCTCCAGGCCGTAAACGGCGATGGCGTCTGTTCGCGCGATGATCACAAAGTCGGGGTCCTGTCGAGCATCAACGGCAGCGCGTATCTTCTGCACCATCTCGTCCATGGGGATGACCTGTTTGCCCTCCATGTGGCCACACTTCTTGGGCCAGACCTGGTCTTCGATGTGCAGGCCGGCAACTCCCGCTTTTTCGTACTCTCGGATGGTCCTGCGTACATTAATGGGGTTGCCGTAACCTGTATCCGCATCGGCGATCAGCGGCACATCGCCAATGACACTGGCGAGGGCAGCAGCGCGGCTAACCATCTCGCTCATCGTCAGCAAGCCAACGTCGGGCTGACCCAGCACGCTTGCTGCTGTGCCAAATCCTGTCATATAGACGGCCGGAAAACCTGCCTGCGCGATCAGCCGGGCGCTCAGCGCATCATACGCTCCTGGTGCAACCACAAGGTCTGGCCCAGCCAGCAGGCTACGCAAACGAGTCGTCGTGCGCATACTATTCTACTCTTCCCACGTCATAGAAAAATAAGAACCCTCGTATTGTGATCATATCACGTTGATGAAGGAGAGTGTAGACGCTAAGGAACCAGAACGCGCAAGCGTTTATCGGCCATATGAACGTGTACGGGTGTCTGGCCACGTACCTCGCCGTCCAGTGTGACATCTCGAGGATCGCGACTGGTTGCGATAGTGATCTTCGTTGCCTGAAAATGATGGATGCCAGGAATGCCGCTCAGTTCGGCTGGATGGCGAGCAGCGCTATGCTGCATGCTCTCTACCGGTGCAGGTTGCCTTTGCAGGCGAAAGAATTCTGCGATGGCGGTATTAATCTGTTCCAGATCAATATCCTCGATGACCACAACATCGAGCAGGCGATCAGCGATGCTGGCGCGGGGAACTGCAAGCTGCCATTGTCCTCCAAATATTGGCGCGTTGATCACTGCAACCTGCACTGCCCGGTAATGAAGCGAGGTTTGCTCTTCTGCTGGTGTAGTGGTTTTCTCTTTTGGAAATGCCAGCCCTTCACAATGAAGAGAGATTTCTAGCGGCTCGTGGTTTCTCAGCACTTCTAAGGCAGCAACCGGATAGGCCAGGCGCCCGAAGCGCTGCCTTGTCGCTACGTTGGTGGCAAGCCGGGCAAACTGTACATTCAGCCCAACCGTCAGCGCATGAGCAAAATACCCGTGTTTTTGGAGAGGAACCTGCGCGAGTACCGGGTCTTGCTGGCTGGGAGCAGCTAGATGAGGGGCCTGCTCCGCCGGTTGCGCCGTACCGACATCGACTTCCTCTACTTTGCCTGAGATGATGGTCTGGATACAATCTGGCAGATTTAAGGGAATACTGAGGGAGCGAGCAATATCATTGGAGGTTCCAAGCGGCAAAATTCCCAGGGGAAGAGCGCTTTCTGCAATATGCGTGATTACCCCGCCTACCAGGCCATCGCCGCCTGCTGCTATAGCCATATCTGCGCCAAGCTCTTGCCAGGAGCTTCCCTGGGCAGAGAGCGGGTCGAGCTTATCAATCGAGATGACTTCAATCACGTCTACCCCGGCCTGCTGCAGCAAGGCGAGCGCCTGCAAAAATTGCGCCGAGCGGCCCGAAAATGGGCTATGGACGACGACCGCCTTTGGATGCCTGTTTGTACCTGTACTTCCTTGCATCTTTTCATACCTCGTCGTCTGTGATCGTACTGGGCACAGTATATCCTAACCGTAGATGCACTGCAATCAGCGATCCTGGTCCGGTGTCCGTCAGGATTTTGCTTCCAATCCTTCCCCATTTCATGCAAAAAATGACGCCTACCCTCTTAATCCGGGTAGGGCGAGGTGTAAGCCTCAAAAAGGGGTAGCATGCTCTCAGGCCCCATTGTGCGCCAGCGCTCGCTCCAATCCTTGCCCCAGCGGTCTTTGGGCGGGGGACACATCTTGACGACGATGCCAGCGTCTTCCAGCCGCTCGACGAGTCGCCGGGTGGCCTGCTGGCCGGCTATATCCGCATCGAGGGCCAGCAGTACCCTGTTCACGTGAGCAGGAAACCAGTGAGTGCAGATGGCCGTGCCAGCCAGCGCCATTACCTCCGCTGGTCGCATCCCGGCTGCCAGCAAGGCTAGCCGGTCAAATGCGCCCTCGACCAGGATGATATTGCGGGAGAGCTGCTCGGGATCGTAGCCAAACCAGCCCGCCGGATTGGTCTTGATCCAGCGACGAGGCGCGCCCGGCTTATCCAACAGCGCTTTGTGAGCGTTCTCATCCATCCCTGGCACCCAGCGCCAGAGCGAGCGCCCGATGTAGCCTTTGCCATCGGGAGAATGCAGAGGAAAGAGCAACCGCCCGGCCCACCGTCGTAAGAGCAGGCGTTTTGCCTGCACCCTGGGCAGCCGCAACAAAGCAGCAGGAAGATAGCCAACGCCGGTTGCCTGAGCTATGCTTAAGGGAATGCCTCGTTCGGCCAGGTAGGCTCGTGCGCTGGTCGATTGAGCAAGCGCTTCTTGCATCTCCTTGTCTAAAGAGAGCAGGGCAAGACGCTCCTCTTGCTGCCATAACGGTGGGACTTTAGGGGGAAGGAGCAAGACGGGTTGCCTCCCTAAAGGAGTTCTTCTTGGTGGAGGGACAGGCGCGGACAGCGGAATAGCAGGCAGGCCCCGGTAATAGCAGGTGACCAGGCGCTGGGTGGCGGCCAGATTCCATTCGGCGACCAGCACGGTGGCCTGGCAGGCAGCATTGAAGCAATGCCCCCAGCCAGTCCTCCTGTTGATCGACAGCGAGCGCTGGTGATCGCTGCCGTGGATGTGGCAATACGCCCGCACGTAGTCTCCAACCGGGACGGGGTCGCGAAGTTCAAACTGGAAGATGATATAGATGCGTTGTGCGTGCTGCGTGATAATCTCAATCATAGCAAATCTCAGCCTGGCCGGCAGCTATCTTGCGGCTATAATATAAAACATTTGTTCTATATAGAATAAACGAAGGAAACCAGCGTATCGTTTCCTTTGATCTCTCACAGGGGAGCTATTGACGACTGCCGAAGCTCAATCAGTCAGGCATTGCTAACAGGCGTTTCCTTTGATCTCTCACAGGGGAGCTATTGACGATCTGTCAGTGCGATGGTGTATGCTCTTCATGAGTTGGGGCAGGAGGGAGATCTTGCGCCTTTGAAGTGGGTTGAGCATGTGGATGCGCTTGCAATTCACCGGTAGAAGGGAGATCGCTATTTAGTCTGGCCGCCATATTACTGACGAAAGTAGGCAGGTAATCGGGAATCGGGCGCACTCCCTCGACAAGAGCATTGATTTCAGCTCCGAGGAGCAGGATGAGCGCAAAGAAGTAGAAGAATAACAGGAGAATGATGGCGAAGCCCACTGTTCCGCTAATGCCAAAAAGAAGGTAGGTTGCGTAGAAAGGAAAGATCTCGAGATAGATCTCTACTATGACGGCTGCCACTACTGCTCCCCGCCAACTGTTGCGAAAACTCATGCGTTGGTTAGGGACAAGCAAATAGATAGCTTCAAACAAGATAAATGCAACCAGCAGAGCGCTCAGGATACCGCCTGCTCGAACGATGATGCCGCTGCCTGGAAGCGTGTTCAGCAACGTCTTATCCAGAAGAGATAAGACGAAGGTAGGCCCGGTTGAAGCGAGCACCATAATGGGGATGAGGAGGACAAACAGAAGGAGCATCCCCATCGCCACGAGGTTTTGGCGGATGAATGGTCGTGTATGGACGCGATAAATGATGGCAAAGCATTCCTCAAGAGCCACAAAGAGACGTGAACCCAGAACGAGAGAGAGAAGGATAGCGAAAACCAGGAGGACGCCACTTTGATTACTAAGCTCCTTAAAGGCCAGGCTGATAGCATTTTGCTGTGCAGTGACTCCTGGGAAGATGCCTGCAAGGCTTTTCACGATGTAATTCAGGGCACCAGGAAGACGTAAGACGAAGCCGAGGATGGCAATGAGAACAATGGCGATAGGAAGCATAGCTAGGAGCAGGTTAAAGGCGATGATTCCTGCAAGGTTCAGAGACCAGTCATTGTTAAATCTGATCAGGAAGGCGAGGAAAGGTCGCGCTTTCCTCTTCATCACCTGAACGGTTTCTAAAGTAACTGGTCTCTTGCTGTTATTGCCGGGAGATTTTGCCTTGAATCCCATAGCTGCGCTCCTTCTTTCCACTTTCATTGTATGCCAACGGCTTCACTTACACAAGTTTACGCCCTGTTACAGCTTACTCAAACCACGCTTCTCCTGCTACTACCGCGTCAAAATTCATGTGATCGATGGTTGCCTGGTCTCCACAAGGCAGGCCACTACATATTACCAATCATTAGGAAGGTTGACAGACTACAGAACCCCTGGCGGCCCCTGCTGGATCCGCCTGCGCATTGCCTCCAGGGGCCAATCGGTCCAGCTTCCCCAGCGTTCAGGCAGGATTTTTTCCACCCACCAGGTGACGTCCACCTGCTGGTAGGCGGCTACGACTGCGCGATCGTGGGCTGCGTCCGTGCCTGCTGTGAGGCCCATGTGGACAACCTCGAAGGGAATGGTATATGCGGGCTGTGAGGCAATATAGCGGGCGATGGCCTGCATCTCTGCCGGAGTGAGCATGGCGGTGAGGGGTAGATCACGCCCTATGGGAACAACGCCATCCCAGCGGGCTGCACGGCGCAAGGGAGCTCTGGCAGGCCACATGCCGGCCACCCAGATGGGGATGCGTGGCGATTGGAGCGGGCGCGGCAGGAACTGCGCTTCCTTGATATGATAAAATGTCCCTTCGTGGTGGTATGGCTGGCCGCTCCAAAGCCCGGTGAGCACCTCCAGGCCCTCATCCAGCAATGCTGCCAGCGTTGCAGGGTCCGAAACTTCCCCCAGCGCCTCGAAGTCGAAATAGCCACCTCCTGATCCAACACCCAGGATCAGCCGGCCCGCGGACAGGTGGTCCAGCGCGACGGTTTCGCGCGCGAGCATCCAGGGACGGCGACGTGGCAGGGGAGTGACGAGCGTGCCCAGGCGTATGGTGCGCGTGCGCAGCGCTATCGCGGCCAGCGCCACCCACGGGTCTACCATAGGATCGAAGGTTGGCGTGAGGGTTGTCTTCGACACCTGGTCCCAGAGAAAGAAGCCGTCCCAGCCCGCCTCCTCCGCCTCATACGCCAGCTCGGCCAGGACGCGGGCATCACCATAGGGGCCAAAGTTGGGAACGTAGACTCCAAAGCGCATAATTCACTCGTCCTGAGTCTTCGCCGTCTCTCGCTGGCGTTTCGCCTCCAGTAGCTTTGCGGGCAGCAGAGCCTCCTGCTGCTCTGAGGGCTGCTGCTGGTCTTTCTGCAAAGCAGGTTTGCCAGATTGGGTCTGGCTGGTGCTCATCCTGGGCTTGCGTGTCTTCGTAAGGGCATCTTTCCTTGCAAGGCCTGATAGATGCCTCCGGCGCGCCTCGCGCTGCCTGCGTATCGCGCCGAGCAAGGGATGATTTCCGCCCTCGCTGGCTTGTGCAGCTCTGGGTAATCTGAAATGGGAGGCCAGCCACTGGTAGCCAACCACGAGGAACTCCAGGCTCGCGAGGCGGCGCAAAGCAATGTCTACCGGCAGCAGGAGCGCTGCTAAAGCGAAGAGCCAGAATGTGATGGGCAGAGCTGCATAGGCAGGCGGCAAATTCTGGGAAAAGGCGGAAGCAGCATCATTTGGGCCAAGCAAGGCGCCACCGCCTGCGCGGGCAAGCAGGTTGAGGAAGGGCAGGTCTGTGCCAGAGGTGTGGTATTCAGGCGAGTAGGGGACGACCAGCCCGGTCGTGGTAGTTAGCTTGCTGCTGGGGCCTGCCTTGTTGCTGCCAGCCTGCCAGGTAACGCGCAACAAATAAGCCCCTACCTGCGTAGCTGGAAAGTCACCCTCCCAGCGACCGGGTGCAGTAGGCTGCAGCGTTATCGCCTGTTGCGAGAGGTCAGGGGCCACAATTTCCACCTGCACTGCTTGCTGGCCTACCGATCCTGTTGAAAACGAACTGCCGGAGGGCAGTTCAACAGTGATATGCCCGCTCCCGGGGGTGGCCTCACCATTCACTATGAGCTGGCTGTTGGGCGCAGGCAGTGTCCACGTGACCAGATTAGCCCACCAGCGAGCGGCTGTGCTCCAGCGGAGCCAGTTGGCAGTCCACAGGCCCAGGGCATCACTTGTCCAGGCCACGACGCGGCCAAGGCCATACTGCCACACGGCAAGCACCGGATCGCCGAGGTTGCTGATCAACACCACCTGCGCCGCCGGCTTGGGCGTTGTCGCCACATAGCCATGTAATTGCGGCAATGGGCCAAGACCTGCCAGGATGGGATGAGGCTCGACGATGGCCGGAGTAAACGTTTCATTGATGGTTGCCTGCTGGTGGGCTTGCTGGGTCTCACTGAGCAAAATCTGCGGGATGGCGCTCGGATCATCGGCCTCATAGAAGCGACCTTTCCCCCAGGCGGCGATCTGTTGCATCATCTTTAAATCCTGGTATGACCCGATATTGGTACCGATCACGGAAAGGGTGATGTGTTCGCTCACCATTTTTTGCACCTGTGCGCTATAGCTGTCTTCGGCATCGCCATCGCCGAGCAAGATCACGTGTTTGATTTGTGCGTCAGTATGCAGTAATGCTTTTTCCGCAGCCACCAGGTCTGGGAGGTAGCTTTCCGGGTCGCCAGGCGTCATAGCGTCAATAGCCCGATCAAGCGCTGCTTTATCGGTGACATGCTGCATGGGAATAGCGAGACCACCATTGGCGGCTGAAACACCCACGTAATCATTAGGCGTTAAGAGATTGATCACTCCTTTGGCAGCCTCAATAGAGATGTTGACTGCCGAATTGCTCTCTAAGCTCTCGACAATGAGCACGACGGCAATGCTGGGGGTTTGTTTGTGCTGTGGGGCCATCATGACCGGCAGTGTTTCTTCCAGGGGCGTGCTGGCATAGCCACCGACCCCATAGCTATTCACGCCGCCGCTGACCACGAGTCCATGCCCCAGGTCGCGCACAAAGGATTGCAGCACCAGCATACGCGAAGCTCCCAGGGCGAGCGCTGGCACATCTGCCAGGACAACGGCATCGTAATTCACCAGCCCTTGCAGCGTTGCCGGTACGTCAGTGGGAGTTCCCACGCTGACATCGATTTTTGTGGCCTGCAAGGCGTTGATGATGTTCTGTCCCGCACCCGGCGTGCCCTCAATGACCAGTACGTGCGGCGGTCCCTGCACGTCCACAAAGGCAGATGCTTCGTTGTTCTGGCTAATCGTATCCAGTGGGGCATCTAACGTAGCGAGGAAGGTATGGAAGCCCGCCGGTGGGGCCATCAAATTAAAGGTGATTTCTTGCTCGCCGCCTTGTAACTGCAGCGAGTCCTGCAAAAGGAGTCCCTGGTCGAGGTAGAGGTACAATGTGGCCCGCTGGGCTACACTGCTGTAGAGCTGCACGTGTAACTGGAAACGCTCGTTGACATGCAGGGTAACCGGGGCAGTCAGGCCATCTACACGTGCCTCCGGGCCGTTAATGGTGGGCAGGGGAACGATATCCAGCCGGATGCCTTGCTGCTGCAAGAGCTGTGCTTCTGGCAGTGCATCTTCCAGGTTCTGTTGCCCATCACTCAAGAGCACGATGCGGCGCTGGCTGTCTTGTGGAAGGATAGCTGCAGCGAGGCGCAGGCCGGCAGCAAGGTCGGTGTAGTTGGGGTCAGGGGTGGTCTCGAATTGAGAGAAGTTGATCTGCTGGCTCGTTACTGCCTGCTCGACCAGGGCATTACGCCCCACCGTGACAATGCCTACCTGGTCGCCGGGTCGCTTATGCTGGATGGCAGCATTGATCCATTGTTCCATGAAAGATCGCTGCTGCATCGTGCTGGCAGAGAGATCAGCCACGAATACCACAGCCTGGCGTGAGATAGGCAAGGAGAGCGTCGTGCCGGCCAGGGCTGCCACAATTAAGGTGAAGAGCGCCAGCCGGCAGGCCAGGATCATAGTGCGCTGGGGCCTGGGAAATGGCAGGGACATGCGGCGCCAGGAGAGAAAGACCAGCAGGCCGATGGGAACCAGGAGCAATAACAGCCATGGCTGCTCAAATGTTAGCATGTCTCTTTCCTTTCGCCTTTGGCCTGCTTTTCAAACGCTTCGTCACCCTGCTGGAGCGCTTTCTGAGAGCTTTATAGTAGGGAGAGCGGAGCAAGCGTTCCCACCACCTCTCGCTGCCCCCTCCTCTGTGTGTCATCTGTTTCTGTTCAGGGGCGATGTTCAAAGCGCCCCCGCTACTATAGCTGCGGCTAAACAGCCACCATTCAGTGCACAATATGAGGAGGAGCAAGGCCGCAATCCAGGGCCATATTTCGCGCAATACATGGGGCACGCCGGTGCCACCGGCATTGAAGGACTGGCTGTGGAGAATGGGGAGCTGGTCTGCGGGCGCCAGATCCGATTGCGCCGGGTCAAACAGGTTGACGCTAAAGGCTCCCTGACGCTGCTGGTTGCCGGTCGCCTGTGTCACATAGTAGATGCCGGTCTTATCCGTTTGATTAAATGGTACCGGCGGGAATGGCGGGGCCACCGTGACCGGTTGCTGGCCCGGCGCGGTGATCGTGATGCGTTGTGCCCCTGGCCAGGCCTGAATGGTGACCGGAGTACCGGGCGCGACCTGCCCATTGCCTGGAACCGGGGGCGGCAAAAACCAGTTAACCAGGTTATAGACAAGAATAGGGAAGCCTGGCTGCAAGGGCAGGTCAGAATCGTGCAGGTCAAAACCGAGCGCGGCTATGCGCCTGTTATCGTTCTCCCCGGCAATGAGTAGCGGCGTTTGTGATGCTGTGATCACGGTTTGCATCCACGACGCGGGAGTAAGCTGGTGGCTGGCACGTAGTACGTGGATACTGCTCAGATCGACATTGGTGAGCAGGTCCTGGTCGTCGCTGCCCGCACTGATGTGATTGATAGGTACTTCAGGTCCTGACTTGCCGAAGATGGAAGTGCCGGCTGGCGGGTTGACGAAGAGAATATCACTCGCTGGTAACTGTGCCGGCACAAAGCCGTCGAAGACCGTCAGGTCAAAGTTGCCAGCTCCGGTATATTGATCGGGCGTCGTCTCATAAAGGGTGATATTCTTCTGGAGCCGCAGCGCGGTCTCAAGAAATGTGTTGCCCCTGGTTACCAGCAAAACACGGCCCGGCGTTGATTCGCCCGCAACAGCCCATGCCTCGTGGTCAACCGTCATAGCATCCTGCGAGATGAGGCGTGCATGCAGGACGTGAGTTGTGGGTGGTAGCGGCCCCCACTCGATGGCACCGCTGGCTCCGGCTGCCAGGATGGCTGTCTGCACGCCCACCAGTTTGCCATCTGCATACAGCTCAACCGGCAGCGAGCGCTGCTGGTGGCTATAGTTGGCCACCTGGGCCAGGGCGACGAGACGGCCCTCAATGGTGCGAGCGGCGAGCGCCAGCAGGGCAGCATTAGGAGCATCGCTGCCTATTTGCAGGTAATACACCGGAAAGGGAACCACAAGCGGCTGGTCTAGGGGCAGGACGTGTCCATCGCCAACAACCAGTATCTGTGTATCCTGCTGGCCTGCTGCCAGCGATGTTGCCAGCGAGAGCGCCTGTTCGAGGTCGGCGTCCTCGTTGGTGACGCTGGCTCGCTGGAGCGCGGTCGTGAGGAGACTTTTATCTGAAGAGGAGGCGATCACCTGCGGCGTGCGTGCCATAGTAATGATTGAAAGGCGAGCGCCGGGCGCAAGGCCATCGATTAAATCGGCGATACGGCTTTTGGCTGCCTCAAATCTGTCAGGAGAGACATCGGTTGCCTGCATGCTGGCCGAGGCCTGCAAAACGATGATGGTGTTATTGCCGATGGGGCTGGGTATAAAGATCGCCGGTCGCGCGAGCACCAGTATGATCACCACTGCCGCCAGCAACTGCAGGAGAAGGAGCGGTGTAATACGCAAGCGCTGCCAGGGGTGGCTGGCTCGTAAATCCTGCAAGGCCTGCTGCCAGAGCAGGGTGCTGCTCACAACGCGCTCCTGGCGTTTGGGGCGCATGAAATAAAAGAGCAGGATGATGGGGATGATGATGCCAAAGGCGAACGCTGCCGGAATGAGGAGACTCATTTGACTACCCCCACCTGCCTGAGCAGCCTCTGTACAACGCCGATCACCTCGGTATCGCTGGGGATCATCGCGTAGGTCATGGCATGTGCGTGAGCGAACGAGGCGAGTTCCTGCATAAACGCAAGCAAGCGCTGGCGATATGCCCGCAGTACGGCAGGGGTGCTGCTGATTTCCACGCTGCCAGTCCTCTCGCTATCGCGCAGGCGCCAGTCACCCTGTATGTCTGGTTCGATCTCGTCCGGCGCGAGGAGGTGCAGGAGCACCACTTCCTGGCGCTGCTGGCGCAGGGCGCGCAGCCCGGCCTGGTAGCCTGCGGGCGCGAGGAAATCTGAGATCACGATGGTCAGGCCGGGACCCTTCAGGATTCTGCCGAGATCATAGAGCGCGCGATTGAGATCGGTGGTGCCAGAACCAGGCAGGTGGCTGAGGAATTCACCAACAGCCCAAATGGCATGGCTGCCGCTACCTGCCGAGCGGTGCGCTGCCAACTGGTCGGTCAAAGCGCCTACAATGACCCTATCTTCGCATTTGAGAGCGATGTATGCTAATGCCGCCGCTAGCGAGGTCGCCAGCAGAGCCTTAGGTGGCTTGCCGTGCTGCATGGAATCGGAGCAATCGATCAGTATCGTGACCGTCAGGTTTTCCTCGGCTTCAAAGACGCGCAGGAAAAGCCGCTCAAGCCGGGCATAGGCCCGCCAGTCAATACGGCGAAAGTCATCTCCGGGCGTGTAGCGGCGATAGTCGGAGAACTCCATAGATGAGCCTGCGAGCGGAGAGCGGCGGCGGCCAGGTCTGCCGGTGGCGATCGCTTTGCGTGTGATGAGCGCCAGGCTATCCAGGCGCTGCAGGGTATTGGCATCAAGGGGGAAGCGCATACTGCTGCTCTCGTTAGCCATCCTCATCTCCTCTATGCCGTAGGGATTTCCGCAATGACCGCCTCGATCATCTCCTCAGGGCTGATGCCATCGGCCAGGCCGTCGAAGTTGAGGATGATGCGATGGCGCAACGCTGGGAAGGCTACTGCCTGCAGGTCTTCCAGGGAGATGTTGTAGCGACCCTCAAGGAGCGCGCGAACTTTCGCCGTCATGATGATCGCCTGCAGGCCGCGCGGGCTGGCTCCATAGCGCACATATTTGCGGACTTCCTCGGGGGCATCGTCCTGGTCTGGATGGGTTGCCAGCAGCAGGCGCACGGCGTACTCTTTGAGGTGTGTTGCCACCGGGACGGCCCGAGCTGTCTCTATTAAATCTAGTAATTGCTCGCCGGTAGCGATCTGCTTTGCGCGCTGTGTGTACGAGCCGGTGGTTGTATCGATAATGCGTAGCAGGTCACCGGCTTGTGGGAAAGAAACGAGTACTTTGAGCAGGAAGCGATCAAGCTGGGCTTCCGGCAGGGGATAGGTGCCCTCCATCTCCAGCGGGTTCTGTGTCGCCAGGACAAAGAATGGTCTGGGTAGAGGCCTGGTGGTATCCCCTACGCTGACCGTGTGCTCCTGCATCCCCTCTAGCAGCGCCGATTGGGTTTTGGGCGTGGCCCGGTTTACCTCGTCGGCCAGGACGATATTGGCGAAGATGGGGCCCGGTTGGAAGCTGAAAATACGCCTGCTGCCGGCAGAGTTATGTTCTGCTTGCTCAGTGACGATAGTGGTGCCCACAATATCGGCAGGCATCAAGTCCGGCGTGAACTGGATGCGTGCGAATTTGAGCGCGAGCGCATCTGCCAGCGTGCGTACCAGCAATGTTTTGCCCAGGCCCGGCACTCCTTCCAGCAAAACGTGCCCGCCGGCAAATAAGGCCAGGAGCAGTTCCCTGATGACTCGTTCCTGCCCAACGACGATAGAGCGCAGTTCCTGCTCTAGCCGCCGGCTAATATCCATGAATGTTTCGACCGCGCTCTCGCTAATCTGAGCAGGTGCCTCGCCTTCCGCAGCGCTCTCTGATGCCGCGTCCTTGCCGGCAACCTGCAAGCCTGTATCTTCAAGCTGCGCTTCTGCCGGCTGCTCTGCCTGTGCCTGCGGTGAAGTGCCTTGCCTTTTTTTCGCCATATCGTTAGTGCTGCCCTTCTAGGGAATTGTAATAAGCGTAAATGAGATCTTTTAAATCAGGCGGGATGTTGCTGTTGTCGATTTCCTCGTGAGCCATTTGCGCGTATTGTGCGATCACTTGCGAGTAGGGGACGGACTGGCCAGGCCCGAGGGTGCTATTATCGCTGTTACCGCCTGTGCTAGAGTTACCTGAGCTAGTCTGCCCAGGAATGAAGACTTGCTCATTCTTCCCCGATTTATTTCCTGTGTTGCCCTGGCTGCCGGAACCGCTATTTGTTTGCGCCTGGCCCTGAGACTGGCCCTGGCTGGCGTTCTGGCCGTTGCTGTTATCTGTGGTTGAGGCGAAAGTGTTGGCGGCGTTCTGCACTGCTTGCGACGCCTGGTCGATGCTGTTGGTAGTCGCCTGGCTGGCAATATCCTGGGCGGCAGCGTTCTCAAACCCTTGCAGGGCGCTGGCTATCTCCTGCGCATTGTTGTCAGCAATAGCTGCGGCAAGCTGGCGCAGGGCTGCGCTGAGCTGCGGGTCGCTGCCTGCTACCTGGTTGGCTGCCTGTTCGAGCTGTTGCACCAGTTGTTGGCGCTGCGCCGGGGTCATATGCTTCAACTGGGCCGCGAGTTGCTGGAGCGCTTTCTCCAGAGCTTTCAGGTCACCCGAAGCGAGCGCTTTGCCTGCCGCGCTCAAATTCGCGTTAGAACTATGTTGCAGCAGCGTGCTTACAGTGGCCAGGGCCTGCGCTTTGCCGGCTGCGTTTGGGTCACGCAGGTGATTGAGCTGCGCCTGCGCCTGGGCAAGGATTTGCTGGGCCTGCGTCTCGTTTTGCGCGTGTGAAAGTTCGTTCTCCAACTCCTGTAAAATTTTGTCGATCAGGGCGCGTTCCTGTGGTGAAAGGTTTGGCTGGTTGGCAATCACTATGCGTATGTGCTGGATGGCTGCCATCTCGCTGGCTATATGCTTCTGAAAAGCGGCCTGCTGCTGGAGGACAGTATTCATCGGGTTCGGCAGCGCGAGCAGCAAAACGAGAGCGATGAGGGCGGCGCTGGTGACGATCAGGCGAGCAGGGCGTGGCCGCAAGGGAATAGCCGCACGAGGTGTATGCTTACCCACCTGCGCGAGCGCATCACGCCGTTGTAGCCTGGGCAGGGGTGCCTGCTCATCGCGGAATTCCCAGGCAGTGCTCAGGCGATCATGTAATGCCAGTCTGGCATCTACCAGCCGGGCAGTGCGAGCGAGGGAAGGGCGGAACCAGAGAGCAGCGCCCAATGCGCAAAGCACAGCGGCTGCTGCCACACTTATGGCCCAGGTGAGGGCGCCTGCCCAGGGCACGAAGCGCGAGATGAGCAGCAGGAGGCAGGCAAGTATAATGCCTGCAATCGCTCCGTTGGATGTCCATACAAGTATCTGCTGTGCCCATAACCGTGTGCGCCATGCGCGCAAGGCTTCGTTCAGCCTTGTCTCTTCAACGGCCCTGGGAGCACCGGCCTCAGGGCGTGGAGGTGCAACAGTTGCCATAGTGCGCTCGCCTTTCATATCGTTGATGGTCGCAATTTCTGCTCCTGCTCTCGAACCCAGGATAGCAAGCGACCGGGCAGGCCTGGCCTGACAAAAGCCATACTTACAAGGAACAGAATAACGGTTACTATAAGAGACAGCAGGGTAAAGGCTACCCAGGGAGCAAGGTGCAACCGGAATACTATGAAAGTACCACCCGGGCCTTGCCCGCTGCTCACCGTGCTGCTCAGGGCTGCCATTGGGTTCCAGGCAATCAACCAGCGGAGCCTTGCATTCACAGGCAGATTGCTAGCGGAAGAACTTCCTGAACCCTGCATACTAAGATAGTACACTATCCAGTACCAGAACATCCAGAGGGCGCAGAAGGTATAAGTTATTACTGTCGAAAGCGTGGGCCACCGTAGCAGGGTCGAGCAAAACAGGCCAAAAGTCTCTGCTACGACGGCGGTCATCACGAGGACAACCAGCGTCGTGAGCACCTGTGCCAGGGGAACCCCACCGAAGAAGTACACCAGGCTGAAGAGCGGAATAGATGCGGCAATCAACAGCAGCACAGTGGCCAGCCCTGCCATAAGCTTCCCTGCCAGCAACGAGAAGGCCGAGAGCTTTGTGCAGAGGAGCAAGTCAAAGGTCTGCCTCTCTTTCTCGCCATTAATAGCGGTAGCGGTCAAGGCTGGCGCGATAAACACGATCAAGAAGAGTTGTGCCAGTGAGAATAAGGCGTAAAGTTGCGCTCCTATCTGCCGCAGCAGGGAAGCCTGGTAGCCAGTGGTAATAGCATTTGTTCTCAGCAAGAAGTCAAAGCCTATCGCTCCCACCACGAGCAGGTAGGCGAAAACTATCCAGGCAAAATACTCGCGGCGCAGGCGCGAGCGCAGTTCCTTGACGAGCAGCGCTGTAAGCGTCATAGGGCACTCTCTCCTTCAGTCGTGCTCAGATACACCTCTTCTAACAGGTCGCCTGCTCTACGCGGCCCAAAGGAGATAACCGGTATCTCATGCACCAGCAGCGCAGGCAGGATGCGTTGCAGCGCCTGATCA
Organism: Chloroflexota bacterium; assembly: GCA_902812455.1. Next base: position 15,857 of record CADDZH010000010.1, on the reverse strand, counting down.
TCGCCAGTAAATGAGGCAATGATCAGGTTCGCATCGCCGTCTTCATTCACCACACTGCTGATGCCTGGCATATCCTTGAGTAACTGCCTGGCCTCTTGCGCGCGCTCTAACACACGTACTTCGATCTGCCGTCCCCCGTCCAGGCTGGTCATCATGTGCTCAGTGGTGCCTGCCATGACCAGGCGCCCGCTGGAGATGATGGCCATATCACTGCAGATACCGGCCAGCTCGTGCAGAATTTGCGAACTGATGAGGATGGTTTTGCCCATACCCTGCAATGTGCGCAGCAATTCGCGAAACTCCACTCTGGCTCGCGGATCAAGTCCCGAGGCCGGTTCATCCAGCAGGAGCACCTCGGGATCATGGACAAGGGCGCGAGCCAGGCACAGGCGCTGCTTCATGCCACGAGATAAGGCCGCGACGGGTACGCCCCGTTTGTCAGAAAGATCAACCAGTTCGAGCAAGTCTGTAATAATGCTGGCCTGGTTACGGCGTGGAATGCCCTGGATTCCGGCGTAGAATGCAAGGTATTCCACTGCGGTCAGGTCGGGGTAGACACCAAAGAAATCCGGCATATATCCGATCCTGGCGTGTACGGCCGCAGGCGAGCGCATGACCTCGATATCGTCGATCCAGGCCTGACCTGCTGCCGGCGGGATCAATGCTGCCAGGATGCGCAGCAAGGTGGTTTTCCCCGCGCCGTTCGGACCAATCAAGCCGTAGATAGCTCCGCGAGGAACCTCCAGACTAAGGTCATCTAATGCAAGAACAGGGCCATAATGTTTGGAGAGATGCTCGATTCTGATCATAGCTTTAGCCCGCCCCCTGTCCCACTTGTTGCCCATAGGCAGCCGAGCCATTAGATGCAAAACCCTGTAGATTGAGTAAAGGCTTACCAAAGGCAAATGGGCCGAGATAGCTGTCTGTGTTATCAAGCTGCACGAGGACACGACCTCCTGGGCCAATATACGCGCTCACAGCATTCGTGGTAAAGACGCCCTGGGTGAGCGAGAAGTCATCCCAGCTCTTGTTATGCCAGTTATAGAGGCTAAGCGGTAGGGCATCGGGGTCTAGAACGGATCCGTTCTGGTCATAGAGCTCGAGGTTGGGAGGCTCTGCAATGCTCAGGCCGCTGATGCGCAGACCACTGGCGCCGGGTATATCGTATTCAAAGATCATACTCCCGGTTGTGATTGTATACATCCCTGGATACTCAAGCAGGGTGCCCTTCGCATCAACAGAGACCAGTTGGCCTGCAATAAAGCCGGGTGGGAGGTCGAGCGCACCCGCGAGATTGACAGCAAGAGGCGCTTGTATCAATGTCTCATGCATGCCCACAGGATTGATATTGTTGATGGTTGCACTTGCGCCTGGGCCTATGGAGTTCTCAGCCCAGCCAATGAGCGTGACCGGTGCGCCTGGCACCAGCAGCGGGTCGCTGTCCCTTGTGCCCAGGTATGGCCAGCCGGGAGTAATGAGGCGGGTAGAAGCGCCGCTGTTGGCTAAAGAAGCGTTGCCTGGTGGGGCCGGCAGGAACGGTAACACTGGCGCAGGTGTGGCGCATGAGCTTAAACAAGATACTGGAGGGCCGGAGAGACCCTCATCATCGAGGGCGTACAGTGCTGCCAGGTGACGCTGCCACGAGTTCTTAGGAGATGCCGGCAGGGCATCAAAGGTAGGCGATTTCGTAATCAGCGCGATCAGGTCCGCGAGGGTGGCGTTGGGTGGCAGGGGAGCGCTGCTCAGCTTGAGCCGGATCCGCTTTGTTTGCCCCGCAGCCAGGTGTCCCAGGCTAAGCGCATCATTGGGTAGCAGCAGGAAGGCATCGTCCAGTGCGTAACCAAGCGTGTTGGATACTGTGCCTACGAGCGTGCCATTTTGGATTGCCAGGTGGGAGACGAGGCCCCTAGGTATCTGCTGGTCGCTTTCGAGCACGATGGAATGCAGCGTCCAGCTCCCGGTATTCTGCACCGTGAGATCGGTTCCATCCTGGAACGGCATGACCTGCGTGGCCGATGCTTCGCTAGGGCTGGTGAGTTTTCCCACCGTGGCGAGGAGGGTATCGGGTGATGATTGGGCCAGGACATTGCCTGAGATGTGAATGCGGAAATTACCCCCGTTAGCCACAAATACCTCCATATAGGTTGTAAGCGAAGCCGGTGATCCGTTCTGGCCAAGCCGGGCTATAGTGATGCTGTTGCTCACAATGGACTCGCCTCTCTCCTGGAAGGCCAGAGCGTAGCTGAGCAATGAGAAGATGACGATGCTGCCGAGCACGATGCGCCAGCTCCAGTCTCGTCGCTTGAGTTTTCTCACCAGCAAGAGACGCAGGAAGCCAAGTACGAGGAGATAGCAGGCGAAGAGGATGAGCAGGCCCCACCAGGGGAAAGCAGCAGCGCCTGGGAGCAGCGATTGCAATAAGGTGCTCATCCTGTAGGCTAAGAGCGGCTGCTCCAGTTGGCTGTAACTCGTGGTGCTGGAAGGAGTACTTACGTGAGCAAGCAATTGATCACCTATGCCGCGCTGCAAGAGGCCTGCCCAGAGAGTGCTGGCTCCCTGCCAGCTCAGGATGGGTTCGAGCGTGGGGTCAAAGGCCAGGTAGAGGATTGTTCCCTCTCCGCGGTGCGCCTGTACTATTAAAGGCGTAGCGCCAGCGGCCAGGATTACCTCGTCAGAGGTGAACTGTGCGGCTGTCGATGCTGGTATGGTTGCCGTGCTGACGGTAACGGTGGAGTGGACACTTGAAGGCCCGGTTCCCGGTGCATCCGGGGGCAAGAGCGGAGTTCCTGGCCCTACAGTTGCCGTACCATTCAGCGACACCGGGACAAGCCCCGCCGGAAGTGAGCTGAGTGCCCGGCGCCACGCAGGCCCTCCTGCGAGGATGAGCGTTCCTCCTTGATCGACCCACGTTTGCAAAGCCTGCAACTGCGCTGTGTTCAGGTTAGCCGTTGTGAAATTATCCAGTACGATGGCATTAAAGTTCTTGAGCGTCGCCGCGAGCGTGGGTATAGTGCTTGCATCCAAAAATTGGATGACGAGCGAACTATCCGGATCGGGCAGGAGCGCTGTGCTGAGCGGCCCAAAGCCTGAAGATTGATCGGAAAGAATACCAACGAAAAAGTCTCCGGGCAGCAGCGGATTGAGCGGTGCTGTCTGGGTCTTGATGGTTTTGCCGCTGTTATCCAGTAATTTGACTGCTACGCTTTGTACGTCGAGATACAGTGGCAGGTACATGGTCACCTGCTTCTGAGTACCTTCAGGTAAGGAAATCGGGAGCTGGTAATTTGATGTCAAAGCCGCGCTGTTTTGTCCCAGGTAGCGGGGAAGAACTGCCGAGAGCGACAGAGTGCCACTGAAATCCGGGCCATCATTGTGCAGGGTTACCTGTACAGGAATCCAGTTCCCATCGCGATAGCGAGTCTCAAAACCCGCGCTGACTTGCAATGAAGGCCCGCCTGTAACCGTATGCGCCAGCGCTTGTCTGGGAGAAATAAAGAGAAATAAGGCAAACACCAGGCACAGCCCGGCCAGGGCTAGGATGGAGCGCAAGGGGAATCTCCAACCTATCATGGATCCTCCTTTTCTTGAAAACCCCCACTTTCGGTAGCAGGTGTTGGCCTCTAGAACGCTAGCTACTTTTGAAAGCGTACCCCATTTCCCTGCCAAAAGCAAGGTGTCATATTCTGTCAAGTGAGCGTCATGTATGAGCCAGGAATGCCCGATCAGGCTCTCGCGATTTTCCAGCATTCTTTCGCGATTTCCCAGTCTTCCTGGGTGGCAATCACCAGGACACGTACTTGAGAATCTCCTGTCGCGATATCTTGATCGATAGGAGATTGAGCGTTTTTTTCGGGATCAAGCTTGAGGCCGAGAAAGCCGAAGCCTTCACAGGCACGCGCCCGGACTTCGGCGGAGTGTTCTCCGATGCCCCCGGCAAATACCAGTGCGTCTACCCCACCAAGCACTGCCAGCATAGCCCCGATGAAGTAGCGCAGGCGATGCACGAATATATCGAAGGCCAACGTTGCTCGCGTATTGCCCTCGGCCATAGCACGCAATATATCTCGCATGTCGCTCGATATGCCAGAAATCCCCTTGAGGCCAGAGTCTTTATTGAGGGTGGTATCCAGTTGCTCTGCCGAGGAGCTTTGCTGCTGGAGCAGGTAGATCAAAATGCTGGGATCCACCGTGCCGGAGCGACTGCCCATCATCAGGCCTTCGAGTGGGGTGAAACCCATGGTAGTATCTATGCTGATACCGTTTTGAATGGCGGCCAGAGAGCAGCCATTGCCCAGGTGGCAGGTGATCAGGCGTAGGGATGCGAGATCTTTGCCTAACAGGTAAGCAGCGCGCTGGGCACAGTATTGATGGCTAATGCCGTGAAAACCATAGCGGCGAATGCCTTGCTCGAACCAGGCGTATGGGCCGGGATAGACAGCGGCAGCAAGCGGCATGTGGCTGTGAAATGCAGTATCGAAGACAGCCACTTGCGGCACCGAGGGAAGGATTTGTTCTACGGCCTCGATGCCTTCCAGGTTAGCAGGATTATGAGCAGGAGCAGCAATAGCCCAGTGCTTAATGGCTGCTTTGACGGCAGGCGTAATGCTTGTGCTCTGCCGGTAATCCGGCCCACCGTGCACGACGCGATGGCCTACAATATGAATATCGGAAGGGTGGCTGATTACTTTATATGGGCCACTCCATAGCGTATTCAGGAGATGCTGCATGACTTCTGCTCTTGAGGTTGTGGAGAGTTCCTCCTTCGAAGTCTGATTATGGGCAGTAATGGCCAGTTCTGTTTTCCCCTGGTATTCCGACCAGTCTGCATCGGCTTCCCAAAGCGGCGAGAGAGGCTGATCGGGTAACGATGATAGCTTGTAGAGGCGGCTTTTCTGGCTGCTTGAGCCTGCATTCAAGACAAGGATGTTCATGGGAAACGCTCCTAGCTCCATTGCCAGTCGCTGATTTCTGGCGGGTCTTCGCCGTTTTCCTGGATGTAGCGGCGAAAATCGATGAGCACGTACTCGTAGTGATGCACAAGCTCACTTGCCCGGGCAGCGACGCGCGGGTTGCTGGCGGAAGCTAATCTAATGGCCTGCATGATGATGTGATAGCGGCTGGTACCGTTACGCACATTCATATCAAAGGGCGTCGTAGTCGTTCCTTCTTCCTGGTAGCCGTTGATATGGAAGCGCCAGTTATGGCGCCGCCCGAAGAGCAAATGCCTGACGGCTGATGGGTAGCCATGGAAATTGATGATGACGGGGCGATCGGCGGTGAATAGCGCATCGAACATCTCGTCATCCAGGCCGTGTGGGTGGGCAGTTTCTTTCTCCAGTACCATAAGATCGGTAACGTTCACCACACGCACCCGCAATTCGGGAACTTCCTTCAACAGCGTATTGGCGGCGGCCATAATTTCCAGCGTCGGGCTATCGCCGATGCCCACAAGGACAACGTCAGGATTGACGCCATCATCGGTGCTGGCCCATCTCCAGACGGAGGCTCCGGCGCGACAATGGGCAATGGCATCGCTCATCGAGAGCCACTGCGGCATGGGCTGCTTGTTGGCAATGACGAGGTTGACATATTCCTTGCTGCGCAAGCAGTGATCGACGGTGCTGATCAGGCAATTGGCATCGGGTGGCAGGTAGACGCGCGATACTTTGGCTTTCCTGTTCAAAACGTCGTTGATGAAACCTGGACTCTGGTGCGAAAAGCCGTTGTGTTCCTGGCGCCACAGCGTGGAAGTTTCCAGGTAATTCAAGGAGGCGACAGGTAAGCGCCAGGGAATCTCCAGCGACATTTTCAGGAATTTGGAGTACTGATCCATCATGGAGACGATGATATTCAAGAAGGCCTCATAGGAAGGGAAGAGGCCATGACGCCCGGTGAGGAGATAGCCCTGCAACCAGGCTTGAATGGTATGCTCGCTCAGAATTTCGATGACACGGCCATCATGGTGGCTCAGCTTCTCATTGTGAGGAGGAATGGGCCACTGGTAGTCGCGCTTGGTCACTTCAAGTACATCGGTGAGCTTGTTAGATTCCAGTTCGTCGGGGCTGAATATGCGAAAGGTGTGCGGGTTGCGCAAGACAACGTCTTTCAGGTACTTCGCTAACTGTTCAGCATTACTGATCAGGCTTCCTTTTTGGGGCGCATGTTCTCCCGCGGCTACCTGCTTGATGGGAACCTCGTAATCAAAGATATCCGGGAGATCGAGGTCGCGGCGTATGCGGCCACCGAAGGTATGAGGATTGCTGCCCATACGACGATCACCTTTGGGGCATTGCTCAAGAATTTCTGGTTTGGGACGCCCTTCTTGATCAAATAATTCTTCAATGTGGTAGGAGCGCAGCCAGTTTTCCACGAGGCGCAGGTGCGCAGGATTCGTTTTGACATCTGTAACGGGTATCTGGTGAGAACGGTATGAGCCTTCGATTGGCTCGCCATCGAGCTCCTTAATGCCTGTCATGCCTTTGGGAGAGCGCATAAGGATGACGGGCCAGCGTGGCTGGTGAATGGGGTGGCCTGAACGAGCGGCTTGTTGAATATAGCGAATGGCCTTATAGGCCCAATCCAGCGCGCCATAGAGGCTGGCATTCAAGTCGTCGCCTTCCACAAATTGCACGTCATAGCCATAGCCAGTAAACAGGTAGAGCAGCTCCTCATCGCTCATCGTACCGTAAATGGTGGGATTGGCAATTTTGTAGCCGTTTATATGCACAATGGGCAGAACTGCGCCCGATTCGGCAGGGTCAAGAAACTTGTAACTGTGCCAGGCAGTTGCGGTCGGGCCGGTTTCGGCTTCGCCGTCACCGACAATGCAAGCAACGATGAGATCGGGGTTATCCATAGCTGCTCCGAAGGCGGTGGCGAGCGCATAGCCAAGTTCCCCGCCCTCGTGAATTGTGCCTGGAACACCGGGGTACAGGTGACTGGGAAAGCCACCAGGCCAGGAGAAACGCTTGACAAATCTTCCCAGTCCAGCCCGGTCTCGCGTCAGCTCTGGATAGAATTTCTCTAATGTTCCTTCAATATATAAGTTAGCTAAGTTCGCCGGGGCCCCATGTCCAGGGCCAGTTACCAGGAACATATCGAGATCGTAGCGCGTAATGAGGTGGTTCAGGTGCGAGTAGATCAGATTGATGCCTGGACAGGTTCCCCAGTGCCCCAGCAGGCGATCTTTGATGTGCTCAGGCTTCAGGGGTTCCTCAAGAAAGAAGTTGTCTTTCAAATAAAGTTCTGCCGCTGCCAGGTAATCGGTAACACGCTGGAACCGTGCTATGACATCCAATTCCGGGCCATGCTCCCGGCGGATTTGCTCGACGGAGAAATGAGACCCAGAGGAGGGAGTCTGGGACGCAGTAGTTTCTAAAGCCATGTCTATCTGCCTTTCTTAAATGCAATTCATCTTTACAATGCTTCCTCAGAATTATACGCCAGGATGCTATCAATCGCATACTCAATCTGCTCCACAGGATGCACATCAGACTTTTACACAGAGCTGTAGGGGTGGGAGAGATTTTGCAAAGGGAGGTTTATTGGGATGTGTGAAGAGAGAAGAGGCGCGGGGACAAGCACCAGGCCCCCGCCCATCCCCCATCCACCCACAGCTTCGATACATCGAGCTTCTACTGTCCCTACAGGCGACGACCCGTTCCTGATGACCCCATATGATCGGAAAAGTTCATCAGGTATGATCCGCTTCACAGGCTGGTCCACGGAAAAATCTGCCCCTATAAATCCGCTCCTATCCCTAAAGATTCCTGCTTCAGCTCACGATAGGACTTCATGTAAAGCCGCCTGGGCAGCAAAGTAGCCACACATGCCGTGTACGCCTCCTCCAGGAGGTGTAGAAGAGGAGCAGAGATAGATACCCTTAGCTGGGGTTGAGTATGGGACGAGGCGTGCCGTAGGGCGTGTGAAAAGTTGCCGGAGATCCTGCACGCCGCCGTTGATATCCCCGCCTATGTCATTAGCATTGTAGCGCTCAAGCTCGGCGGGGTTCATGATATGGCGTGCCAGGATGCGAGCGCGGAAGCCAGGTGCGAAGCGCTCTATTTGAGCTTCAATGCGCCCGGTCATGTCGAATGTCGAGCCGTTAGGAACATGGCAGTATGCCCACAATGTCTGCTTTCCCTCCGGTGCCCGCGCTGGATCGAACAGGCTTTGCTGGGCAACGATCACAAATGGGTTTTCAGGGTACTCTCCTTTCCAAACCGCTCGTTCAGCCGCCGCAATCTCCTCTAGCGTCCCTCCCACATGAACTGTTCCTGCGCGTTCGCATTCTAGAGCCTTCCAGGGAACCGGGCCGTCGAGGGCAAAATCGACCTTGAAGACTCCAGGCCCGTAGCGGTAGCCCTGGAGTTTCCGCCGGTACCTGCCGGGCAAGTGCTCGCCTGCGATGCTCAGCAACTGGCGCGGCGTAACATCGAACAGGATGGCCCGTGCGGCTGGTAGCGCATCGAGAGATTTGATCTCGGTGTCTGTGACAATTTCCCCGCCGAGAGAGCGAAGATAGGCAGCCAGTGCGCCGGCAATCTTCTGTGAGCCGCCACGTGGTACGGGCCAACCGACGACATGGCCGAGAATGCCCAGCACGAGGCCGAATGCAGCGCTTGGCGGCTGCTCAAGAGGCAACATCGAGTGTGCGCTCATTCCGGCAAAGAGCGCGCGTGCCGGCTCTCCCTTGAAGAGGCTGCGAGCAAGCTTCTGAGATGAACGAATAGCTTTCAGGCCAAACTCGGCCATGATCAGGGGATGGCGTATCATTTGCAATCGGAGAGGGCCAAGAAGAGCGTCCGCGAGTATATCCCAATGTGCGACGAGCGGTGCCATGAGTTCTTGATAGGCTCTGGCATCGAGACCAAGGCCGGCGCCTGTTGCCTCTATGGAGCGTTCGAGGATGGCGGCTGTGCCATCGTCGAAAGGATGAGCGAGCGGCGCAGATGGTTGAATCCATTGCAAGCCGTACTGCTCAAGCGGGAGGGAGCGAAAAAAAGGAGAGCCGATCCCGAGAGGATGGATGGCCGAGCAAACATCGTGGAGGAATCCAGGCAATGTCAACTCCATTGAGCGGGCCCCGCCACCAACGGTCGCTTTGGCCTCGTAGACACGGACTGAGCGGCCTGCGCGGGCTAAGGTGATTGCGGCGGCAAGCCCGTTTGGTCCCGAGCCTACCACGATGGCATCATACGCATCATGCCTGGACATTGATACGCCAAATCCTTAATAGCTCATTATGTATTGTTCGCTTTTACCTGGTTTCAGCAGTGTGGCGCTTCAACCTTGCAGATACACCGTAGGGGCCAAATTCATTGCGCCCACCGATTATGATTTTTACCAACCAAAACCAGACATCGTGTTTGCCGGTTGCTTGTATCAATGGAGCCGCTGCCTCACTCATGTCATGCTGAGCGCGTGAGCCGAAGCCTTGAGGAACGAAGGGGAAGCATCCGATGCCCATCAAGAGATCCTTCGCTCCGCTCAGGATGACACGTGATGCCGATCCTGGTCGTTAAATTTCATCATCGGCTCGCCCTCATAAATCACCCCAAAGGATTGGGAATCCGCAGCGCCTCCGCTGCCGGTCAATTCGCTATGGTTGCATATGTAGTATATCTCCTTTCAGGGCTTGGAGCCAAAGAGAGAGGAGATAGCCCACTCTTTCTGTTCTGCCGGGATATGTTTGTAAAGCATTATCGGCCTGGGCTAGGGCCGCGCGAAAGGCGGAGGCTGGCCGATGGGACTCAAATGCAGACTCGCCAGTTGCCATTGCTCATGCTGGTAGACAAACACCAGCGTTATGCGAAACTGGCCCGGTATACTGTTGCCTCGATAAGCTGCACTCTGCACTTGACGGCCGATCAAGACGGCAGCATCGTTGTAAATGCGCACCTTGACCTCGTCCAGGGTGAGAGCTTCGTATTTCAGGTCACCGGACTGATGCCGCGCGAGCCATTCTTGCTTGGTCAGCATGAAGCCGAGCGGTCCTACACCAACGAAGTCGCCGGCCAGCCTCCTTTCAAGGAAAGTGGTATCCCCACGCAATTCGGCTGTGGTCCAGGCACCGGCCAGATGCAATATCTCTTGTTCAATCTGTTCTTTGTTCATCGTGTGATTCCTTTCTGTGTTTTCTCTCCTCTTTACTAATCAGGCGTTAGCGGGGATCAATCCCAGTCTGTCGTACTCAGAGATCGGCGACAGCCGGAATGACCTCACGGCCAATGACCTCGAGCGTCGTGATCTGGTAGACCTGCGGAACCACCCCCAGGACTGTCTGGATGCCCATTCCGGCGAGCCAGCGCAGTTGCCCGATCAGTTCGCCCACTTTGGAGCCATGCTCGCCCACGTCGAAGGCAAATGAGCACGTCTTTTCAATGGCGTCGTAATTGCGGCCCTCGGCTTCACAATGCTGGCGCAGAACCTCCAGCTTCTTCGGAATATCAGGTGCTGGGCGCAGATTGCAGGCATCAGCGTAACGGGCGACCAGGCGCAGCGTCTTTTGCTCACCACTACCAGCAATCAGAATCGGTGGATGAGGCCGCGTGAGGCTCTGCGGGATGTTGAATGGACGCTCGATGCGGTAGTACTTCCCCTCGAACGGACGCTTGTCGCCCTGTTCACCCTGCCACATGCGCAAGCAGATCTGGAGCATCTCCTCCAGCCTCTCGTAGCGCTCTTTCAGTGGCGGGAAGGGCAGTCCCGACCCCTGTGCCTCCTCTTCGTAATCACCGGCTCCAATTCCAAGCCAGGCCCGACCACCAGAAAGCACATCCAAAGTGGTCACCGTCTTCGCCAGCAAGACCGGATACCAGTAAGGACTCGCCGTTGCCAGGGCGAGCAGCTTGATCCGGCTGGTATGGGCAGCCAGAAATGCCAGGGTCGGATAGCAGGAGAGCACCTCGCGTTCCGGCCCACCGAGATAGTGGCTTTGCCATACATGATCCATTGTGCTGATGCGATCAAATCCCCATGCCTCGGCAGCCTGCGCGATCTTGACCAGTGTAGGGCCAAGCTGACTGGCTCCTCCCGGCCAGCTAAAATCATAGATGTGCAGTCCCAATTTCATACAACATACCTCCTTATATATAGTTGGAATCACGCCTCACTATGATCCAGCACGTCGAGAACCACCTTGAACCACTCAAGGCTATCAATGGTGTTCGGAGTCAGCCAGAGCTGGACATGGCTGAGGCCCTGGCGCGCGTAGCCACGGAGCATTTCGGCGACCTCCTCAGGCGACGTTGCTTCTGGCTGCTCACTGTGTGCTGATGAGCGCTGCCCGCTCTTGGCTTGCGCCATGGGGAGGTTGACCACTACAGAGGCGCTGCGACCGAGCGTGGCAGGATCGCGACCAACCTCGGCACAGGCGGCATCGCCTGATGTGCGCAACGGAATGATCTCCTCTGGCCGGCGTAGCGGCCCTTCGGCATTCCAGAGATCTGCATAGGTTGCTGCCAGGCGCAGCATGCGCGGCCCCTTGGCACCGATCAAAATTGGTGGGCCGCCGGGCCGAGGCCCGCGCGGGCGCAGCTCACAGTCCTGCGCCTGGTAGTACTTGCCCTCGAAGTTGACATGGCCCATATGAAGCAGCGGCACGATGATCTGCAGCGCCTCCTCGAAGCGATCAACGCGGTGGTCGCTGGGAACGCCGAAAGCACGGTCTTCTGGCCCTCCCCATCCGGCGCCTAACCCCAGGATCAAGCGTCCTCCGCTGATCTCGTCGATTGTGTCAGCCATCTTCGCGAGGAGCGCCGGGCTGCGAAAAGCCGTACAGGTGACGAGAGGGCCTAATTCCACGCGGCTGGTCACGGCAGCCAGCGCCGCCAGCAACGACCAGCACTCCCAGATTCCATGCGTCTGTTCTTGCCATTTGAGGAGGAGATGATCTGGCACCCAGAGCGAATCAAAGCCGAGCGCCTCTGCCCGCTCAGCAAAAGCAAGCAGGTCTGTCCACCTTGCGGTTTTGCCAGCCATGCCACCTTCAGTTGCCGGCAGGTTGATGCCAACTTTGAGCGGGCGCAGGGGCTGTGATGCTGTATCCATCTTTGTCTCTGCAGCCCTGGTGAACTGCTGATGATCGGTCATGACGATTCTCCTTCTGCATTCCCTATCCTACCGGTTCAGCTACCTTCTGCTCTCGGCTGTATGTCACACGAGAGACGAGTGCGCCCTTGCTGTAGGGACAAGGGGTGGATGGGCGGGGGCCTTGTGCTTGTCCTCGTCCCTGCAGCAGACCCACGGGTTTGCTCAGGCTCCAGCCAGGACAAGCATAAGGCCCCTTCATCCACCTCACCCCACCCCTTGTCCCTACAGGCCAGTGACCCGCAAGCGGATCTTTCCTTGCCAATTTTGTTTGTTAAAATTCATAATTGACGATGGAGCCTGGATCAATCGAGCCCCTACCTTTCACCTGGAAGGATGAAAAACCCACGATAAGAGAGGGCTTTACAATGCCCGTGCTCTGATCTATCATATAGTCAGTCCATCCAATTAATATTTGGCTAGACAGAATATACAATAAATTATGGAGGTTGTCAAGCCCTTTATGAGTCCTCGCCCGTATCGACTCGGCCAGCGCCAGATAACTACTGAACAAACGCGAGCGCGCATCATCCAGGCAGCTCGCGAACTGCTCATGGAGCCTGACGGCTTTGCCCGTTTCTCTATCGAAGCCGTCGCGCGACAGGCCGATGTTGCGCGCATGACTGTTTACCACCAGTTTGGCTCCAAAACTGGGCTGCTTGAAGCGCTGTGTGATTCCCAGGCGTTCTCGGGGGGGATGGAGCAGTTGGCCTCCGCCTTCCGTCGTCCAGAGCCGCTCGACGCCCTGGACGAGTACATTGCGGTCTTCGGTCGCTTCTGGCAGTCCGACCGGAGCGTTTTGCGCCGGCTGCGCGGCCTGGCCATGCTCGACCCAGATTTCGAGCAGGTGATACGAGCGCGAGACGAACGGCGGAGGCAGGGTCTGCGTGTCATTGCCGGGCGACTTATCGAGCAGCATGAACGATTTAAGGCTTCAGCTCTCGATGAGGCAGTCAATATCCTCTACACCTTGACCAGCTTCGAGTTTTTCGATACCCTTGCTGGCCCTACTCGTAGTATTGAGGAAATTGTGCCCATAGTGCAGCAGATTGCCAGCGTTAGCCTGCTAGCGTCGCTACAAGGATGGCCTTGATGGTGTGCAGCCGATTCTCAGCCTGATCGAAGACGATGGAGGCTTCCGATTCGAAGACCTCGTCTGTGACCTCCAGGGCTTCCAGGCCATATTGCTCGTATATCTCTTTTCCTACCTGCGTGTCAGTATTATGGAGGGCAGGCAGGCAATGCATAAATTTTGTATCTGGCTTACCCGTCATCGCCATGAGCCTGCTATTGACCTGGTAGGGAAGCATCAGCTTGATGCGCTCGCCCCACAGGGTCTGAGATTCGCCCATCGATACCCAGACATCGGTATAGAGAAAATCGCAATCCCAGACAGCCGCCTCAGCATCCTCTGTCAGAGTGATGCGCGCTCTAGTCTCCCTGGCAATAGCATATGCCTGCTCGAGGCGAGCCTCGTGGGGCCAGTATTGTTTGGGGCCAGCCAGGCGAATATCCATGCCCATCTTCGCGGCTCCTATCATGAGGGAATCGCCTATGTTAGAGCCGGTGTTACCGAGGAAGCAGAATGAAACGCTTTCCAGGGGTTTGTGGGCGTGTTCTTGCATGGTGAGCAAGTCGGCCAGCACCTGGGTCGGATGGGCTTCGTTGGTCAGTCCATTCCATACCGGTACGCCGGCGTAGCGGGCCAGTTCTTCCACTTGCGCCTGCGCAAATCCTCGATACTGGATGCCATCGTACATGCGGCCCAGGACACGGGCAGTATCCTTTATGCTTTCCTTGCTGCCGATATGGGAGCCATTCGGAGCTATGTAAGTAACATGAGCGCCCTGATCGAAAGCTGCAACCTCGAATCCGCTGCGTGTGCGCGTCGAATCTTTTTCAAAGATGAGGGCAATGTTCTTTCCTTGCAGGCGCTGCACCTCGGTTCCGGCATATTTCGCCGCTTTCAGCTCTGTGGCCAGGTGCAGGAGAAAGTCGATCTCTTCGGGCGTGAAGTCGTCCAGCTTCAGGAAATGCCTGTTTTTCAAATTGCAAGCCATTGTAATCATTGTGTTTGCTCCTCCTTGATAGTCGCTCCTTGCAGCAAGTTTCCTTCTACTCCAATAGAGGGTAACAATTGTGCCTGGGCCTGGGTGGTGAGTGGCAGACCCCACAGCTTAATGAAGCCGAGTGCTGCCTGGTGGTCGAATTGATCGCCTGTGTCATACGTCGCCAGGCTGTGGTTGTACAGCGAATGTTCCGATTTGCGACCAACCACAGCGCAATGCCCTTGTGAGAGCTTCACGCGCACCACTCCGCTCACGAAACGCTGCGTACTCTGCACATATGTTGCCAGGTCTTGATGCAGCGCGCTGTACCACTGGCCGTTATAAATGAGGCGCGCGTACTCGGCGGCCACTATCTCTTTGAAACGCGCCTGGTCGCGGCTCAATGTCAGGCTCTCCAATGCCCGGTGAGCTGTATGCAGCACGACGGCAGCAGGGGCCTCGTAGACTTCGCGTGACTTGATGCCCACAAGTCGATTTTCGATGTGGTCAATACGGCCAATACCATACTCCCCTGCCAGTTTATTCAGTGTCTCAATCAGCGTCACACCATCTATCTCTTCGCCATTCAGCGCCACTGGCATGCCTTGCTCGAAGCTGATCTCCACGTAGGCAGGTTCCGCCGGCCCGGAACTCTTTGTCCAGGCGTAGACCTCTTCGGGTGGCTCTATCCAGGGGTCTTCCAGCACGCCGCATTCGATGCTTCGCCCCCACAGGTTTTGATCGACCGAGTACGGGCTGGCACTGGTTACTTTAAGAGGAATGCCATGCTCGGCTGCATAGGCTATCTCGTTGTCGCGTGTCATGCTCCACTCTCGCACCGGCGCAATGATTTTCAGATCGGGTGCCAGCGTGTTGATCGAAACGTCGAAGCGCACCTGGTCGTTACCCTTGCCGGTGCAGCCGTGGGCTACAGCTACAGCTCCCTCTGCACGCGCGACCTCAACCAGGAGACGTGCGATCAAGGGGCGCGCCAGGGCGGTCGCAAGAGGGTATTGTCCCTCGTAGATTGCTCCTGCTTGTAAGGCAGGCCAGACAAAATAGCGCACAAAATCCGCACGGCCATCGACAACCAGCGCTTTGATTGCGCCGATCTGCTTAGCCCGCGCAGCAATGGCAGGAAGATCGCGCTCATTGCCAAGATCGACCGTGAGCGTGATTACGTCGAGATCATAATGTTCCTTTATCCAGCGGATGGCGACCGAGGTATCCAGGCCGCCCGAATAAGCGAGTACGGCTGTTGCCATAATAAGTGTCCTCCTTGTGGGGTTTAGAGTTTATCTGAAAACTATGGCCTGACTCCCACCAGGGGAGTCACTACATGTCCCCTTATTCAAGACCAGAAGATGTAGTGGCCTCCCTTGTGGGGGCCAGGTTTCCTACCAGTTTTTGTATGACTGCTGTAAAAGTTTCTGCGCGTTGCTTCCAGGCGGCTTCGACTGCTTCGAGCCAGTTACGGGCCTGCTCCAGCCCCAGGTTACCTGGGCCGCCCTGGTGGCTGCGAGCGGCCAGCCGCCGGACAAGCTGTTGCTGGCTCTCGACCGGCAACGGCTGGTGCTGATCGAGGAGCGCCGTTACCTCCTCTGCAACCATGCGATAAGCATCGCGGAAGGGGATATTGCCGGCGATGGCGAGTTCGTAGGCTCGGTCAGCGGCGAAGAGTTCAAAGGTGCAGGCGGCGGATAGGCGTTCGCTATTGAC
>CADDZH010000009.1 GCA_902812455.1 Chloroflexota bacterium | reverse complement strand
TCGTAGGGGCGAGGGTGGATGCGGGGCGGTTGGGTGGGCCTTTATGGTCGCCCGTCCGTCCCTTCGCACACACCATGCCTCCACAAACACTTGTCCCTGTCCTGGTCGCCCGTCCCTCCCCTCCGGCGCTTGAGTGGGCCTTTGGACTTTGCAGGCGAATGCGATAGGAAGGCGAATCGGTGCACGAAGACAAGCAAGGGCGACTGCAAGGATCGCCCTTGTAAAACCTCAATTCGGAATCAGCACGAGGTAGAGCAGAGCTCCGCTGGCCTCCTCTGCCCTGGAACCTCTATTCTTGCAATAACCCTTGTATATTGTGGGTAGATGAACCGCTGTTATCCCAGCGCCTCTGGCAGCACCTCCTTCGGCTCCGCAATCGGTTCCACGTAATCGGCTGGCTTGGTCTCATCCATGCCGGACCTCAAGCCAATGGCGTCGAAGACCGGCGTCAGCACGATGGAGAGAATAAGATTGGCGACCAGGGCGAAGACAGCAGCATAGGCAATAAGGGTAAGCGAGCCGAGATGAAGGGTAAAGACAGTCTTAAGCCCCGCGTTGAAGAACATGATCGTGCCTACCACCTCTGCTGCGATCCAGCCAATTAGCAGCGCCCAGCGGTTGAACCAGCGTGTGAACAGGCCCAGGAAGACTGCAGGGAGCGTTTGCAGGATCCAGATACCGCCCAGGAGCTGGTAGTTGATCACCTCAGCCGTTGGGATGTAGAGGATGAACAGCACGGCACCGAACTTCAAGATGAACGAGGCCAGCTTGGCGACGCTCGACTCTTCCCGATCGCTCGCATTCCTGTGCAGATACTCCTTGTAAACATTGCGCGCGAACAGGTTAGCTGCCGCAATGGACATCACAGAAGCAGGCACCAGCGCGCCGATGGCAATGGCGGCGAAGGCGAAGCCTGCGAACCAGTCCGGGAACTGTTGGAGGATGAGGGCTGGAACCGAGCCGTTGGCCTGGAATCCGGCGAGCGGGTTGACTTTTGCAGCGATAGCCATATAGCCAAGCAGGGCGATAAAGGCCAGCATCAGCGAATAGATGGGCAACAGGGCGGTGTTGCGCTTGACTACCCCGCTGCTACTACTGCTCAATGTGCTGGTGATGGCGTGCGGGTACAGGAAGAGTGCAAGAGCAGAACCCACTGCCAGCGTGGTGTAGGCCAGGAACAGATTAGGTGGTAGGAACTCGTAGAAAGGAGCCTTCGGGGTAGACTTTGCAGCTTTGGCGTGTACTGCCGCGAAAATGTGGCCGAAGCCGCCCAGGTGAATGGGAATATAGATGATCGCCACGAATATCACGGTCAAGATCATGATGTCTTTGACCAGAGCGATCATGGCCGGGGCGCGCAGCCCGCTGGTATAGGTATAGGCGGCCAGGATGAGGAAGGCAATGAGCAGAGGCAGGTCAAAGCTCACACTACCAAGATGGATGTTCAGCGGGATACCAAGCGCGGCAAGGCTGACCTCGATACCAAACATTTGCAGGGCAATGTAAGGTAAGGTGGCTACGATGCCGGTAATGGCCATTGCCAGGGCAAGCAGGCCGCTGCCAAAGCGGGCCTTGACAAAATCGGAGGCGGTGACATAGCCGCGCGTCTTGCACACGGTCCATAATCTGGGCATCAGCACATAGACGATCGGGAAGACGAGAATGGTGTAAGGCACAGCAAACCAGCCATTCAGGGCGCCCAGGCCGAACATGGCGGCGGGTACGGCGATGAAGGTGTAAGCCGTGTAGAGGTCACCGCCTAGCAGGAACCATGTGACGACGGTGCCAAAGCGCCTCCCTGCCAGGCCCCATTCATTCAGCAGGTCGAGGTTGCCACGCCGCCAGCGCGCGGCTATAAAACCGACGACCGTGACGAGTACGAAGAAAACAATGAAGACAATGAGAGAGACCAGATTGAGATTGGGTTTCAATGGCTTCTCCTTTCCGTAAATACTTTGCCAGATGGAACGAGATGCCTGCTGCCAGATAGCTCCTGCAAAATACTTATGCCGGATGAGCTACCGGGCTGCTATCGTTTCATTCAGGCCCCCAGGAAGTAGACTATCGCCATCAAGATGGCAACGAGAATGATCCACAGTATCTGGTACCAGTAGAAAAACGGGATGCCGATGAACTCTGGCTTGTCAAAGTTATAGAATGGTGGCCAGAGCAGGGCAACGAAAGGAATAAGCAGGAGGAGCAAGAGCCAGGGAGTGGCTCTCCTTCTTGGACGGGTCAACATGACGTTTCTCCTTTCTTTTTCCTCTTGTGCGGAACAAGAGGGATACTATTGCGGTAAGGCTACCGCAAGCTAGATCAAGCAACGCTAGGAAAAGATGACGCCTATGAGTTCTGCCTGAACATAATTCTACGGCATTTTCTGGCAGATTGCAACTTATCCTTGCTGAGAGGCCGGACTAATGAAACTTAATCTACTTCTATATGCATCTGCGTGTATATAAGTGAACCTCCGTAAGCGGTTTGCAAGTGTAGGAAGTTGTTACATGAGCATGCAGTCTGGGAAGTTTTCGAGGTGCAGAATGCAGCAGGTAAGGTCTCCTTTTCCCACCGGTACCATTATAGAAGGCCGTTATGTTGTAGAAGAGGTACTTGGCACCGGTGGTTTTAGCGCAGTTTACCTGGTGAAGGATCGAGAGGAGCAGGGGAACCTTTTTGCACTCAAAGAGGTAATTGATCCCGATAAGCGAGAACTTGAGAGCTTTGCCTTTGAGTGTGAAGTGTTGACTCGGCTCGAACACCCGGCTTTGCCCCATGTTTTTCGTGTGTTTCGCGATGACGAGCATCATCGAGCATATATGCTCATGAATTATGTTGAGGGGCCAAACCTGGAAACGCTGCGACAACAGCAGCCGGGTCAGCGGTTTTCACTGCCTCAAGCGCTGGCAATTGTAGAGCCTATCATGGATGCTGTTGCCTATTTACATCGTCAAGACCCGCCTATTATCCACCGGGACATCAAACCGGCAAACATTATTGTCCCAACGAAAGGTGGTACTCCTGCTCTTGTTGATTTTGGTATTGCCAAGAAGTATGAAGCAGAAGGGACGACGACCGCTGTTCGGCATTGTTCAGCCGGGTATAGCGCGCCGGAGCAATACACACGAGGGACAGGCCCACGTTCGGATATCTATGCGCTTGCTGCAACCCTCTACACGCTGCTGGCCGGGCAGGTCCCTGCCGATGCCCTGCATCGCATGATGGAGCTGAGCGAAGGAAGAGCTGATCCTCTCATCCCGCTACACTGGATAGTACCATCTGTTCCGAGGGCTGTATCACAGGCTATACAGCGCGGGTTGTCTCTTAACAGAAATACCCGTTTCCCAACAGTGGAGGCGTTTCGCCGGGCGCTGCATGCCGGCTCAAGGGAGCAGGCGGCGGTTAAACCTGCTCTGCTACCAGTTCCAGGGCATCGAGTCGTTGCTACCGGCCAGCTTGCGAAAAGTGGCATGACGCAGGCAGCTTCAGGTAAGAGGCCCACGACCCGCCGCTCGTGGCTCCTGGGTGCGCTTATCCTTATTATATTAGGATTCGTGATTGGCCTGGGTATCGGCGCTGCATTCTTGTCCTACGCTGGCGCTGGAGGCCAGCGCAATGATCACGCCGCTCTTCCAGCCTCGCCAAAGCGGGCCAGGGTTCTTGCTCCTGCTCCTACATCTATTGGCAGTCCTGAGCCGGCGGTAACTTCCACTGCTAGCGTTTCTGCTTCGTCCCCTGCGGCGGCTCCTCCCGCTGTTCCTACACCCGTACCTACCCCTGCGTCGCCGGGCTATCCACATATAGCGGGATTGTACCAGG
This sequence comes from Chloroflexota bacterium, assembly GCA_902812455.1. The sequence continues at coordinate 73,544 of CADDZH010000009.1, read as the reverse complement.
GCGTCATGTACGATACACCGCAAAACCAGACGGTCTACGTATCAAACATTAGAATACAGCAATCTGGGGGAAATATCAGCGGTTCCTTCACGGTCAATAGCAGTCCTCGGATCAGCGGCGTGTTTACGGGAACGGTCGATACGTCCGGGCATGTCCGCTTTATCGTGCTGGACAATACAGGGCGTGCAGCGCTCCTATTTACCGGCTCAGTCGAGGCCAACGGCGCTATTGTAGGGAACTTTTGCGCACTCGATGGCAGCGGGTATTGTTCAGGGCAGTACGGCACCTGGAAGATTACGCCTGCCTCCCCATAACATCTTGCGCCCCATCCTGCAAAACGTCACTGCTGAGCCAGTCAGGAATTCCCAGAGGCCGCTCCATTTCGGGCGAGAGCGGCGAGACATAGGCCTGCCCGCTCACGCGGCGCTCAAAGTCAGCGCGAGCAGCCTGGCGTAGTCCGGCATCCGTCAATATATCCAGGCCGGTTGCCGCGAGTACCCTGGCTGCCTGAAGCGCCCCTTTCAACCCGATGCTCGTGCCGTGACACGCTGTGGCCGCCCAGGTATGCATGGCGATGCCGAGCGGGACAGTGGGCATACCGCAGCCCATCGTTGGCACGTTCCAACTGACATCCCCGACATCCGTCGAAGCGCCCATCGAGCTATTTTCATCAGGTGGAGGCTGTGTCTCTGAAGTCATGCCCTCCGGCTCAACGCCGAAGTTTCGCTGTAGCTCTCTCGCAAAGGCCTGTTCCTCTTCGGTATACGCAGGGACGCCAACGCGTTCAAGATGGACCTGCATGCATTCGGCCAGGGGAGTGTTCGGCAAGAGGTCGTAGAGGCCGGTGTAGACCAGTACTTTTGAGGTGGTCTGCGTCGCAAGGGCGGCGCCCTCGGCTATCTGCTTTATCCATGCGGTCGAGGCCTCGACTTGTGCCCGGTCCTTGTCGCGCACATACAGGCGCAGCCTGGCGTAATCTGGTATGACATTCGGGGCCATTCCTGCGCTCTCGTAGACGTAATGGAGTCGCGCTGACGGCTCGATATGCTCGCGCATCAGGTTGATGCCATGGGCGAAGAGTTCCGCGGCATGCAGAGCGCTACGTCCCTGCCAGGGCGCCGCTGCGGCGTGAGCGGCTTTGCCAGAGAACTCGATCTGCAACTGGTCGACGGCCGTCGATTTGAAGTTGGAGACCCTGGCCAGCGGGCCGGGATGCCAGTGTAGCGCGACATCCAGGTCTTTGAACAGTCCGGCGCGAGCCATGTAGACCTTGGCTCCTTCGGTCTCCTCGGCGGCGCAGCCATAGACACGAATGGTGCCCGGAATGTGTTGTTCGGCCATCACCTGCTTCAGGGCGATGGCTGCCCCAACACACGCTGCCCCTAGCAGGTTGTGCCCGCAGCCGTGGCCGCTCGTGTTGCCATCTTTGCGCGGCTCTCGATAGGGTACCGGCTCGTTGCCGAGGCCTGGCAGCGCATCGTATTCAGCCAGGAAGCCGAGGATGGGCGACCCGGAGCCATACTCAGCGATGAAGGCCGTTGGGACTCCAGCCGTACCCGTGCTGGTGATCGTGAAGCCATGTTCCCGCAAAATATTGATCAGCAGTTGCGCCGATTTGACCTCTTGCAGCGATAGCTCGGCGAGCTGCCACACTTCGCTAACAATGCGTTTGATCGCTGGACTAGCTTGCTCAACTGCCTGGTCAACACGCTCATACGATGTGGTTGTCATAAGGTATCGTTTCCCTCTTCTGCCGAAAAGTCCTCTTCAAAGTCTACGCCTTCATAAGCCTCCGCCACCGGAAAGTGAACTCCCAGGCATGCTAACTCAATCTCGTCATTGCCACCGAACGCATAGTAGACCCATTTGTTTTGTACCTTAATCTCGTCGTTGTCCCCAAGAGCATAGTAGGTCCATACGTCTTGAACCTTAATCACGTCATTGTCCTTAAGGGGATAGTAGACCCATATGTTTTGTTCTTTCCGGTAGAGTTCCATGTTCATGGATTGCGAGCTAACGAGGAGGATCCTCCTGCCGTCACGTACACATAGCCATCAATATATTCATAGCGCGTGTCAGGATCGCTCTCCTCCAGAAGAAAGTATTCTTCAACACTCATTGTTTGCCGGCGTTCCAGCGCCATAGGCTCTCATTCTTTCTCGTATTGATTACCCGGCCATATACTTCTGCCATTCGATGGCCCTATTATACCACCTTCAGAAGGTATTTCCTATTGTTCTTGCTGGCCATATGTTTCGCGAGCGAGGAGCGCTCCGAGCAGCGCGACTAGCGTCATCGCCAGCAGCAGCCAGAACGAGTGGCTGAACGCCTGCGCCGAATAGACGCGCTCGCCAGCGACAATCTCGCCAGTCCACTGGATGCTGAGCAGGTAGCCAACGGCCAGTTGCAGCCCGGTCACGCATAGAAATCCGCCCGCGTTCATGAAGCCCGCACCCTGGCCAGAGTAGCACACATCATTAACTTCTTTGATCAGCGCAAAGCCTACTGAGGAGATAGACGATACCATCCCGAGGAGAAAGATGGTTCCTATAATTAAGCTCAACGGCAGAGAAGTCCCACCAGCAATGAGAACCAGCCACAGGCAGGCCGCAGTGCCGGTTGCGACGATCAAAGGGATGCGGCGTCGCTCTATTCTATCCGAGATGAAGCCGATCAATGGTCCGCCAATGCTCATCCCAATAGAGAAGAGGCCCAGCGCCACAGCAGCGGCGGTATGGCTCATGTCACGCGCTTCCATCAAAAATGGGATTCCCCAGACACTGGTAAAGGTCACAACAGGGCCAACGATGCCAAACTGGACCAGGAAGGGCGGCCAGCTCCGCGCATTGCTGGCGATGGAGATGAGCGGGCGCAACAGGCCTGGGCGCTGCTCTAGTATTCCGGCCTGGCGATCACGCACCACTAGTACAATGAGGACGGAGAGCATCAGCAGGAGGATGCCGGCGCCCACAAAGGACATAGTGAACCCTGCCAGATCGACGAGCACCACCAGCGGGGCTGTTGCCAGCACCCCACCCAGGCCGCTTGCACACATCACCAGCCCGCTCAGCGTGGCATACTCACGCGGCTCGAACCATGAGGCTTGCAGGCGCATGATGTTCACGAACATCAGCGCGTCACCGAGACCAAGCAGGGCGCGGCCCACAAGCGCGACGGGGAAAGTGAGCGAGAGGCCAAAAATAATCGTTCCTATACCGGCCAGGGCTGTACCGCAGCAAAGCACGCGGCGCGGGCCTAGTAAATCGGCCAGGGTACCCGCCGGGATTTGTAGCAGCATGTATACGAAGAACTGCAAGGCGGCCAGAATACCAATTTCCGCCGCGCCAATGGTGAAACGCTGCATCATTGTGCCCACGACCGCCGCCGGAGCAAAGCGCTGCGAGACAATGAGTAAATATGCCAGCGTCGCCACGCACCACATCAGCCAGCGCCGGCCCTTACTCACCGGCAACTGTGGTGTCTTTGTAGTTGTATCAAGGACTGTGTTAGTTCTGGTCGCCAAAACAGGATAGTTCGCTTTCAGACCCGGATCCACGTTTCCCCACGGGTTTGTGACATTTTCCTCAGCGTATTTATTATATAACACAATAATACATGGGTAGATGCCAAAGATTCAGGAGAATCAAGATCATCTTCTAAAGCTAGTAGTCAGTCCAATCTGATTTTTGGGGGAAGATAAGCCTCTTGCGCCTTGCTTTCCCTCAAGAGATCACAAATTTCAAAATGGACTGACTACTAACGGCAAAGGATATTACCCCAGTACTCATTAAAGGTGTTGCCGTCAATGTTCGTCACGAGGCGGGTGGGAATCCCGGTGCTGGCAGGAATCCCATACAGCCAGCCTTCTGTTGTTTCAAGTTTGAGGGGCACCGTTTCAATTTCAACGCCTTTACGCCATCCTAAGGCAATAGCACATTTCAATGGGTCGTTTCTGCTGGCGGTATCCTCACGGATTGTGACGTGTTCGTGATGCGTAAAGCCCTGATGTGACTCCTTTGTGATGTTGATGTTCAAAAATAAGAGTATTGGAAGTTGGAACGAATGGGTTCCACTTGAAAGGAGGAAAGAGGTTATGCCTACACAACGGAATGCAACGTTTACTCTGGCTTTGATTATTGTTGTTCTGGCAGGAGTGTGGACACTTCTGCATATCATCCTGGACATTACCGCTTCAACGGCTAATGACTATTGGGGGATAGCGCTGCCTATCCTGTTTGTCCTCGCGCTGATCCTGGCCTTTGTGCGATATGCCCAGGAGCGCTCTGCTTTAGTGGTGAGTGCTCCAGCCGAGCAGTTTCCTGAGCCATCGATCTCCCGCTTTTTCCTCGGCTCAACTGGATCGTCTCCCATGTGGTTTGTGGTGCGCATGTATGTGGGGGCCGAGTGGTTGCTGGCCGGGTGGGAAAAGATTACCTCGCCTGCCTGGGGCATATCAGGCAAAGCGATCAAAGGCTTTGTGGCAGGGGCGTTGGCCAAGAGTGCCGGCCCCAATCCAGCGGTGCAAGGCTGGTATGCCTGGTTTTTACAGCATATTGTGCTGCCCAATGCGGGCGTCTGGTCGATGCTGATCACGTGGGGAGAATTTGCGGTGGGCGTAGGACTGCTCCTGGGCATCCTGACGGGGATAGCGGCAGGCTTTGGGGTGTTAATGAACCTGAATTACCTGCTGGCGGGCACGGTCAGTGTCAATCCCGTGCTGGGAGTGCTCGGCCTATTCCTGGTTCTGTCATGGAGGGTCTGTGGCTGGATCGGCTTTGACCGCTGGTTGCTTCCTGCGTTAGGCCTGCCCTGGAAACCGGGAGCCATATTCCGACCTCAACCGGCTGCCACGGTTCGCCGGACGTAGGCTCTCGCGTCGCCATGGGTATGGTAATGAATTGTCTCTGGCTGCTTCAAGCAGCCGGAGACTTTTTTGCTATAGCGCTTATCCTTGCAGAATACATGCCTCTCTTCCTATTAGAGCTACCTGGTAATTGTGATGCGCATGTGATATTTTTGCCCACTAAAGTGACCGTGCTGTGATTTCAGGGGGTTATCATAAGGATGTCGAATGAAACAAGATCCATTCGACAGGAAAACGTTCTTTCGTGAAGTTGTGAGATTATCTCAACAGATACAAGCTCTCATTGCATGAGAGAGGAGTAGACAACATGCGTAACACAACGGTCATTCGACCAAAAGAAGCAACCCATATTCCAGAACCCCCGATTGCGAAGTTCCTGTTTGCCGATACCCGCATGGCCTGGTTCTGGTTGATCGTCCGCTTGTATATTGGCTATGAATGGCTCACCGCCGGCCTGGAGAAGCTGACGGGCTATTCATTTACCTTCGATTCGTCCTTTGGCACCAAGATCGGGAGCCCCTGGGTCTTTAGTGGCCATGATGGAGCCGCTGTTGCCGGCTTTGTCAAAGGAGCGCTGGCGCAAACAGCAGGCCCGCATCCGGCTGTGCAGAGCTGGTATGCCTGGTTCTTGCAGACAGTCGTGCTGCCTAATGCCGGCATCTTTGCCTACATGGTCACCTTCGGTGAAGTATTGGTTGGCATCGCGCTGATCCTGGGACTGCTGACGGGCATCGCCTCCTTCTTCGGGGTGTTCATGAATATGAACTACCTGCTAGCAGGCACGGTCAGCACGAACCCGATCCTGGGCCTCCTGGCGCTGTTCGTCATCCTGGCCTGGCGTGTCGCAGGCTACTATGGCCTGGATAGCTACGTGCTGCCCTTGCTTGGCACCCCCTGGACTGGCCGGCTGATCCACAAGAGCGAGCCGAAAGCCAAGCCCCTAGCTGTGTAACATAATAACCATAGGGGGAGGGAAGCTAGGAGCGGAGCAGGCCAGTTGGGAGCCAACTGGCAACTCCCAAAGCGGCTGGCAAGTTCTCAAGACTTTCCAGCCGCTTCATTTTTTATGCCGTATGTTTGCGATCCGCTCTTGAAATTGTGACCGATTTGTTAGATTGCAGCGTTGCATTGTGACGAATTTGTTAGTTCTTTGCCCTACCCTTCGAGAGAATAGGTTCTTTTCCTCGTTATCATCACAAAGTGATGTAAGACTCTTCAAGCCTGCCTTGCTCTTCCAGTGTAGTCGTTGATGGTACTCAAGAGCGCCGTATGGACTTGATCGATACTTTGATTTCCATCCACTTCTTTCAGCTTGTGCTGCATACGGTAGTAGTCGAGCACCTGAACGGTTTGACTGAAGAAAATGACCAGTCGCCTGCGCGCTGCTTCTCCGGTATCATCAGGGCGTTGGTAGAGGCTGCTTCCATCCAGATCACAGCGATCGGCTATCTGTGGTGGACGAAATTTGACGTGGTAGATGTGCTGGTGTGCCTGGCAGAACAGTCTGCCTTCGAGCCGCTGATGTAACTCCCCTTGAGCAACCTTCAGGTAGATCGCCAGATCGATCTGGCGGTTGAGATGCTGGAGTTCTGTATCCAGCGCCTGTGCTTGCGCAAGCGTCCGCGGAAAGCCATCCAGCAGCACCCCTTGCATGCTTTCAGGTTCTTCAATGTGGCGCATTACCATCGGGATCGTCATCTCGTCGGGGACCAGTTCCCCAAGATCAACATACATTTGAGCCTTTCGCCAGAGTTCAGCCTGCTCTTCAAAGGCCTTGTGGAACAGGTCTCCACTGGCAATATGACGTAGAGTGAACAGCTTAGAAAGTTTCTCTGCCTGCGTTCCTTTCCCTGCTCCCGGTGCCCCGATCAGAAGTATATCCATGGCTTTCCTTTCTTGCACCTCACTGGCGACAATGAGGATGCATGTAACTATGAACACTGCCTCACTGTATTGTATCACTGTATGGCAGAGACCGTAGCCGTATCCCAGCCATTACTTTTCATCCGGAGAAAGCATAAGCCCACCAGTTCACAATGCCATCACAAGGAGAGAAACTTCTCTCACAATTCTGTCACAGGCAGAGGGAGCTGGTTCAGTCGAGCGGGGCAAGGATATCCGTCTCGCTTTCAACGATAAAGACAATGCGTTCACAGATGTTGGCGCAGTGGTCGGCGATGCGCCCCAATTCGTAGCCGATCCAGAGCAGGTAGGTCACCCGCTGCAAGATGTGGGGATCATGATCCAGGGCGGCCATGGCCAGGTCATCTGCGAGGACTGCCATCAAGTCGTGATGCACGGTGTATTCATGCCTGTGCACGCTGATGTCTTGCTCCCAGATGCTGCGCGCCGCCTGCGCATCACGCTTGCTGAAGGCCTTCATCGTTCTGTGGATGAGAGAGACAACCTCCTGGCCGATAGCAAGCAAGCGCTGGATGAAGAGCGTCTCGTGAAGTTGATCGTTTCCGGTTCCATTACCAGTGGGCTGTAGTCCTGCTGGATCAGGTGCGAGCGAGGTCTCTCCGGTGGCTCTTGCTTGAGTACGAAGCGGCAGCATGCGCAAGACATATTGGGCGATCCCTGCGGCCTCGTCTCCCATGTGTTCAAGGTCGATGCCGATGGGAGGCGCTGAAGCGAGGAAGCGGATATCGCGCGCTCCGAGACGAGGCTGGTGCAGGCTCAAGATGTGGAGGGTATGCTCTTCGATAGCTAAATGCAGATCATCGATGGGGGTGTCCTCCATCACCACAGCGCCTGCCTGATCCTGATCGCCTGTTTCGAGCGCTCCAAGCGCCCTTGCCAGGGCATGTTTTACTAAAGTACCGAGCTGGATTATCTGGCTGTTCAGTTCGTGCAATTCTTGATCGAGCGTCAAAGTGTTCATAGGATCCTCCTTAGGGAGCCGTTGTACTCGTAGCCTGCCCTTGCGGGCTGCAATCAACACTGAGAGAAGGCCGGCTATGCCATTCACTCCTTTTTAAGGATAGCCCATAGGTTTCACAAAATGGTCACAGAGAAAATCCTCCTCGTCACAATTTCGTCACAAGTTTCCATGCTGTGTTTTCGACTGCAATCAGTGGAGGCATAGGGATGGTGTGCGCATAGGGAGCATTGTGTCCCAACTGTGATGTCACAGGGGCTTTCTGTGATGAGTATGTGAGTCCATCATACTATGCTTCTCAATGGGGAACTGTAGACGATGTTCCCCCGCAGGGATTGTGAGATCCCGCATAGGCTCGCCTATGTCTGATGAAAGCCTAATAAGCAGGCTGTTCCTTCAATGAAGCAAAGAAAGGAAAGCGCATGAGGGAATGTGATAGCTTTGTGATGCCGTCTTGTGTTTTCGTGATGCAGTTGTGAGAAGAGCGTTGTATGCTTTATGTGTGAGGAGGACGGGTGGCGGAGGGGAAAAGAAAGGAGCACATGTCAGAAGATGACAGTTGCAGACCATGTGGGCTGTGACGCGAGGGCAAGGACACATGTTTTGAGATAGGCAGGCTGGTTAATAACTTGGGTTATACCCCTGTGTGAAGTAATGAGCTGATCAGTTCTTCGTCTCCGTGAGCGTCACAGCCCACAACCCTTGTTTGAGGAGAATTGGCTTCCTCTCAAAAAGAAAAAAGGTGTTTCGTGACCAGGAAATGGCTGCTCCGGCAGATTGAGCTCTATATCATAATCATAAGTATTGCTGAGATCTGGCGTGTCATGACTACAACGGCCACGCCACAGGCTATCATCATAGATACTATTGAATGTATCTTGCTTGGAGCCATCATGATGTTTTGTCTCTTTGGAGAGTTTCGTCTGCGACATATGAACAGATAGTCTCAAACCCCAGGCGAATATAGAGACACTCTTGCGAAAGGAACGAACATATGGCCTTTGAGAGCGCTCTTGTCTATGACATCCTGCATCCATACTTTCAACACCGCTTGCGCCTGTACGAACCCCTCTCAAGGCATAGTTCCTTTGGCGTTGGTGGCCTGGCAGACCTCTGGCTATTGATTGAAACACAGCAGGAATTAAGTGATCTGCTCAGCCTGTGCGCCAGAGAGCAATGGCCAGTGCTCGTTGTGGGGGCAGGTTCCAATATCCTTTACGCCGATGCCGGGGTGCGCGGCATTGTCGCCAGTCTCGCCATGCAAAATTATCGCATCGAAGAGCAGTCCGAGCAGATGGCCCTGCTCATTGCTGAAGCCGGCGTGCGCTGGGGACACCTGCTCAAGGAGCTGGTCCCACTCGGCTGGGGAGGGCTGGAATTTGCCGTAGGCATTCCTGGAACGCTGGGCGCGGGGGTCATCAGTAACGTGGGCGCGCACGACCAGGAGCTGGGGCAGGCCCTGGAATGGATCGAAGTGCTGGATGCCCGTGCGTGTAATCGTGAGGCGACAGAACCACCTGCATTCCCGGCCATTGTACGTAGTCGCTACCAGCATGACGAGCTGGATCTGGGCTATCGCCATAGCCGCTTCCGTGAACAGCGGCTTACCCACATTGATGAGCAAGGGCAGGTGGTGTTTCCTGCGCGCGGCCTGATTGAGCCTGCCGAACTCGTGGTCACCCTCGCTCTGCAAGTGCACCGGCAAGATCCGGCAGTGTTGAGGGTATTGCTTGAGCGGCACGTGAAGGAGCGTAACCAGGATGACCCTGAATGGCGGCATTGCGGGTCGATTTTTAAAGATCCTCCTGGGACCACGGCACGGGCGCTGATTGAGCGAGCAGGCTTAGCAGGAAGAATGCGCGGCGGCGCGCAGATCTCCAAACGCAACGCGAACTACATCGTGAACACAAAGGGAGCCTATGCGGCTGATATTGCCGCTCTGATCGTCGAAGCGCACCAGCAGGTGCTCGTACAAAGTGGTGTCCATCTCGCGCTCAATGTCGAACTGCTGGGGGAGTGGCAATAAAGGGCTGGGTGGCTGTGATATCATCGCTATGGTCACGCATGGGCGGGGCTGGCTCAAATGCTGGGCTGTGGGGAGTGTGACAGAGCGTGTGCTCGGTGCGACAAGCATTCCCCTGCTCATTGTGAGACCTGCCCCTGAAGAAAATGCCACCCATGAGCAGGTAAGCTAGCTATCCCCTTGATGCTCTTTGACCAACCTGCGCTCTCTTTTCAGGCTTCAAAGTTACCATGCCTTGTGATTGAACCAGCAGAGGCCCGTGCAATGCGCGCTGCGACCGGAAGGGCCCGCTCCGCACGCAGCGATCCATCCAAAGGAACCAGAATGCGCTGGAACATCTTGTTACTCCTTTTCTATGGCTAAGGCATGGTTCAAATGAACGTGACAGAGGTCCTTCGCTTCGCTCAGGATGACATGATATGACTGTTCAATTGTCAAGTTCTATCGTTCATGTTTGAACCTTGCCTAACGGGTGAACAGTTCAGCAGAGGTGATGGGTGTGAGATCGCCGCCGCCAGCGACGAGTACCTCGCCATTGCGAAGGAGCGTCTCTGTCTGCCCCAGACTTTTCTTCTCTCAAGAATAGAGCCCAGGCGTCACATTGCTGTCACATACCCTGGCCCGACTGTCACAATCACATCACGATACTGGCTTCTCGTTCAATGAGCCGGTAGTACCAGACCTTCAGGACATCCAGGACCACCAGGTAGAGCAGGGCCAGCCCGAAGACGATCGCCAGCTCGGGCCCTGGCAGCGGTGTAAACGAGAACAGGTGCGCTGAGAGCGGGATATAGGGTAACGCAAACGAGACGACCAGTGCCAACACGACGGCAGTCGCTAAGAGCTTCGATGGCCTTGTGCCTCTCCACAAGAAATCACGGTTGCGGATGGACACAATGACAATGAACTGGAGCAAGGTGAGAAAGAGGAACATGTTGGTCTGGACGAACAACGGTGGCCGGGTGCTCACGAGCGCAAAGTAGAGCAGCTCGAACAGCGCCGTACACGAGCCCAGCACCAGCGAGATCAGCATCAACGATCGCGTATTGTACTGCTCTGGCCTCATCACCTCCCGGCTCGCGACCCTGTCGGAAGCGATGGTAATCAGGGGGACATCCGTGATCAGACTGCTTAACAATACCTGCACGGGAAGGAGCGGCAAGTTGAGCGAGAGGAGGTAGAGAATAGCCAGGGCAAACAAATTGCCGAAGTTGCCGACCATGGTGTATTTCAGGTACTTATCGATATTGAGGAAGATTGCTCGCCCGCCGTAAATGCCATTGATGATCACGCCCAGGTCCTTGTTCAGCAGCACTATATCGGCGCTTTCTTTGGCCACGTCCGCCGCGCTATCTACCGCCAGGGCTACATCCTCCAGTTTGAGCGCCGGGGCATCGTTGATGCCATCGCCCTGGTAGCCAACAACGTGATCGCGTTTAAGGGTCTCAATGATGGTATATTTCTGGGCAGGAGAAACACGGGCAAAGACGTTACAACTCTTCACCACGCGCTCGAGTTCGTCAGGGGGCATCTTTGCCAGTTCATCGCCGGTATAAACATCCCCTCCAAGTCCGATCTGGTTCCCGATGTAGGCCGCGACTTCCCTGCTATCGCCACTCAGGATTTTGATGGCCACCCCCAGGTTTTCTGCCTGCTCGATGGCCTGTTTCGCAGTTGGCCGCAGGGGATCGGCGAGCGTGACAAAACCCAAAAAAGTTAGCTGCTGCTCATACTGCGGGATGTCAATGGGCCTGGAGGCAGGTAGCTCGCGATAAGCCAGGGCCAGGTCGCGCAGCCCCTTCGGCGAGATACTGCTCTTTTTGCTGATCCTGGCCATCGCTGAGCGCAAGCAGGGTCTCGACCGCGCCCAGCACGACCAGGTAACGTGTGTGCGTGCTGCTCGCTTCGAGGACCACGCATCTCCTGCGCCGCTCTGGATCAAAGGGGAAGGCCTGCACCTGCCGGTACTCCCTGGCCTGCTCCTGCATCTCGGGCGAGATGTAGGCGAGAAAGGCCGCATCGTAGGAGTTTGACTGCAATGCGCCTTTTTCCCCCGTAGACTCGACGCTGGCAGCGGCGAAAAGCTGCCAGCGCAGGGGATCCTCTGCCACGATCTTCTGAATGCGCATCTTCCCCTCGGTCAGCGTTCCCGTTTTATCGGTGCAGAGCAGCGTAATATTGCCGAGATCCTCCAGCGAGGAGAGCCGTTTGACGACCACCTTCTTGCGAATAAAGGAAGAGAGCTTTTCGACAGCTCGCTCTGCGCGGTATTCCTGCACAAAGCCGAGTGAGGTGTTGATCACGAGGATGATGGCGATGATGATGCCATCCGAAAGATCGCCGAGGACAAAGCTGAAGAGACTGGCAAAGGCTAACAGGTAAATGAGGGAACTTTTCAATTGCCTTACAAGGATGCCCAGCGCTGTATGCTTGCTTTTGGTGAGAATATTGGGGCCGGAGGTCGCACGACGTTGCTCGGCTTCGCTCGAACTCAACCCTTCGAGCGAAGTATGTAGCTGCCCAAGCGCCTGTTGCGCCGGCAATACGGCGATGGCTTGCTTGTCCATTCATAGCTCCCTGCTGCTGTTCATGGCTTCACCTTCCGTTTACTCTGCACCAGCAGTAACGCGAGCGCGCAGGAGGCCATGTGGGAGAGAGGGTTATCGGCCCGGCTGGTCAGGACAATCGGGACGCGCGCGCCCAAGACGATCCCCGCTGCCTGCGCATCGGCCAGGTACTCCAGTTGTTTGGCCAGCATGTTGCCCGCCTCCAGGTCCGGCACGACCAGGATATCGGCCAGACCGGCCACCGGGGAGATGATCCCCTTTGTACGAGCGGCCTCCGGTGAGACCGCGTTATCAAAGGCCAGCGGGCCATCGACCACCCCGCCGGTGATCTGGCCACGATCGGCCATCTTGCAGAGCGCTGCCGCATCCAGCGTGGAAGGCAGATCGGGATTGACCATCTCAACGGCCGAGAGGATCGCGACTCTGGGAGTCTCAATCCCCAGCGCATGCACCAGGTCAATGGCGTTTTGCACGATATCGCGCTTGGCAGGCAGATCTGGCAAGATATTCAAGGCGGCATCGGTAATGAAGAGTGGGCGTGGATAGGCGGGCACATCCAGCATAAAGACATGGCTCATGCGGCGATCAGTCCTCAAACCGATACCAGGGGCGAGCACAGCATGCATCAGTTCATCGGTATGCAGGCTCCCTTTCATGAGCGCATCCACTTCCCCGGCCCGGGCCATGGCTACGGCTTGTTCGGCTGCGGCATGGCTATGCTCCGTCGGAATGATGGTATAGGGTGAGAGATCAACGTCCTCGGCCTCGGCGACCTGGCGAATGCGCTGCTCCGGACCGATCAGGATCGGGGTGATCAGGTGGGCCTGGACCGCCTCGATGGCTCCCACGAGCACATTGCTATCCACCGGATGGACCACTGCCATGCGGATCGGTGCCACCCCGGCTGCCAGGCTAAGCATATGCCGGTACCAGTTCCCATGTTCATGCAGGTGGATCTCAGGCAGGATGGTCCTGGGCCGTTTCACCTTGGTGGCCGGCGCCATCACCTCGGCGCTGCCGCTGATCACGACTTCGCCGCGCTGGTTGATACATTGACAGTCCAGGCTGACCCGCTGCCCATCTCTTTCTTTCGCTGTGACTGTCACGCTGGCGGTGATGCGATCGCCTATCGTGACCGGGTGGTGGAAGTGCAGCGTCTGGTCGAGATAGATGGTGCCGGGGCCGGGAAGCTTCGTGCCCAGCAGCGTGGAGATCAGCGAGGCACCCCACATGCCATGGGCAATGATCTTGTGAAACATGTCGCTTTTGGCATACTCCTCGTCGACATGGGCAGGGTTGACATCGCCCGACATGAGAGCGAAGAGGTCGATATCCTCCTTGCTCAGAGTACGTACAAGGCTGGCTGTATCACCCGGCTTGATCTCATCAAACGTCCGATTTTCAATCATATCCATGAGTATACTGCTCGCTTTCTGCATCCTTTGATTATAAGGAAAGATAGCACCGGCACCTCACAATTCAATCACAAAGTGATGAAGGGCAAATCACAGATATGTCACAGACACTACACCATATCAAATGGCCCTGATGCTTAGATCTGTGATGCTTACGTGATAGGAAATGGCTGATTTGTGATGGTCTTGTGTGGCCAGAGCAGTACACTTATGTATGAATGAAGAGAGTAGGTTGTTTGATTACATCCGCAAGTTGCAGGTGGATATATAGCAGCAACAGGCATTGGTTCGCTCTAAAAGCGGAGAGGGCTTCATCTCTCCTGCACAGAAGGAGGCATTAAGATGCTTCTACAACAAGTAAATGAGGCCTCACAAGAGGGACGATTGCAAACGCTGGTCAGGCCAACAAAGAGCGTTGATACGAGACCACTCACATTGCAAGTGGGATCCGCTCTTGATCCGGGTATAAAACGTAAGCAGCTCCCAAACGAGGATACCATTTCCATCACTCGCGGGGTTATTCCTTCTACCCCCTCTGCGCCGCCGCGACCGTTTGTCCTGCTCATGGTGGCAGATGGCATGGGGGGACAGGGCCATGGGCAAGAAGCGAGCCAGCTTGCAGTTCATATCCTGGCAGAGTATGTAGCTCGTTTCCTCTACTCACAGCCGGTGAAGGCGGAGGATTTTCTCCCCCTGCTCAAAGCAGGTGTCCAGTCAGCTAACCAGGCGGTGTACCAGCGCAATCAGGAGCAGAATACCCGCATGGGAACGACGATGACGGCAGCACTGGTAGTCGATGCCAGGGCGTATGTGGCGCACGTGGGCGATAGCCGGCTCTACCTCTATCGCCAGCCCGAGGGTTTGTCACAGATCACGCGTGATCACTCGCTGATTGCCGCCCTGGCAGCGGCAAGGATGATCCAGCCAGAAGACATCTATAGCCATCCAAACCGCAATCTCATCTATCGCTGCCTGGGGGAGAAATCGACCGTGGAGGTAGACACGTATGCGGTAGCGCTTGCTCCCGGTGATATCCTGCTGCTCTGTTCTGATGGGCTGTGGGAAATGGTGCGTGACCCTCAGATCGCCGCCATCTTGTCATCCTCTACGAGTGATTCCTCGCAGGCGGCCCGTACACTTCTTCAGGCGGCCCTGGCAGGCGGAGGCGATGATAACGTGAGCGCTATTGTGGCGCGCGTGAGCAGAGCAGGGTGCCCTGGATAATGCATAGACCCAGGCCTACGTGCATCGCGCCCTATATCCCTGCATATTAAGTGCAAGGGCCTCGGCATGTTTCGATAACCGCACAGATAGCAACACAATCACAATCTTTTACAAGTCATACTTGCTTTTGGGGCAGAAATCGCGTAATCTGTTCGGTAGAGAAAGAGTTGTTTCTTTGGATGAAGAGCGGGCAGAAACGAGTATGGGCTTTGCTGGAACAGCGATAGTTCCTCTAGCTTGCTTGTCCTGAGCCGTCTGGAGCGCCTGTAACTGGCAAGCCTCTTCATACAGCACCTGGCAGTATTTATCAAGCATTGGCTCACCTACTGCACAGAAGAGGTACTATGAAGGAACATCTACGAATGACTGGCATACGGAAATCTCAGAACGGCCTTGCTTCTTCCTCATCAGTATCCATCCCCATCTCTTCTGCCGATATTCTTCCGTTCCTGAACGTGTTGCCTGATGCGTTGGTGGTTGTCAATCAAGCTGGGGCCATCACGATGGTGAACAGGCAGGCAGAAACCGCCTTTGGCTATTCGCGAGAGGAGCTAGTAGGGCAGCCACTCGAACTGCTGCTGCCGCCGCGCTTCCGTGAGGTGCATGCTGCCCATATGAAGCGCTATTTTGCTGCCCCGCGCACGCGTCCGATGGGTATAGGGCTGCACCTGGCCGGATGGCGCAAGGACGGCACCGAATTTCCGGTGGAAATCAGCCTGAGTCCTGTGCTGCTGGATGGGGCGCTGCATGTCCTGGCTGCCATTCGCGATATGAGCGCTCAGCGAGCCGCCGAGCGAGAGCGGCTCCAGCAATTACAGCAGATTCGCCAGCAGGCCTGCCTGATCAATCTCGCGCATGATGCCATCATCGAGCGTGACCCCGTTGGTCGCATCACTTTCTGGAATAAGGGAGCCGAGGAGCTGTATGGCTGGTCGGCACAAGAGGCGCAGGGCCGGGTCATCCATACGTTGCTCAAAACGCGTTTCCCCAGTGCTCTCTCAGACATTGATGCCCAGCTTGAGCGCGATGGCCGCTGGGAGGGCGAACTCGTGCATACTAGCCGGGATGGGAGCATCGTGATCGTGGAAAGTCGCTGGGCTCTGGTGCGCGATGAGCAGGGCCAGCCCGTTGCCATCCTGGAGATCAACCGGAATATCACCCGGCGCCGCCAGCTTGAGCAGGCTGAGCAAGCGGCCCATGCCGAGACGGTGGCACGCCTGGACTTCCTGCGGGATGTGCTGGATGCCTTGCCCAGTGGGGTCTATCTCGTGCATGGGCCAGATGCCCGCCTGATGCTCGCCAATCGTGCAGCCGCCAGCGTCTGGGGAGCACAGTGGCCGGTTGAGCAGCCGATGCTGGCGTTTCTCAGCAGGCACGGCATCGGCATCTTTGATGCGCAAGGGCGACTCATTGCCCCTGAGCGATATGCGACCATCCGTGCAGTGCGGCAGGGAGAGACGGTCTTGCAACAGCAGGAGTTGATCCGACAACCTGGCGGCTCGAGCCTGCCTGTACTGGTCAGCGCGGTGCCTTTGCCAGGAGCGCGCCTGGGAAGCCCATCGCAGCGGGAGGCAGGGCAATATGTACAGGGGGGAGCTGGCGAAGGTGTGGCCCTGGTGGTGCATCAAGATGTCAGCGCCCTCAAAGAAGCCGAACGGCTCAAGGATGAGTTTGTGGGCATTGTGGCCCATGAATTGCGGACGCCCCTGGCCGCGCTCAAGGGCTTTGCCGATATGCTGCTCGTCCAAACGGCGCGGGGGCGCGGGCCGGAGCTCGCTGATTGGCAGCAGGAAGCGCTGGAGGAGATCGAGCTGGCCACAACCCGCCTGGCCACGCTTACGGAGGAACTCTTGGACGTGACACGCTTACAGGCCGGGCGCTTGCACTTGCAGCGGGCACCAACCAATATGATCCCCCTGGCACAGCGTGTCGCGGCGCAGTTGCAGCAGACGACGACGCGGCACCAGGTGGAGGTGCGCACGGCGCAGGCAGCAGTGGTGGCAGACATCGACCCGGGGCGTATCGAGCAAGTCCTTACCAATCTGATCGGTAACGCTATCAAGTACAGCCCGCAGGGAGGCCCGATCACCATAAGCATCTTGGAAGAAACGGCCAGCCGGGTTGTGCGCATCAGTGTCCAGGATAGGGGCATCGGCATCCCTGAGCATCAACACGCCCAGATCTTCGGGCGCTTCATGCGTGCGGAGAACGCCCTGGCCTGGGGGATTAGCGGGACGGGGCTGGGCCTGTACATCAGCCGCGAACTGGTCGTGCAGCACGGGGGAGCGCTCTGGTTTGAGTCAGAAGAAGGCAAAGGCTCGACCTTCTTCTTGGCACTCCCCCTTGCTGCTGAGCAGGAGAGCGACTAACCACTTACGTCACGGTTACTATCCCGATCATCTCATTAGGATGCTCGGAACAGTAGTACTTGAAGGTTCCCCGTACGGTGAAGGTATAGCTGAAGGACTGCCCTGGGCTGAGCAGGCCGCTCTCCCAGATATCAGCCGTCGAAGAGATCACCACAGGGGTTAGGATCACACTATGAGGGACGTTGTCCTGGTTGGTCCAGGTCACGGTCGTGCCGGTGACTACCTGGATACGTGAGGGGAAGTACTGGTCGTTGCGCATGAACACGTGCGTTACACCCACGCCCGCTGCTTCTTGCGCCGCTGGCCTCTCCGCCGTCCCGAAGGCTCCATGCATCGCGGCAAGAGCTATGCCTGTGCTGGCCAATGCCAGAACACTCACCAGGATTGCACCTACGAAGAACCACACTGCTCGGTTACGCATCTTGATTCCTCCCGTCTGGATAGGTATAACTGTTCTATCCTACCGAGTATATACATCATCTCTCTCACAGGCATATCACAATTAGGGATTATTTTATCTCAAATCACTCACAATGTTGTCAGGCACCCCACTGTCCATGAAAATGTTTTACCCTCTCCCCATTTTCAGGGAAGCCCGAGCTGTGATCATTCTGTGAGAATCGAGCGAGCCGTTGTGATGGCAATGTGAGGTCAATCGACGATACTTTCCTCTGGAGTAAAAAGGTGCTCCATGTGAAGACGTTATTCAGAATGGAATTGCATTCCGCTAGAAAAAGGAGCACAACAATGGAACTGAGTTATCGCATTAAGCAACACCCTGTTCTGAGCTATTGTGCCTTCGTCATGCTCTGGTCGTTTAGCTGGTGGGCGCTTTTCTTGACGGTGGTTCCCATCGGGACTCTCTTTGCTACGCCGATGCACCCGGCAGCGATTGTGTTGATGATTATTGGGTTGGCAGGGCCAATCCTGGGCGGACTTATCCTGACACGTATCGTGGATGGTAGGGGAAGCGTCAGCGCTCTACTGGCTCGGCTGAAGCGGTGGCGTGTCGGACGGTGGTGGCTCACCTTGCTTATTCCACCGCTGATCACGATTGCCATGTATGTCCTGTATGCATACACTGTAGGGGGAGTGTCGATAGGCCCGATCCCGCTGCTGATTGGTCCTGCCATCGGGATTGGACTCTTCTCCGGCTTCTTTGAGGAAATGGGCTGGAGCGGGTTCATGTTGCCCAAGTTGCAACGGCGTTTCAATCCACTCCTTGCGGCGCTGCTTGTCGGGCTCTTCTGGGGAGGTGTCTGGCACCTGTACGCTGACTACCTTGGGGCTTTTGGGAATCGCGGCTGGTGGGGCGTTGTACTGGTTGTCCTGCAAGCTCCGATTCTGCTCATGGCGCAGCGCATTTTGATCACCTGGGTGTACAACCGCACGCAGAGCAAGAGGCTCCCTTGCGTGCTGTTTCACATGTGTATCTCCTCAAGCGCCTTCCTGCTTGCGGTGAACTATCCCTCGAGCGCCGTCTACGCGCTGTGGGCACTGCTGATCGATCTGGTCTGGTGGGCTGCCGCCGGAGCAGTGATCCTGCTGGATCGCGGCTGGTGGACGGCACAGCAGCCACAACAAGCCGAGATGGTCGTAGCTGCTCACGTTGCCTCATAGAGAGAAGGAGCTCACTCTCGCCGTGTATCCTCTGTTCCGGCAAGCAGTCGCTGGGTGTACGTCCCTAAGTAAAAGAGGAAGAATGTGGAACGGAGAGATACTTCCTCTGGAAGATGGTGTTCGGAATGGGAGAGTCGTTCCGCTAGAAGATGAATCATGAAAAAGACGATACACCATGATGGGCTAGCACTGTTGCAGCACGGTGAACAGGCACAGCCTCGTCTCATCACGCAAGATCAGGTGCTGGCCTTACCTGAACCAGCACAACGGTATCTCAGCTATGCGCAGGTGGTGGGCAAAGAAGCCATCCGCACTGTACGCCTCAGGCAACAGGGGTACATGAGAATGCAGCCAGGGCAGAAATGGCTTCCCATGGTCGCCGAACAATACTTCACGACGACTCCCCCTGCCTTTCTCTGGCACACCACGATCCGGCCGTTTCCACTCGCCTCGATCTCGGCCACCGATCAGTTCTGGCAGGGACACGGCAGCATGCGCATCAAGCTCTGGTCTGTCATTCCGCTGGGCAATGCCCGTGGGCCAGAAATGGACCAGGGCGAGTTGCAGCGCTTCCTGCTTGAAATGGCCTGGTTCCCGGCGGCCTGGCTCTCGGATGCTATTAAATGGCAAGCCATCGATGCTAGCTCAGTGCAGGCCACTATTCATCATCAGGGTGTGACAGCTTCGGGGACGCTGCATGTGAATGAGCAGGGCCAACTGACCCACTTGACGGCGCAACGGTATAGGGAAGAGCATGGACACTACCGGCTCGATCCCTGGACGGCAGAGTCCAGCGACTATAAGGAGGTCGAGGGGATGTGGATCCCCACCAGAAGTGAAGTCACCTGGCATCTTGCCTCCGGAGATTTTACCTGGTTCAAATTCAAGATTATTGAGATCGAATACAACCAATCAGGAAAGGTGAAGGTGCTGTGATATCGCTGTGACCTGTTTCCGAATTCTGTGATTGCAATGTGATGCTTTTTGGCGCTGCTGTGATGTGTTTGAGATACGCGGTGAATATGCTCTTTATAAATCTCAAAGAGAGCGTCATATCCATATAGTTTCAGGAGGAAAGAAATGAGTCAACTACCGAGAACAGCTCCGCGCAGCCGGGGGAAACAAAAACTTGCTTCTTTAGCATTCTTGTATGTAGAAGTCTTCGTTGGCATCCTGGTATCCATTGCATTCGTCACAGGGGTCTATTTCGCCCTTGAAGCCACTTTAGGAAGCCCGAGGCCGCCGGTGGCGCACGCAGCACGGGTTGAGCGCCATGTCCAGGTGAACCTGAATATTGTCATCAATCAAGCTGGCTACCAGAAGGACTGGCCGGCTTATGCGCCCACCACCCTGGTTGTGCCTGCCAATAGTCTTGTGACCGTCACCATTCGCAACTACGATTTGGGTGATACTCCCCTCCCCCAGGGCTCTCCCTTCACGGCAGTGCAGGGCGTCGTAGGTGGTATGGCATACGCGGATGGGCATGCCTACAAGGCCTTAGCGCCAGAGAAAGTGGCCCATACCTTTACCGTGCCACAGCTCAACATCAATGTACCCATTCCTGGGGATACGACGACTGGCAAACCCTATGTCGAGGTGCGCTTTACCTTCCACACGGGAGCGGCTGGCTCCTACTACTTCCGCTGTTTTGATCCCTGTGGGACAGGCTCAAGTGGCTGGCAAGGCCCGATGCTGACCAGGGGATACATGCTGGGCACCTTGACCGTTCAGGGATGAAGATGGCTTTGCTCACCGGTCTGCCCTGTTCAAGATGGCTGAGCCGGGAATGGAGCATGTGAAGGACAGCGGGGCACTTTTGCGAAGCGGGAAAGGGAGAACGAGGATGTTTGGTACTCACAGAATCAGGGCACCTCGCGAGCAAGCGAGAGGACGGCGGGAATCAGTGACCTTCTTTGTGGCGTTGCTGGCCCTCTGCTTCTTGCTCGTCTTCTTGGGCGGTTGTGCTCTTGCGGGTGCCGGGAAGGCCGCTCTGACTGCCCCTCTAGCCCAAGCTCCGTTCGCGCAACAGGTGCGGGTGCATGTTATCCCGGCACCCAACATCTCGACGACCGTGCGCACCGGGCAGGAGCATCTGTATACCTTTTCCACGTCCAATGTGGGCTTGATGCAGCCAGCAGTGGATGCGCAGGGCAATGTCTGGGTGGGCGAGATGCATGCCAATCGTCTCGGTCGCCTCAACTCACGCACAGGCGCCGTGACCAACTGGACTCCACCTGAGGCCAGGTATGGCATCATGACCACGACCATTGATGTCGAGGGAAATGTCTGGTTCGCCGAACAGAATGCCAACTACATTGGGCGCTTTGATCCCAGGCAGCAGGCATTTCGTATCTTCCCTCTCGGGACCTGGAAGGGGAGCCCGCTCGGGCCACAAGACCTCCAATTCGATCGCAATGGCTCTCTCTGGTTTACAGCAGTAGCCGCTGGAGCAATTGGACGGCTCGATCCCAGGAGTGGCGCTATCCGCCTGTGGCCTGTTCCTTCTCCCGCTCCAGGGATTCCTTCAGCTCCCTATAGTCTGACCATCACGCCTACCGGACGGGTCTGGTTCGGGGAGATGGCAGGCGGTGCGATCGGTAGCCTGGACCCGCTCACGAACCATATCACCCTCTATCACCTGCCCAACTCACAGGTCATGGTCTATGCGATGGCGACTGATGCCGCAGGACGCCTCTGGTTCACGGAAGTCTTACCCGGCAGGCTGGGTATGTTTGATCCGGCGACGGACAGCTTGATCGAACTGCCCGTGCCAACGCTTGCCGGTGGTCCTCCTGCCCTGTACAACCTTGTCGTTGACCGCCAGGAACATATCTGGTTCGTGGATGTGGGCGCCAACATGCTGGTCTGCTATTCACCTGGCAAGCGAACCTTGACGTTCTTCCAGCTCTCCCTGCCATCTAGTGCACCCTTCGGTCTCACGCTTGACCCATCTGGCAAGCTATGGTTTACTGCCGGTGGTGCGGCAGCCAACTATGTTGGGGAGATGACCCCATGAAGAAAGGTTACTAAGCAGGTTAGACGTTTCTCAAAAGTTAGAAGGGGAGTTGACTTTTAACCTGCTCTTGGCTTAGCCGGTTTGAGCGCGGGCCACAGATTGATCGTCAGGCAGGCTGAGAGCGCCAGTCCGGCGGGGCCTGATAGCCCAAAAAGGATGCTATACAGGGAGAAACCCCCAGTGCTGAGTGAGCTGAGTAGCGGCAAAAAGAGAACTGAGCCTACCCGCAGCAGCGCAGCTATATTGCCGAGCCATAATGTTATCGTCACCAGGTGCGGCGAGACAATTTTTCCTCTTGAGAATCCTGTAATCATGCGTGGTGCGATACCACAGATCAAAAGCGTAATAAAGCCCACTGTTAAACTATGGCGGATAGCGTCAATTGCGAAGAGCGGCTCCCCACCCAGGAGCAGTAGGCCCCCATCGATAACCAGCAACAGGCTTGCAAGAATAGCCCATATGTATGCGCTAGCGATAAGCTCGACAAATGGCCCGAAAGCGCTTCGCTCGATCGATACTTTTGCTCTGTATGAACTCGCAAGCGCTTCGCGTTTAGGGGCTAATTCAGCGACGCGACGGGGAAGACGCCCGCGTTTACGCATGAGGTTAAGAAAGACTCCGATAAAGATCAGGAGCACCATTCCTATCAACAACATGCCCGAGCCGTCAAGCATGCCGGGGAGCGCAGCAGCTTGTCTATTGGCAAGTATGCTGCTGCACAGCAGGATGAGCCCAGCCATATAGGTACCGGCAAGTGGCCACAAGATGCGGCGTGGAAATGTATCAAGCCCGGCGTACAGAGGTAGTGATTGAGCGGACATAGCCAGCGCCATTGGGACAAGGAAGCCGAAGAGACCAAGCGTCACGTTGAGATCATCGTAGGTGTTTATGATTATACCGCTGGAGGCAGCCGCGATGACCACGTTGATCAGGTTAACGATGGATGCGAAGCCGAGTGCTGCGAACGCGCCAACAATCAACGGGAGCACGCCACGGAATGCAGCCCGTTGAGCCAGCGAGGGACCACGAATGATCGTCACAATGAGTATCCAGGCCGCGCCGGGGAGCGCAATGCCTTCGAGCACACCGCTAACGCCCAGGGCAACACGGTAGATGTCGGCTCCTGTCGTTGTCACAAGCGGCTGGCTGAATGCCCTTAAAACTAACCCTGTGACTTGACAGCCAAGAATCCAGGGGACGAGCCGTGGGAAAGCAAGTGGTATGCCCCGCAAGCGCGGGAGGAAATGGAAAGCTACTCCTATCACAAAGAGTCCCGCCCAGCCATAGAGCTGCAGGTGGCCATGGGCTTGTACAACGCTGGTCCACCAGGGGCCAGTGACCAGGTGAAGCATAGAGGTAAGGGTCAGGATACAGGCCAGTACGAAACCGCCGCCGGTGCCTAATAATAGCGCCGCCATGAGAACCGGCGTGACACGTTCGAAAGGCTCTTGATGAGCTGCTCTGGTATGGCCTGAAATAGCTGTTTTGTTTTTGTCAGAAATCACGCAGCCCGCATCTCCACTATTACCAGATGTCCCCATATACAGAGCATCGCGAAGAATTGGTAGAAGAATTGGTACGGGATAAGGGCAGCCATGCCAGATGCCCCTTCTCTAATGCTAATGATAATGCTTAATGTCAACCCTTGCCCTCTGGCTGCTTCTTTTGCTCACAACGAGGGAATATTGAGCAGCTCTGGATCAAAAAAAGGAGCTAAGGGCCTTCATGTAATTGGCACGCTCGAAAGCGGCTGGATCGGCTACGGCCTGCTGGCTCATGCTGCCCTTCATATAGGCGATCGATGGGTATTCGTGCTCGACCATCCACTCCTGGAGATCCGTCAAGATATGCATCAGCCGGCCAATACCGTTTGCCAGCAGCGTGGAGGCAAGCATGGTCACGCTGGCGCCGGCCATCATGGCTTTGAGCACATCCTGCGCCGTATGCACGCCACTGGTCAGGGCGAAATCGGCTGGGATACGCCCATAGAGGATGGCAATCCAGCGCAAAGGCAGGCGCAGGTCATGCGAAGAGCTGAGCTCCAGGTTGGGAATGACTTCCAGGTTGTCCAGGTCAAAATCAGGCTGGTAAAAACGATTGAAGAGCACCAGCCCGTTCGCGCCCGCTGCGACAAAGCGCTTCGCCATATGAGGCAGGGAGGTGAAAAAGGGGCTGAGCTTGAGCGCCAGGGGAATCTTCACCGTAGCGCGCACATCCCTGACCAGGTTCACATAGGTCTCTTCCAGTTCTGTGCCGCTCAAGTCCGGATCGGTCGGCAGGTAATAGATATTCAATTCCAGAGCATCGGCGCCCGCCTGCTCGATCTTGTGGGCGTACTCTATCCAGCCGCCCGACGAGATACCGTTCAGGCTACCGATGACAGGAATATCCACCGCCTGCTTGATGCGGTACAGGTGCTCAAGGTAAGGCTCAGGTCCCAGGTTATAAAAATCCAGGTCGGGGAAGTAGCTCAGCGACTCGGCATAGGAGTTCGTGCCTCGCTCCAGGTAGTGATCAAGCTCCTGGCTCTCATGCGTGATCTGCTCCTCAAACAAGGAGTACATCACGATGGCCGCTGCTCCACCATCCTCCAGGCGGCGCGCCGTCTCCACTTTTCGCGAAAGCGGCGAAGCGGAAGCAACCAGCGGGTTTTTGAGCCGGAGACCCAGGTAGGTCGTTGTCAGATCAGGCATGCTCATTTACTTCTCACTTTCATGCTGGCCGTTCATTGTGGCCAGTTGCTGGTACATATCCCAGTGCTCGCGCACATCTTCTTGAGCGAGGTGGATCAAGGCTTCGGCTCGCTGCTCATTGCTCTGCACGAGCATACGGTAGCGCGTCTCGTTGTAGGCGTAGCGCTCCAGGGGAAGCGTGGGTTCTTTCGAGTCGATGATCAGAGGGTTCTTGCCTTCTTCGCGCAGGTCAGGGTTATAGCGGTACAACGTCCAGTATCCTGACTGCACCGCCAGTCGCTGCTGCTCAAGCCCTCTGCTCATCTCGATGCCATGAGCGATACAGTGGCTGTAGACAATAATCAGCGATGGGCCATCGTAGGCCTCGGCTTCCAGGAACGCTTTCAGCGTCTGCTGATCGTTTGCCCCCAGCGCGACCCGGGCGACATAGACGTTGCCATAGGCCATAGCAAGCAGGCCCAGGTCTTTCTTGGGGGTAGCCTTGCCGCGAGCCGCGAATTTCGCTACGGCTCCGCGCGGCGTGGATTTGGATGCCTGGCCGCCCGTGTTCGAGTAAACCTCGGTATCCAGCACCAGGATGTTCACATTGCGACCGGAAGCCAGCACATGGTCAAGCCCGCCATAGCCAATATCGTAGGCCCAGCCATCGCCCCCGATGATCCAGACGCTTTTCTTAATGAGGGCATCGGCCACGCTGAGCAAGTTCTGTGCGCACGAGGTGACGGAAGGATCATCGCTTTGCAGGTTCTGCAAGCGCTGTTTGAGCACGGCAACCCGCTCGCGCTGTGCCTGTACTCCTGCTAAGGTGGTTTGATCGGTGCTGCGTAATGCAGAGATCAGTTCCTCACCGATAATGTCTGTACATTGCGAGAGCAACTCACCCGCATATTCTTGCTGTTTATCTAAGGATATACGCATACCGAGGCCAAACTCGGCATTGTCTTCAAAGAGCGAATTCGACCAGGCTGGACCGTGTCCTTCGCGGTTGACCGTCCAGGGTGTGGTAGGTAGATTGCCGCCATAGATGGATGAACAACCGGTTGCGTTGGCAACGACCATATGGTCGCCGAACAACTGTGTTGCCAGCTTGATATAGGGCGTTTCGCCGCACCCCTCACAGGCGCCCGAGAACTCGAACAGGGGCGCGAGCAGTTGCGAGTTCTTGATCGCGGCCAGGTTGAGGCCTGTCGCATCGACGTCGGGCAACGAGAGGAAGAACTGCCAGTTTTCCTTTTCCCGTTCACGAATGGGTGGCTGCGGAGCCATATTGATGGCCTTACGGCCCACCTGCCGCTTATCTTTGACCGGGCAGGCTTCGATACAGAGGCTGCAGCCGGTGCAGTCTTCGGGCGAGACCTGGAGCGTGTATTTCATGCCGGGAAACTCTTTGAAATGCGCGTCTGTTGACAGGAATGAATCCGGAGCGCCTTCCAGATTGGCCGGGTCATAGACTTTCTCGCGAATAACCGCATGGGGGCAGACCATGACACATTTGCCGCATTGGATGCAGATATCGGGATCCCACACCGGCATCTCCAATGTCAGGTTGCGCTTCTCCCATTGAGCGGTGCCGGAAGGATACGTGCCGTCAACGGGCAAGGCGCTGACGGGCAAGGAATCCCCTTCTCCGGCAATCAACTTGCCCAGCACCTGGCGCACAAAATCGGGAGCCTCACATGGGACCGGCGGGCGGCGTGTGAGCACCGGCAAGGCGATAGGCGCGCGCCGCTTCGCTGTAACAGTATCTGCGCTCATCTCTCCTTCTCGAGGTGAAGGAACATGTACTTCGTAGAGATGCGCCAGGGTTTCATCAACGGCCTGGAAGTTCTTTTGCACGACCGCTTCGCCGCGTTTGCCATAGGTCTTCTTGATGCTCTTCTTGATCTGGGCAATGGCCTGTTCGCGCGGCAGGATATCGCTGATCGCAAAGAAGCAGGTTTGCATCACGGTATTGATGCGTCCTCCCATACCGGTGGCCGCTGCCACTTTGTAGGCATCGATGACGTAGAAGCGCAGTTCCTTGTCTATGATTGCCTGTTGCACCTCGCCGGGCAGGTGATTCCATACGTCCTCCGGCCCATAGATGCTATTAAGCAGGAAAATGCCACCTGGCGAGGCGTACTTGAGGATATCAAAGCGCTCCAGAAGCGAGAACTGGTGGCAGGCGACAAAATGAGCCTGGCCAGCCCCGATCTGGTAGGGAGCGCGAATCGCGCTGGGGCCAAAGCGCAGGTGGGAGATAGTCACCGACCCGGATTTCTTGGAGTCATAGACGAAGTAGCCCTGGGCGTAATTATCCGTCTCTTCGCCGATGATCTTGATCGAGTTTTTATTGGCTCCCACGGTACCATCGGAACCCAGCCCCCAGAAGACGCACTGTACGGTATCTCCGGGCTCGACGGAGAGGGCCGGATCGTACTCCAGGCTGGTATGCGTCACATCATCATTGATGCCAATCGTAAAGTGCTGTTTTGGCTCGTCCTGGCCCATTTCATCGAAGATTGCCCTGGCCATGGCAGGCGTGAATTCTTTTGAGGAGAGACCATAACGCCCGCCAATGATGCGCGGCGAGAGGGACATTCCCTGCTCCTGGCCTTCGTTGACCGCAGCCACGACATCCAGGTAGAGCGGTTCCCCAATGCTGCCCGGCTCTTTTGTGCGGTCCAGCACTGCTATGGTCTTCACAGTAGAC
The DNA here is from genome assembly GCA_902812455.1 of Chloroflexota bacterium. The sequence goes on along the minus strand of CADDZH010000009.1, from coordinate 46,180 downwards.
GGCAGCGCCTGCAAGAAGCGCTCTACAGAAAAGGGACGATAGAGATGGACGTTAACCACTCCGACCTTTGCACCGTGAGCAATCAAGTATTTGGCCATCATTTGCGCAGTCTCAGCCCCGGAGCCCATAACGACGATCACACGTTCAGCATCTGGCGCTCCTACATAGTCAAACAGGTGATAAGAGCGGCCAATCAAGGCGGCAAATTTGTCCATGGTGTTCTGTACAATACCTGGACATGCCTGGTAGTAGGGATTGACCGTCTCGCGAGCCTGAAAATACACATCAGGGTTCTGGGCGGTGCCACGAATGAAGGGATGCTCCGGCGAGAGAGCCCGTTGCCGGTGCGCCGCTACCAGGCGGTCATCGATCATGGCGCGCATATCGTCTCGCGCCAGTTGCTCGATCTTACTGATCTCATGTGAGGTGCGAAAGCCATCGAAGAAATGCAGGAAGGGGACACGGGCTTCGAGCGTTGAAGCATGGGCAATCAAAGCCATATCCTGGGCTTCCTGCACCGAGCTAGAGGCGAGCAGGGCAAAGCCGGTAGAGCGTGTGGCCATCACATCCGAGTGATCGCCAAAGATCGAAAGCGCCTGCGCCGCCAGTGAGCGGGCCGCCACGTGGAAGACAGTGGATGTTAATTCGCCAGCAATCTTGTACATGTTGGGAATCATCAAGAGCAATCCTTGAGAAGCGGTAAAGGTTGTTGCGAGCGCTCCTGTTTGCAGCGCCCCATGCAGTGCCCCAGCAGCTCCACCCTCCGATTGCATCTCGATAATGATCGGCACCGTTCCCCATAGGTTGGGGCGGCCCTCCGCAGACCATGCATCAGCAAGTTCGCCCATTGGCGTTGATGGGGTAATGGGGTATATCGCCGCCACGTCGCTCAAGGCGTACGCGATATGGGCGACTGCCTCATTCCCCTCCAAAGTGACCCAGGTACGTTCCATTTCTTCCTCCAATATCTAGGACGAGGTTTAGAAGGCTCTTCTTCGCCATTGATACAATGCTTAGCTTCAAGCATATGCGCTTGATATCACAAAATGGTTACAGCCTGCGATTGGGATATCACAAAATCATCACATTCTATGCAAGAGGCATAATTGTTTGCTGATCCTGAAGTGAGTGACGGTCAACCCGACCGGTTTCCTGTCCAATGGTGAACCCCAGGAATGAAGCAAGTACATAGCCATCTCCTATGCCAATGCTGTTACTATTTTGTGATGCCTGCTTGCCAGATTGTGAGCGGGTTGTGAGATCAATCCTGTACGCTGGTAGCATGGACCTGCGTGAACAGGAAAGGAGGAAGCTGATGTTTAAGAATGAATCCAATGAATTTCGCCAGCCTGTTTCTGTTGACTTTGCCCCGGAAGGGCAGTTGTGTGAGTGGTGTGGGAAGCCTGCTGTCCGGCAGCTCACGGCTATCGGTGGGAAATATCACAACGATGGGGGATTCTTCTGCCTTGACTGTGGCCAGGCATTTGTCCGTGCCGTTGCCGAGTCCCTTACGCGCACCATCACAGCAGAAACGAGCATAGAAAGTAGCCCGGTGCCATAGCCAGGCAAAAGTAAACAAGCTTGCCTCTCAGAGAAGAGAGAACTTGCTTTTGTGATGTGATTGTGATACGAGCGCACATTTCGTGATTTGGTTGTGAGCATTCCTTCGTATAGTTAATAAAACAGAACGCAAGCGGGGTATGAATGTATCATAAAGCGCCTAAGATGGAATGGTAGAGAAAGAACATGGAAGCGCCCGAAATAACATCCCCTGGATTAGCTATGCCTGAAGTAACGGCGGCACTGATCGATCTGGCGAAACTCGCGAAGATCGTGGGGATCGGCTCAGAAGCGACAGGGCAGCGGGTGGCAGATAGATTGCTAGAGCGCCTGCTCGCGCTTTGTTCGGCACAACGTGGAGCTATATTCCTTCTAACAAGTGAGGAGCCTGTAGCACCTGAACCATCCGCTTCGCCTCGAGTGCCGGACCGCAAGGGAACGCGTGTGTTAGCCATGCATAGGATGCACGAGGAAGAGGCATCCTCGCTGCTGTCTACCTCTCCATCAGCAGGAGCCGCTGCCGCTGCCATCCAGGCCACACCAGACCTCTCATGCTGGATCATGTATCATGTAGCTCTCGATGGGCCTGCGGGAGAAAGCAGCTTCTCTCAAAGCCAGGCAGGGATGCCAGCCACGCTGGGGAAGGAGCGCCTGCATGTTCAACTAGTCCTGGGCTGGGATGGGTTGGAAGAAGGGGTGTGCGCCAGGGCCTCCGAACAAGGGCACAAAATCCTGCCTTTTGTGGCAGATGCCGTTGGTGCTGTGATCGTGAGCCTCTTGCAGGCTGAACGTATCCAGGAACTTGAGAAGACGGCAGAGCGGGAAGCCCTGCGAGGCATGGAGTTGCTCAAAGCGGAACTGCTGGCCACCATCAGCCATGAACTGCGCAGCCCACTGGCCTCTATTAAAGGCTATGCCGCCACGCTCTTGCGCCATGAGCGGCGTCTGTCTCGCGAGGAGCGGCACCAGTTCTTGCTCGCTATTAACGAGGCGAGCGACCGGCTGGAACTCATTATTGAGCGCTTGCTGGAAATGTCGCAACTGGATACCGGGGCGATCAGCATCCAGCGCTCGCCGGTGGACATGGCCCGCCTGGTGCAGGAAGCGCTTATTGCTCTCGAGGAGCGGGTCAACCAGCAGGCTCCTGGCCGCTTCACTCTCCACCTGCAACTGGAGACACTGGACAGAAAGTCCGCCACAACCGTTCCGCTGATCCAGGCCGACCGGCGGCGCCTGCGAGAAGTGCTGGACAATGTGCTTGAGAATGCGATCACCTATTCCCCGCAAGGCGGCACCATCCGCGTTCTGGTACGTCCAGTCATGCAAAGCCGGCGCGCTCTCGAGCAGGTATCAGCATTCGACCCCAATGGTCATACCAGAAGCCCTGATACTCAAACACCAGTCGAGCCGCCACAGCCCATGTTAGAACTGTGCATCTCTGATACCGGGATGGGTATCCCTGCCGGGCAACTTGGACGCATCTTCGACCGTTTCCATCGCGTCGATATGCGACTCACGAGAGAAACGGGTGGCCTTGGACTCGGTTTGGCAATCTGCAAGCGCATTGTCGAATTGCATGACGGTAGCATCTGGGCTGAGAGCTCACCGGGAGAAGGAAGCGCCTTCCATGTCCTGCTGCCAATAGATGAGCCAAGCACGAGCGTAGAAGACATCCATCGGCTAAAAAGTATACAATAGAGATGGACAGAATACACAGAAGGGACGACAGATACTATGCCAGCAAAGAAAATAACCATTGTCGCAGCCGACGATGACCCGCAGCTTCTGAGGCTGGTCACGCGCAACCTCGAACTGGAAGGCTATGATGTCATCCCGGTTAGCGATGGCCAGCAAGCCCTGGAGCAGATTGAGAGCCGCATGCCCGATCTGGTCATCCTTGATGTGATGATGCCTAAGATGGACGGCTTCACCGTTTGCCAACGGGTACGCGAGTACTCAACCGTACCGATCATTATTCTCACTGCTCGTGGACAGGAACAGGACAAAGTACGTGGCCTCGACCTGGGAGCAGATGACTACCTGACCAAGCCGTTTAGCGTTGACGAACTGCTGGCACGAGTGCGGGCGGTCTTGCGCCGCTCACAGTTGATGGCAAAAGAACATACACAGGGCCTGCAGGCAATGTTCAGCATTGGAGATCTCACCATTGATTACTCCCAGCACCTGGTCACCCTGGCTGGCCAGGAGGTGCCTCTAACTCCCACAGAGTATAGTATCCTTGCCTACCTGGCGCAAAATGCGGGGCGGGTGGTGACGCAGGACCTCCTGTTGGAGCGTGTATGGGGAGCCGAGTATGTGGGAGAGAGCCATATGCTCCAGGTGAATATCAACCGCTTACGGCACAAACTGGAAGCCGATCCTGCTCATCCGCGCTATATCCTGACCAAAGTGGGCGTCGGCTATTATCTCGCCACCCACCCTGAGATCACACAGGCAATATAAGGCTTATTGGTTAAGCCTCGCTAATCACTACCATCACAGAGCTCAGCTATACTTCTGTTCCTCTTTTCTGAAGCCGGAGTTGTGCGAAAGGGGTTGAAAGGCGGGGCCTCTCTTCATGAGGTAGCCCTGCCCTTCCTTTATATAATACGCACTTGGGCCAGACTTGATTCTCTTATGCCCTATTGCACAGCCGGAATCCGTTCGCGAGGAGGCTGGGGTTGGGATTCTTCCCTGGCCAACCGGCGTGCCATCGAGCGATTGGCGGAAATCAAGAGCCGCACGAACAGCCATGCAGCGACCAGCGCCACGCCTGCCATCGATATCCACATGATCACGAGGGCCACCGCCGGGTTGGCGCTGCTCACGAAGGATTGCGCAAAGCCATAGTAGGATTGGCTGGTGGCTTCCACCGCGAAGACCTGCACGGCATAGTACAGCGTCGCTCCCACCACCAGGAAGACCGTCGAGAGGCGATAGGCCTGCCGGTCATCATCCACGCGCCGCGAGAGCTTGACTGCCAGCGCCAGGAGCAGGCAGAGCGCGGCAAGGGGACCGGTGATTGGCAGGGACGCATTGGCCACAATGGCCGGCGAGAAGAAAATCCAGCTCAGCGCGAAGGTCATCAGCAGGACGGCATCACGCATAAGCAAGTAGGACATCCACCACACATCTGCCCCAAAGCGCAAGCCACAGCGACGCAGCGTGCGCAGCATGTAGGGCCGGCCCAGGTGTAAGAGCAGGGTCATGGTCCACAGGGCGGGTAAGAAGGCCACGATGGTACTCACCAGCCACTGGGCTCCTCCCTGGATCAAGGCATTGGTTATCGCAGTAGCGACATCATCAGGTTTCATGAGAACTCTCCTTTTTCGTTCTTTGGGCTTCTAGCGTATGTTCTACTGATTGGCTGCCGGTTCCTCGACCTCGGCGCGCCCACCGGTGAGCAGGGTATAGCCAGCCGCAACTGCTCCCATAATAGCCAGCAAGGCGATAGAGACATAGGCCATGCCCACGGCCCAGCCTGGATTACTGTTTGTTACCAGGAAATTGCTGACCGGGGCAAGAGAGCCTGGAGCCAGGCTGCTGAACTGTACGCCAAAGACATAGGGGACAAAGTAAAAAATCGCTCCAATCCCCAGCAACACGGTGACAATTTGGAAGTCCCGCAGGTTATGATCGGGATCGCCCATCAGTTTGACCAGCAGGACGCCGAACAGGCTGGCAGCGGCCAGACCACCGGTGAGCGGGAGCTGGTCAGTTATCACCACATCGGGGAAGAAAAACATAAAACTCATCACCACGCCAGAGACGATCAGCAAATCGCGCAGGGCGATGTAGACCAGCCAGAGCAGGTCGGCGCCCAGGCGCAGGGTAAAGCGGTCGATCATGTCCAGGATGTAAGGCCGGCCCAGGTGCAAGCCCAGGATGGCCAGCCACATGATGGGCAAGACTGCGGCGAGCGTGCCTTCCAGGAACTGCTCACCTCCGGCATTGATGCCATTAATAATGGCTTGCGTCAGTTGATCAACACTCATCGGAATAGCTCCTTCTTTCAAACAAAAACAGACGACGTGGAGCATCACCGGTTGGCCGGGGCCAGCGTGACGCTCTCGGCAGCAATGACATGGACAGTTGGGCAAAGGTAGGCCAGGTCGCAGCGCAAGCAACGGCTCGCCTCGCGCCGGGCTTGCTCTTCGGTAAAGCCTGTGGCGAATTCAATAGAGCGGTCCCTTGAGGCATTGCCATCTCTCAGTGGCATGACCTCGCGCGGGGTAGGCCGCAGGTCGAGCGTGATGCGACCATCAGGTGGCAGCGTAGAGACCGTCTGGAATTCATCCTCAGGCATCTCAGAGACCTCAGCCGGGGAGCGCTTGCGCAGGTAGGCATGGATGGACTGTGCCGCTTTGCGGCCATGGGCCGCCGCGTGAATAATCGACTTGGGTCCATAGGTCACATCGCCTGCGGCAAAGATGCCGGGAGCCCCGGTGGCCAGGGTCACCGGATTGATGAGCAGCCCACCCCAGGGAGCCACGCCTACACTGGTGCCCTGTGGTAAGAAGGACGGATCGGGCGCCTCACCAATGGCCACCAGCACCACATCGGCGGCCAAGTCGAACTCCTCGCCTGGAATGGGCAGCGGGTTGCGCCGGCCTCTGGCATCTGGTTCCCCTACGGTCATGCGCTGGCAGCGAATGGCCTGTACATGGCCTTCTTCCGTCCCAATGAAGAGGCGTGGGCTCGCGAGTTCGTGGATCTGGATGCCTTCAGCCAGCGCAGCCCGCACCTCTTCGAGTTGGGCCGGCATATCGACGCGCCGGCGCCGGTAGAGCACGTGCACGCTCGAGGCGCCTGCGCGCAAGGCGGAGCGGGCGGCATCCATCGCCGTGCTGCCACCACCGATGACGGCCACATCGCCGCTGAGCCGGGTATCCGGGTTGAGGTTAAAATCCTTGAGGAAAGTGGTCGCCGGCAGGACGCCAGAGAGCTGGCCCTCGCCCGGAATATTGAGCGTCTGGCTGCGTTGTGCGCCAACTGCTAACAACACCGCCTGATAGCTCTCCTGGAGTTCTTCCAGCGAGATATCGCGCCCCAGAGCCGTGTTCAGGCGGATCTCGACGCCCAGCTCGCGCATAGCGTCAATATCGCGGTTCAACTCGGCGCGTGGCAGGCGATATTCGGGGATACCGATCGCCATCATGCCCCCGGCGACCGGCATGGCATCAAAGACGGTCACCGTGTAGCCCCGGCGGGCCAGGTAGTAAGCCGCGGAGAGCCCGGTTGGCCCGGCGCCCACAATGGCCACTTTCTCGGCGTAATGCTGCTTTGGCGGTCTCACTCTGCGCTTGCCGGGTGTGCCATGGTCGGTGGCAAAGCGCTTGAGATCGCGGATAGCAATGGGCAGATCAAACTCCCCCCGGCGGCAGGCATCCTCGCAGGGCGCCGTACAGACCCGCCCGCAAATAGCCGGGAACGGGTTGGGTTCCGAAGCTACCTCCAGCGCTTCGTCATAGCGGCCCTGGGCAATCAGGCTCACATACAGCCCCGCGTTGGTACCAACCGGGCAGGCCGCCTGGCAGGGAGCCCGCAGGTCTTCTTTGCGCTCCCCTAGCCAGCTCCGCCAGCTCTGCCAGACAGCCTGCCGCTCGGCCACATGCCAGGCGCGTCCCTCGCCCCAAGGAGTTTCCCCCGGCTCTTCGGCGGTGGCGCGGGTATAGGCATCCAGCGAGTGCCAGCCGCGCTCGTCCGGCACGTGGGTGACAATACCGCGCTGGCTGTACACGACTTCCTGGACGCTGCTCTCGATCGTGATGGCATTGGTGGGACATTCCTGGGCGCAGACCTGGCAGCCGATGCATGGGGCGACCTGGACTGGCGCTAGCATCATCCATGGGTGCATCGCCGAACCATCAGGAATAGGACTCAGCAGTTGTTCCTCCTGCCCGTGTTCGCCTTCCCCTGCTGGCCGGGTCATGTCCAGGCAGCGTACCGGGCATAAATCCATACAAATACCACAATTAATACATGTCTGTTGATTGACCTGAAAGCGATAGGCCATCTCAACCTCCTCTCACAAGTAGCTTCTTGCTTCCGGCACAGCCCCGGCGCTCTCTTTTCACCGGGGTTCAGGCATTGTTGCCGCCGGAAATCGTTTTGTATAGAAGCAATCTTAGGTCGTGCATATCACAAACATATCACGAGAGCGGGCAACAATCTCACAAAAAACTCACAACCAGAGAACATACAACAGCTTGCTCATAAGCGACATCTCTAGGCTGTTTCATAGAGCATCCCAGGGGAAGGTAAAGCTTTTTTGTGTGCTGGCTATAGGGACCAATCGCCAACGCTGGGAATCGAACCGATCGTTCCGCCTGAAAACTTCTTCGTAAAGGCCATGAAAGCGGAGGGCCCCCTGCTGGCTGGGAAGTGGAGCGAGCCGCCACCTGGGCTCGGATGCTCTTTAACGAGGTGGAGGCGCTTCTTCCTGCTCTACAACGATAGGAGCAGGAAAGGATTGTGACGCGAGTGAGAGACCAGAACTGAGAAACGTGACGCCGGTGTGAGGTGTGCATAGTATGGTCTCCTTGAAGGGAAATGCAGCATTGAGATGGGCTTGACATCCATTCGTAAGAAAAGGAGGTTTCGATCATGAGCTGGTTAGTTGCACTTTTCGCCCGTATAGCATTGCTGGTCGTCTGGCTAGCTACGCCTTTAGTACAACGTGCGTTTAACGGGGGCTGGATCCTGCCATTGCTGGGGCTGCTCATATTGCCGATTACTACCCTGACCTATGTCCTCGTCTACTACATCGCTGGAAGTGTGACGGGTTGGGGCTGGCTCTTTGTCGCCCTGGCAGTCATTCTCGACCTGGCTGCGCATAGTTGGCCCGCCAGGAACGCGGCACGAGCAAGAAGCACAAGAGGCGGCAGCCCTACCCAACCTGGGACCATCTAGTCCCGGTGTTGTGCTAGAACATCTCTCCGAAAGGAGGAAGAAAGACATGAAAACGTTAAGTGTCGAACGATCATCAAGAGAAGTTGAGGCTGCTCCAGACCCATCCTGGAGAGGCCTCTACCGAGTCGGGGCTGTCTCAGCAGCGCTCTATGTCGTCCTGGTGATAGTACCACTTGTGCTGATGTTTACCACCCCGCAGCCTCCGCTCGCGGGTGGGGCCGCTACGCTGCAATACATCGCCTCAAACAAGCTGGTCTACATCACTGAACTCGTATCGTTCGTGGGGCTGAGTCTCCCGGCCATGGTTGTCTTCCTGGCTCTCTACATGGGGCTCAAGCATCTGAACAAGAGCTACGCCGCGCTGGGCGCCATTATCGGCATCGCTTCCGAGGTGATCGCTCTGGCCTACAACAGCAGTCCCCAATCGCTCAACCCTGGCCTGCTGTACCTGAGCGATCAATACGCGGCAGCCACTACCGCAGCGCAACACACCGCCTTCGCGACTGCCGCTGAGAGCCTGATCGCCATGACGAACGGAGTGAATGCTGCTGGCATCTTGACCGCGCTCGCCATTCTGATCATCTCGCTCGTCATACTGAAGGGCGTTTTCCCTAAAGGTATTGCTTATATGGGTATAGCAACGGGAGCTATAGGCATCGTGAGCGAGGTGCTTAGGAACATGATAGGCCCTGGCTACTTCCTGTACGGCCTGCTTCTGCCGATCTGGTTTATCGCGGCCGGCTGGAAACTCTACAGGCTGGGAACGAGCAGCGAGCCTGAGCATGCAGTGTGAAATCTTGAGTACGCCTGTCAAGCTCTTGGCTCTACGCAGGCGAAAGGAGCAATGTGATGAAAACGCCCAGTATAGTATCCTCGGACGCTCGCCAGAAGTCAATGGAAGAGCCTCATGCCGGAACCACAGAGTTTGCCTGGAAGAGTCTCTACCGGGTTGGCGGAGCGGCTGCCCTGACCGTAGTAGTGTTGTATGTGATCCAGATCATCGTCTTGGTCGCCTGGCCACCACCGAGCACCGCGATCGGCTACTTTACGCTCTTCCACAAGAATGCGCTCCTTGGGCTGCTGGACCTTGATCTCTTGAGTCTTGCTGACTATGCCCTGTTTGTGCCGATGTTTCTGGCCCTCTACATGGCCCTCAGGCGAGCCAGCCCATCGTTCATGGCCATCGCTACGACCCTTGCGCTGGTAGGGATAGCGACCTACTTCGCGTCGAATACGGCCTTCGAGATGCTTTCCCTCAGCAACCAGTACGCGGCTGCCACAACAGCGGCGCAGAAATCGCTGATCGAGGCCTCAGGGCAGGCAATGCTTGCAATCTATCAGGGCACTGCCTTCGTTGTGAGTTACGTCCTTCTGGCCATTGCTCCTCTGATCATCTCGGTTGTGATGCTGCGGAGCAATACCTTCGGGAAAGTCACCGCTTCTATGGGAATTGTGGCAAACGTGCTCGCGCTCGGATTTTTCGTGCCGGCGATAGGAGTCTTCCTCTCGCTCATTTCTGTCGTAGGTTTGCTGATCTGGTATGTCCTGATTGCCCTCAGGCTTTTCCAGCTTGCGCAGAACTACAAGGCCATAAAAAAGGAGGTTTCTGATGAGTAAGCTGAACGTGCGGCGCTGCGCGAAAGCGAGTTGGAGGAGGTAGGATGATGCAACACAAACTGATCCGTATCGCTGTGGGTGTGCCGGCGGCGTTTAACGGGCTATCGGCGATCGGGGGTGGTATCGCCCTGCTGACCGGCACCTACCAGGATGGCGTCCTGATCGAAGCGGGAGGACAGGCCCGCTTCCCACTTGAGTGGCTGCAAAACACGCCGTTCAGCGATTACACCATTCCGGCGCTCATCCTGACGGTTGGCGTCGGGGGAAGCTCGCTTATCGCAGCGGTACTGGTCTTCATGGGCCGCGACGAGGGCGCCCTTGCATCTGTGGTGGCAGGACTGGCCATGGCCGGGTTTATCAGCGGAGAGGTGGTGCTGCTCAAGCAAGGAGTATCCTGGGTTGAGGGCCTGTACTTTGGGCTTGGCCTGGCGATCACCGGGCTGGCCACGTACCTCTGGATGGCTGGACATCAGCGTCATCGCTTGCAAATGAAGCATAGGTGAATAAGGAGAAGAAGGGATCAACACACAGAAAGGAGTTTCTACTATGTCAACTGAAGATAACAAGGCCCTGATACGCCGTTTCTACGAGGAAGTGTTCAACAAGAGGAATCTGGCGGCCCTCGATGAATTCTATGCACTCGATCACGTCGATCACACACTCCCTCCTGGCCTGCCAACCAGCCCCGGGGGAACCAAACAAGCCATCGCCGTGATGCTGGAGGGTTTTCCTGATCTGCACGTCACCATTGAGGACATGATCGCGGAAGGGGACAAGGTAGTCACCAGATTTACGACCCATGGAACACAGCAGGGGACGCTTGGAAGTATCCCCCCAACCGGGAAGCAGGTAGCGGTCACGACCATTGAAATCACCCGCATCGCTAATGGCAGGATTGTGGAAGATTGGGGCCTCGATGACAGGCTGGGCATGATGCAACAACTCGGTCTTGTCCCCGCGATGTAATGTCCATGTATGGTACTGTATAGTTCAGCCTACTCTCTACTCTACCCCGGTTGTCACTCCTAATGAGTGGAGAGGGGTGAGGCGAGCAGGTTCTTCATAAATCGATCGATACTCTGCTGATCCACACGCTTGCCAATGCGGGCTAGAAAAATGTTCCCGGGATCCATCCTGATATCTGGCTCGGTCGTTGGATATTCTACAAAGCCTTGTGATCCAAAGAGCCGTGAGATCAATTTTCGATAACTGTACACAGAAATGCCTAGCCCTTCCATATCCCAATGCCAGGAGAGTCCCATGGCAAACAGGATGACGTCTTCCAGGGTTTCAAATTCGAGCGCAAAGGCCAATAAGGCTCGCGCAATTCCCAATCCTCGCCAGTGGGAACTGACCTCGACAGCGACCTCATAAACATCCACCAGACCCTTGAACCATTCTTCCCCTGGGACCAGGCTCACTTCACCCACGATCTCACCAGCAGGCGTATGCGCCAGCGTGAGCGCACAGTCCGGGCTTTTCGCGATGGTGAGGAGGAGCTGGTGCTCGCGTTCTGGCACACGGGTAAAAGCATGCATGCCGCTCTCTACTTTCAGCCGCTCCACCAGCGAAAGTGGGCAGAAGTCCCGCAGCAGAAGCGGGCCCCTGAGCGTCTCGAACGTTTTGCTGCGCGAAGGGGTCGCACGGCCCCGGATGTGCAGCAAGTCAATCATGCTTGACATGGGTGATGGTTCGCGAGCGTGAGGAAAGGCTTGCCGCACCGGCGGCGGCAGCAGGAGCTGGCGAAGCAGCGCCACCGTGCGCTGGTTCGTGCGGCTGATTGACCATTCACGCGGTTGCGCAGGAAACTCTTCCGGTCGATCCTGAAAGGTGGTAGGAAAAGAGGAAGCAGGTGCTGCCTTCCCTAACGCTTGCTGTTCTGCTTGCTCCTGCTCTGCTACAGCTTGCCAGGCGGGATGCCAGCTCGCCACCCATTCCTCTGGCAGGCGTTGGGGGAGCGGCTGCTCCGACATCTGTGCCCAGAGCATGCTCCATGCACGCGGGACCACGCGATACAGGTCATACCCTCCACCGCCTAAAGCTACCCATCGACCATGACAATAGGTATGCGCCAGTTGATGGACGAGTTTTATTTGTGCCTGCATACTTCGCAGCGTGAGTTTCAGGTGCGTCAAAGGGTCCCAGGCGTGGCTATCACAGCCATGTTGACTGACGATGACATCAGGGGCAAAAGCCAGCACCAGGGGAGGCAGCAGGGCATTGATCGCTTCGATAAAGGAAGCGTCTTCGGTAAACGGCTCCAATGGGACATTGACGGAGTAGCCACGTCCTTCCCCTTGCCCCAATTCAAGCACGTCGCCTGTTCCAGGGAAGAGAAAGTGCCCCGTTTCATGGAAGGAAACCGTCATGACACGTGGGTCATCGTAGAAGGCTCGCTGCACGCCATCGCCGTGATGGGCATCAAAGTCAACATAGAGCACCTTCGCTTCAGTTGCACGCAGGACGTGCGCAATGGCAATGGTGGCATCATTGTAGACACAGAAGCCCGAAGCCCGCTCGGCCCAGGCATGATGCAGGCCACCGGCTGGATGAAAGACATGCAGAGGACGATCCTCCTCTCTATGGTAAGTTCCACCTTCTGGCAGGCCCATGACGGCACTTAAGGCGATGAGTGTGCCACCGGCGACCCGGGCCGCTGCCTCGTGCATCCCTGGCACCGAGGGAGTATCCCCTTCGTCGAATCCATAGGCTGTGGCAAGGCGTTCGCGTTCTGCGCGTTCATCCTTGCTGGCTGTGCCTGGCAGTGGCGTGCTGAGCTGCTGCACGGCGGCAATATATGCCGGTGTATGAATAAGCTCCAACTCTTCTGTGGTAGCAGCTCGGAAGGGAAGCTGGCCTTTCTCATCGCTCTCGTGCCATAAACCACTGCTCTCGAGGAGGTCGATGAGTGCAACCAGGCGGCGCGACTGAAAGGGATGATCTCCCCCAAAGTCATAGGCGAGTTCGCCCTCATCAAAGAGGAGAGAGGCCCTGGACTGGGGAAGGGTGTTAGACATCGTTTTTTCCTTCCAACATGGGTTCGCCCACGAGATAGTGAATCTGTGCTTCCTGCAAACGCAGGTACATGGGTGTGGGATGAATGGTGCCCAGGCGCAGCGTTGCCACACGGGGGGCGCCTCCTTCCAGTGGGACAGCCAGCACACTGCGCACCGGGATATGCAGTTCGGATGCCAGCAGGAGCGCCTGTGCTAACGGCCTGAGATCGCCTCCGTTTAACGTGAGAATCATGTCCGTTCCGGGCTCAAAAGCTCCCAGAGAGCGGGCGAGGGCCATGAGCAGATCACTGCGTGTCAGCAAGCCAACGAGGAGAGGTCGTGTTGCCTCTTCAAGACGCTGCTCTTCTTGATCGGTCTCTTCGTTGACGGCCACAGGTAAGCAGTTTAGGCCGCGCTCGACCAGGAGCTGGGCCGCTGCTGCGACTGAAGTCGTTGGGGTCACACAAATGGGGGCAGGATGCATGACGTCTGCAACTCGCCGTTCTTGCCAGGGTTGATGGAGCATATCGCCAGCCATGCTTTGCTCATCCAGGGCCATGGCCAGATCGATATCCTGGGATGTCAACAGGCCCTGGAGCAAGAGCCTGGCTGTGGCACTACTCCGTCCCCAGGGAGGTGTTTCCTTTGCATAGATCGCTCGCACAACCGGCAGATGGTGAAACTGGTATTGGCGCAACAGATTGGCCGCATGGCTCAATGTGTCATCGGTCTTCACCGTGATGAGTTTGGTGGTCATGATTTCGCTGACAATCATTGTTCCCTCCTTCTTGATTCAGATGAGCTGATCTGTCAGTTTACCGGTCTCGACCAGCCAACGGACAAACTGCAGGCGCCGGAGATCGAGGGGTGCTTGATCCATCTCCTGTTTTCCAGCGAACCTGCTACGAAGTCTGCTTAACCGATCGATTTCTTGCGCAGAAAACCCTAGCCTACGCAGCATGACAAGGGCTTCTTCATGATCCATCTGGTACATGGGACCCTCCTCTCCGGGCGAACAGACCCGGTGGTCGAATAATGCTTTGCAAAATAACTCTCTCATTAGAGAAAAGGATACCCCCCTGAAATCACAAAACAATCACGGCAACATGTCTTCCTCTCACATTTCGCTCACAGCGTAGAGAAAGGTGACGGCAGACAAGGAGTGATGGGAATATTTCAGGATGAATGAAAGATTTTTCCTCGTTTAGACACGGCGTGAGTGTACTAGCACTCCGCTCGCTGTCACGGGAACCCTCTTTTGCTGGTGGATCGGCGTCTCGATTCCCTGAAACTCAGCTCCGATATGCATCATGATATGAGCAACGACTGCTGCCAGAGGGTTTATGGTCAGCAGATAGGCCAGCGTGAAGGCAGCGTTGCCCAGGATCACGAAGATGATGAGATGGCTACGCAGTTCACGAAAGCCAAGATGGTGAGTGGTTATGATAATGAGACTGGCTATGAGCGCGATCCCGAAGGTGAGGGCGTTACCGGGCCACTGGTGGAACCAGGCGAGAGGCGAGACCGCCTGCCAGACCATGAGCACCGGCAGCACCGAGAGCATGAGCGCTTCTGCTACTCCATTCACCACACCACTGACCAGGAGCATGCTGGCGAGCCGCATTCCTCGCGGTCGCAATGGAAGCAGAGCAAGCGATTGCCAGCGCACGAGCCAGGCACACCCCGCAATTGCTACAAGACCGACTCCAACTGCGACAAGCAGCCCCCAAAGCCACTGCTGGCTTATGAAGATCCCCCAGTCAATGTTGCTCCACTGAAGGTATCCATACAAGAATGCTCCGCTGACGACTGCAAAGACCGCTATGTAGACTGCCTGTTTGACGCGGAGCAGATCAGTGAAGACCCATGACACCAGAAACGATCCAAGAGCCAGAGCACAAAACCAGATCACCTGGCTCCACAAGGTAATTGACATCCGAAACCTCCTTTTGCACCTCTGGTGCATGCTTTATCTTAACCATCCAGCAAGAAGGCATAATTATTAGACCTCCTGCGGCTGAGAATGATGGATGGTTGTCATCGACTAGCCCCTTTTCATGCAATTTTCAGCCATGCGAGGGGTTTACGCTGATACGCACCCCATCCGTTATAGGCGATAGCTCGACCGTCGTGGCGGTCCAGGCCTTCTTGTTCCCGGTAGCGTCGCTCGGCTTCTATAGCCCATCGCTTATGATTGCAGCTCATGCCGTTGATTCCGGCCCGACAATTGTCGAACCAGGCGTTTGTGTTGCGGTACTGGCACACGATATGCACAACAGTTGGATCGCTTTCCGAGCGCACCGTGTAGAACACATTTCCGTTCCTGGAAACATGCCGCTTGCAACGCGCAAGCTGCTCCTCTGTAATCTCTTTTGATCTCCTGGCTACCATGTCTTAGCTCCTGTTCTATCACATTCACCTCTCTAAAGTCTTGTTGTCCTCTCATTCCTTTATGTCTTCCCACATTGTCCGGTTTGCGGAGACGTTAAGGTCCTCAAGGTTCTTGATAGTATCTTTCCATGACCCTCGTTTAGACAGCTCTCCATGGGCCAATGTGAGAAAGTAATCGTCATTTCCGCATTTCTGTACCTTAATGTCACCATACCAGTATGTGTTCGCTTGTGCGAGAGGTGATTCCTCAAGGGCACTCCATAAGCAAGTTTTCATCGTTGTTTGCTCACTTTCTGGTAACAATCGAACCAAAGCGCTTGCGCTTCCCTGCGCAAAGCCTCAATCCTTTGTCCTATAGAAAGTGTACAGCAGGGGTCTCACAAAGCCATCACTAACGTGGGCTGCACTCTCACAGTGCCATCACAGGAGGTTCTCAATGCCGGAATGGCTCGACAGCAGTTTCCTCAGCTAGCCCAGGCGGCCTCCAACCAGCGATCCCAGGCTAAACGTGATAGCCGCTGCCAATAGGCCCAGAAGGACCTGACGACCTCCTGCCTTGAGCAGTGATGTACCCGTGGTCAGGCTAATACCGACTCCTACGACGAATAAGCCAAGGATGCTGAGGAACAGGCTGATCAGCACAACGACGAGGCCACTGCCAAAGGCAAAGGGGAGCACAGGGACAATGGCCCCTATCGAGAAGAGCAGAAACGACGTGATCGAGGCTTCCCACGCCGAGCCTCCCAATTCATCCGGGTTGATGCCCAGTTCTTCACGGGAAAGCGTATCGAGCGCCGTTGCGTCCTGCCCTACCATACGTTGAGCTAGCCGCCTGGCAGTCTCCTGTTCAATGCCCTTGGCCTGATAGATGAGAGACAATTCCTCCTGCTCCTCCTCGGGAACCTCGGCCAGTTCCTGGCGTTCGACCTCAATCTGGCGGGCATAGAGTTCGCGGGTACTCTGCACCGAGAGTCACTCGCCGATGGCCATTGAAAGCGCTCCCGCCAGCATGCCGGCCAGACCGGTGAACAGGATCGTGTGCCCAGGCAGGTTGGCTCCGGCTACGCCCATCACCAGGCTCAGGTTGGTGGTGAGGCCATCGCTGGCTCCCAGCACGGCTGCGCGCAAGGCATTGCCGCCGGTAGCGCGGTGACGCCCCTCGAATTGAGCCAGCAGGGGACCGGCAAGACCGCCGCGCATGGTCGTTTCTAGGGAGCGAAAGATGCGGGCATGCGAGCGCTCATCCTGTGCCATGCCTGCGGCTTGCGTTTCTGGCTGGGTAGCGTAGGTACTGAGGGCCTTGCGTTCCATGCTGGAAATCATGGGGAGGACCGCGCTGACCCCGAAGCGCTGGGCCAGCCAGGCAAGGGCGCGTATGCGCCAGCCAGGAGTGTAGGCGGGCACTGGCTGGCCAGCCTGGCGCAGGTAATCCGCCCACACAGAGGCATGCCGCCGCTCCACCTCCGCCATCCAGCGATAGAGTTCGGCCAGGTGCGCATTGCGTTCTTTTTGCGCGAGTAATTCATAGAGTGTAGCGCCTTCTTGCTCAGCATGCAAATTAGCTTGATAGCGCTCACTGTCGGTTTTCATCGGTGTTGTCATTTCCTCGCTTCTCTCCTCTGCGATTGACGCTGGCGTGTTCACGCGGGAATCGCGATCATGGCGATTCCCGCACTGCGCTTCCAACCGCATTCTTCAAAATGAAGAAGAGGCCATACCACCCTCTTTTTCCTTAGATGCGGTCAAAGGCGCTAATTTTCCATCCCCGCCCTACATGCCGGACTATAAGATGTACCATGTAGGAGGGCGCGTGCGTGCGCCTCACGGTCACGATGACATGCTCTGCCGGATTGCCCGTGAAGTGTATCTCCGGGAATGGTTCTCCCGGAAGCGGCGCGGTCGTGACTTCCAGGTCAGGGGCGATGCTGTATTTGCTCACGGTGCCCTGCACCATATCCTGTTCCTGAGCCATCCTGGTAAACTGTCCTTGAGTGAGCGAACCAGCAAGGCTCGCGTCCAGGAATCGGTAGGCCCGGGCATAGTCGTGGTCTCTCAAGGCTGTGTAGTACTGATCAACGGTCATGCCCGGCCTCGTAACGGGCCAGAGTGCCAGAACCCCGCTCCCGATGCCCAGAATGGCCGCGATGCCCAGCACGACCAGGATGCCGGGCCACCACCAGCCGGTATAAGCCAGAGCGGCCAGGCCCAGGAAGAACACACAGCCCTGGAAGCCTGCATAAATGGCCTGGACTTTGGCACTGCTGAGCGAGCCTACCAGCGAGGTCATGGCCAGAGCCAGCAGGAACACCGGCCAGAACTGGCCTGAGAGGATGGCCGCCGCCAGCCCAAAGAAGAAGATCCCACCGGCCAGCCCGCCGAAGATGGCGGAGCGCACAGTAACCGTCTGCCTGTCATACGTCTCCTGGTACCCCTCCCAGTCTGGGTAATCGGTCTCATCTTGAACCTGATAGTCAGGAGGGGAGGTGATCCTCCCGCTGGGGATGGGTTCCTCGGGAATCGTTGTCTTTGTTGTTTGTTCGTCTTTAATATTTATCATCTTATGCTCCTTTCCGGACCTCCATGAGGCCCATCTTGTGGGAGGTCTGTGCCAACATATGATTGACCAGCACATCCACGACTTTGTTCGGTTCAAATGCAGGCGCTAGCTCACGAGTACTTTTGATGGGAAATCGGCCCACAGGAGCGCTATGAGCACACCCATATCGACAAGCGTGCCCAGCGCAAAAAAGGGATGGAAGAACAGCAACAGCAAGCAGAGCGAAATCGCCGCCCCTGCCACTGCCAGCGCCGGCCACCACGTATGTGGAATGAGCACTCCCATCACCCCAAACCCCGCGGCCACTAGAAAGATCATCGCCACCAGCCACAGCAGTCCCACCAACCAGAAGGCAAGACCCTTCTCGATGCCCAGACTAGTGAGCAGCCAGGATTGACCAAGGTTGGCCGACCACCAACTCAGCCAGGAAGGGTTATTGATACCCCCGCCTGGACTGCCTCCAAAATTACCGAAAGACTGCGCTCCTACAATCAGCCCGTGAACGATCAGTAGGACTCCAATCACAAAGCGCCACATCGGTTTTCTCCTTTCTTCTCTGTAGAAGAGAGCTTGAAATGTTTCGCTGACAGCTTTCACTTTGAATGCTTCGCACTCATCACTTCATGGTGCGAGCATCTCTACTATGGAGTGTATGGCATGAACCTCACAGAGAGAGCACATTTGAAGCCTTCACAAGCACAAATCCGTCACGATTTCATCCCCCATTTATGGGCAAACAAGGGGGGAAAGTTATATTTGAAGAGCGGGACATGTAATGCCGCGAGGATGAGGTTGAAGACGGCTTGCCCACTCCACATGGGTGCGATTAGAATATTGAAGAGTATGCCACCAAGCAAGCCAATTTTGACAGCGCGCCCTGAACTCCAGATAAGCCCTCCAATGAGGAGTTCGTACAGAGCGACAAGCACGGTTAGAAGGAGAGCGTTGGGGGTGACGATCTCTGCAAAAAAGGGCTTGTAGAAAGGCACAAGCGGGTTAGCCACCCATTTGCTGTAGAGTAAGGGGTTCCGCCGGATCAGGCTCGTGGTGACGGTAAGATTGAATATCCCGCCCCCCACATATAATAACCCCAGGAGCATTCTTGCGATCTTCGCCAGTTTCATCTGTATATTCCTCCTTGCCAGTTAACCGGATAGAAACCTTGCTAGCAGATGGATAATTTTATGCACTCCCTTTAAAGAAGCCACAGTCTTTGTCATCTCTCTGGATTGCACCGAGGGAGGTGCAATCCAGAGAGGGGCAGGCTCATCGGGTCAGGTGTGAGGGTCCGCGATACCCTCATCGTCCAGGCCAGGTCTGCTTGAGCACGTGGTTCACGAGCACATCCATGAGCTGGTTGGGATCAGCCCCACTTATCCCATGCCCGGAGTTCGACCAGATCAGTTCCTTGTGCGGTGATTGCAAGACACTGTAATAGCGTTCGACCAGCGACGTCATGGCGTTCACGTCCTTGCGCCCCTCAAAGAAGTACACCGGCACCTGCAACCTGCTTGCTTGCGTGGTGAAATCGAGGTCTTTCAGTTGCGGGTACAGGATGGTGAACGTCTCGATGAGGCCGCGCACGTAGTTCACCTTATCCAACATGCCGTATTCGGGGGCAAACTGGGGCAGGAGCAGGACGCCCAGTCTGTAGTCCGCCGAACCCATATAGCTTTGCAGCACGTTCATATATGCCACATACTTCCAGATCATCCCGTCCCCGGCGTAGGGTGGTGGCCCGTTGCTGCGTAGCGTGTTCACCGTGGCGGTGTCGCCCTGCTGGGCGGCATACTTGAGCGCGAACTGGTAGCCCATCACGTCGTTCTCGGTGGTGTTGACCATCTGCCCACTGCCAATGTAGGCGTAGAACAGTTCGGGATGCTGCTGCACCAGCATGATGCCCAGAATAGTGCCCCACGATTCTCCCATCACGTAGATTTTGTCCTGGTGGAAGCGCGTGCGCAGCAGTTGGGTCAGGGCATAGGCATCTGAGACATAGCGCTGCGGGGTGAGCGAAGCAGCCGGCACATCGCCATAGGACTTCCCTGTGTTGGGCTGGTCCCAGTTCACGACCACAAACTGCTGCTCCAACGGTCCAAGCGCCGTGGTCGTCCAGGGGAAGCCGCCCCCACCGGGACCACCGTTGAGCCAGAGCAGCACCGGATGATGGGCATTCGTGCCACGTATGGTGATCCACTGCTGGCTGCCATTGAGGGTGACCTGCTCCATGGTGGCAATACTGCCGGGGAGCGGTTGGCCATTGGCGCCCAGAATCGGGGGCGTCGAGGCATGCCACTGGGAGCCGACGACGGCACCGCCCACGCCTACCAACAAGATCCCCAGGACGAAGGACAGGCGCAAGAGCCTCCCCAGCCAGGGCAAGATGCGCGTGCGCCTGCGAGTGATGGCCGCAACGCCGAGGGTAATGAGCAGCACGACCAGGGCGAGCAGTACGACGACAACCACGGAAAGCAGCAATGTCCCCTGGCCGAGGAGTTGCCACGGGAACGGCCCAAAGGCGGCCAGGGCCACGACGGCTACCAGGGCGAGGAGGCCCAGACCCCTCCACACCCAGCGCCGCGAGAACCTGAACCGAGGGCCTGTACGCTTACCTGATGCGGCTTCCGGGGCGAGTGCGGCATTCTTCTCCGGCGCTGGCGGTTTCATGATATTCGACATAATCTTTCTCCTTTCTTCGAAGGTGGTGAGAGTTGGCACACGCTCACTCAGCGGCGAGCGTGTGCCGTGCTAAGGCACGTTCCCTTCTATGCTTACCGGGTCAGGAACACGCCTACCAGCACGCTGAGGAAGGCGATCACCAGCACGATCACCAGTAGCGTGATGATCGCTGCGGGCAAGAAGATGACTGCGGTCGCTTTGCCCCCGCTCAGCCGGTGGACAGCCATGATCGCGAACACCTGCAGCACAATCCCGTAGATGAACACAGCAAAGCTGATCAGCCCAAAGTACGGGACCAGGCCGAGGATGCCGCTAATCACGCCCAACGGGGCTTGAAACAGCAGGCTGGTGTAGCTCTGGGCCAGGAAGGTGCCCTGCCCATGGAAGGCTTTCGAGAGCAGGTAGACCAGCCCCATCCAGATGAAGAACCCCAGCGGGACGCCGATGATCCCTCCATAGGAGTTGCTACTTGCCGAGAGTTGCTGCATCACCTCGGGGCTTAATGAGCCGGCAAAGCGATAGCTGATGCCCGCGAAGATCGCGTGTGCTATCCACCCCAGGATCATGGAGATGACTCCCCAGCCAAGGAGTTGTATCCAGACCATACGCCAGCTTGCTTTGCCTATCTCGGCAGCAAAGGTGGCGACGCCCGGTTTGGTCAGCACATCGAGGTACTGCCTGGGTAGCTCCTTGATCTCCTCGCTCAGAGAACGGGGTGCTCCCTGGGGCAGGATAGACGGACCTTGATTTGAATAGGTTGCCATAGGTTTTCTCCTTTCCGTCAGATGCCGTCAAAGGCGGTGACTTTCCACGCGCCACTTTCTTGTCGCATCTCCAGATGCACGGTGTAGGTGCTTCCATCTGTGCGCGTGACCGTCAGGGTGACGTACGCTGGATCGCCAGTGGGGACGTTGGTATACGAGTAGTGGCTCACTCTGCCATGGGCGGCATCACGCTGCTGCGCCATCTGAGTGAACGCCTGCTGGCTATATACTGTCTTCAGGTGCGACCCCAGGAACGAATAGGCCCCAGCATAGTCCTGATTCCTGAGGGCGGTGTAGTACTGATCGCTGGCGATGGTAGGACCACCATAGGTCTTGATGGCAAAGCCTACTCCTAACGCGAGCAGCATCACGACTACAATGCTCACCGCCACGAAGACGCCAAGGACAATCCATACCCAGCGGTAAGACTTCCGCGGCGGCTGGCTATAGACCGGTGGCGGTTCATAGCCAGCAACAGGTGGAGGAGCATATTCCGGCGGTGGTTTCATAATATTCGACATCATGTTTTTTCCTTTCTTCACATGGACATGCCACTTTCAAAGAAGAGGCATGTCTACGTCTTTTCTCGTCTTGTCTGTGATTGCGCCTCTGCCGGCGCAATCACGGCTTGCTACAAAACACACTACAAACGAGGAGCACAACTGCGTTCTTTAGGAGAAAGCTGTTATTTTGAGACTGGTATTTCCATCTGCTCCATTAAACCAGCCTTGAACTCCTCAAAGGCTTCTTTGAACATGGCCCGGTGATGTTTCTCCCGCTCTAAAGCCAGGTGGAAGCTGGATGCGGCCTCATCGCGACCCTCCTGTGCGGCTTCACGGATGAAAGTGGGATACATCTCTTCAATCTCGTAGTTTTCCCCGTTGGCCGCTTCGTCCAGGTTCTGGAAGGTCGAGCCAATCTGTTTGGCAGCATGCAGGTGGTTGATGCCATGAATGGTCTCCGCGCCCGCTGCCTCCATGAACAACTGGGCAATTTGTGGATATCCCTCTTGCATGGCCTGCATGGCAAAGGCCATATACTCCAAGCGAGCTTTCGCCTCGCCTGCAATAGCCTTTTCCAGGTTGATGTCTGTCTTTGTGGTCATGGTACACCTCTCTCTATTTCTTGTTTGAGCGCTACAGTCACCTGTTTGAGTGGCTATAAGCGCTATCTATGAACTCCATCACTGTTGATAGGACAAGCCTGAATTTCAGGTTCAGCTAGCTTCAGTATAGGGTGCTGGCTTCACAGAATGGTCACATTTACGGGAGGCGATCACACAGGCAGGTCACAATTGAGCGTGACAGCCTTGACCGCTCCCTTGCCTGGCAGGTGCTAAGGCAAAGCCATGCTTTGTGAGCAACTTGTGATATAAAGCTGGCTCGTTGTGATGTGTTTGTGCCGGGACGAGGCTATGCTAGATAGCAGAGAAATCGAAAGCATGTTTCTGTCCCCTGGCGTAGCAGAGATGCTAGCCAGAGAAGCTATAAGGAGAAGAACAGTGTTTAAGCGTATTCTCGTGCCACTGGATGGTTCGCCTCGCGCAGAACGAGCCATCTTCGTCACGGCACATATTGCCCGCGCCTCTTCTGCGTCAATTGTCCTGGTGCGCGTCGTGGAGAGTCCGATCAACTATGCCCCCTACGTGTTCTTGCCAGCCGCCCTACCGGATGAAAAACACGAAAAGGAGGAGGCAAGCCGGTATCTGGAGCAGGTCGCGCAATCCGACGACCTGAAGGGTATCGAAGTCAGCACTGCTGTGGAGGCTGGCCCGCCTGCCATGAGACTGCTCGAAGTTGTCGAGGATTATAGAGCAGACCTGGTGGTGCTGTGCAGTCATGGCTACAGTGGCTTCAAACGCTGGGTATTGGGCAGTGTGGCCGAAAAGATCGTTCGCCACACCTCTGTGCCGGTGCTGGTGCTGCGCTAGCAAGGTCCGGTGCCGCTCCTGCCGATCACGGTCCATCCACTTCCACTGCGCGTTCTCGTCACGCTCGATGGCTCTGAATGTGCCGAAGCAGCGCTGGAACCCACCGTCCAACTGCTCATGTCGCTGGCGCCTGGAGCGCCAAAAGAACTGCACCTGCTGCGCGTTGTCAGCCTGCCGGCTACGCTCATGATCGGCAACGTCCAGGGCTCTACTATCTCTGATACGATCACTCGGGTGGAAAAGGGAGCCATGGACTATATCGTCGCCATTACCCATAAGCTCCAGCAGGCGATCCCAGAAGGCAGCGCTATCGCGATTACCTCGATGGTAGCAATGGAGAGTGACGTGGGGGGAACAATCATCAAGACCGCCGAAGCCGAGAGTAAGGTAGGAGAGACCGGGTATCGCGGCTATCACCTGATCGCCATGGCAACCCATGGTCGTAGCGGTATGCCACGCTGGGTCCTGGGCAGTGTTACCGAGCGTGTGCTGCATGGGACCAGCCTGCCGCTCTTCATTGTGCGCCCGCTAGCAGTAGCGAAAGCGGCAGAGTCCCCGGATCAAAGCCCAGTTGGAGAGGCAAAGACGGCAGTAGAAAGCTGGCCTGCTCTGTTCTAAAGAGGGCATGTTGTTCCCGGTAATAGTCTGGCTGGCCTCCAAGAATGACCTTCTAGGGCGACCGCAAGGTCGCCCCTACCATACGCGGATCGGCTTCGCAAGCCGTTGTATGGTAGGGACAGGGCTTGCCCCTGTCCTGGTTGTAGTGCCCATTTGCCGCCTGGCGAGCCTTGCTTAGCCTGCTCTTGATGAGGGCTAAGAAGATGCTCGCTTGACTTCTTCCTAGATCATCCCCTGCTCAACTGCCGCTCGCTCCGGGCGGACAACGAGCACAGGTAAGCGGGTCGTAGCAAGAAGGGATCCGGCTACGCTACCCAGCTCCAGAAGTTGCAAGCCCCCTCGCCCATGGGTGGCCAGGGCGATGAGGTCACACCCGCCATACGCGCCTGTACCTCGGAGGTCTTCACCCTCCTCTGCTCCTCTGATGATGGCCTGAGCAATCTCGCTATTTAGCGTCACCGACCAGGTCACTGATAGCTTCAGGCCGGCTGCGATGCCCTGGCGCATCCTTTCTGCTACTGAGGCAAGGTAGGCTTTCGCTTCGCGCAGCGGGCGTTCTTGTGTGTTCGCGTCAAGGATCTCTTGCGAACCTGGCTCGAGTGGGACGACCCGTAACAGGTGGATGGCTCCTTGTCCTGGGGCCGCCAGTGCAGCCGCCAGATGTGCAGCAGGTTCGATGACCGCTTCGGCCAGCCGCGAGCCGTCCAGGGGCACGAGCACCCGCGGGGGTCGCTCCATGCAGGAAGGCAGGCCACCAGGGGTAGCCTGCCGGTGCAAGACCAGCACCGGCACCGGAGCAGAGCGTGTCACGGCTTGCGCGACGCTGCCGAGCATACCGTTCTGCAAGCCTGCATGGCCACGGCTGCCCATAATAATCAGTTCCATGTCCCTGGTCCTGGCCACGGCGACAATCATCGCGGCAGGCCAACCGAGCCGGGCCAGCACGTTCGTCTTGATCCCTGACAGGTCGCTGGAAGTGGCTACGCCTTGCAGGTAATGCCTGGCCTCTGCCAGGGCCGTATGCACGCTCGAATCGAGTTCAACCGAGGCTGAGCGCAACATTGAGAACTCATACTCATAGGCGTCAGGAGGGCGGACGACGCGTAACAGGGTCACCGATCCTCCCGTTGTGCGGGCAAGACGCCCTGCCAGAGAGATGGCCTGCTCAGATAGGACTGAGCCATCCAATGGGACCAGAATATGCTGAAACATATTGATATTCCTTTCTCGTTCGGGAAGGCTAACCTCGGTTGGCCAGCCTCTCATGCTTTAGGGTTGGACCTCTCCAGGATTCACAGAGCGCTTTGTTCGTTTCTCACATCTGCTGCCACCACTCTCTGCCCCGCTCTTCTGCTATAGAGAAGGGTACTACCTGCTGCTCACAATGCCCTCACAAAGTGGCTACACCACCTCACATTCTCATCACAATGTCCTGCTGTGGTCGAGCCTTTCCCATGTTTGTTGTTGTGATGGATTTGTGATGAAAGACAAGCAAATGTGAGCGTTTTGTGAGATTCTTCTTGCATACTTGCAGAAGATGACCGGGACACGTTTGGAACTTGTCCTTGTGTGGTAACCAGAGAGGAGCAGGAGTGAACATCCCCATTTCACTCAGGCTTCTCAGGCACACTCATTGTTATGTTGATATCCTGCTTTTGCAGGAACACGCCCTGTTTCACAAAGGGAAAGGAGCAACTCACCATGAAAGCGGCTGTCGTTCATAATTTCACGTCACCTTTGAGCGTTGAAGATGTCGCGAAACCCGAAGTTGGGCCAGAGCAAATTATTGTTAAGATTGAAACGTCGGGGATCTGCCATACGGATATCCATGCCGCCCATGGCGATTGGCCCGTCAAGCCGCATCTCCCGTTTATTCCCGGCCATGAGGGAGTAGGCATTGTCGAACAGGTTGGGCCGGGGGTCACAACGATCAAAGAGGGAGATCGCGTGGCTATCCCCTGGCTTGGTTATGCCTGTGGCACGTGTGAGTATTGTGTCTCTGGCTGGGAGACGCTGTGCGAGCAGCAAATCAATACCGGCTATTTTATGAATGGGGGCTATGCCGACTATACCAGGGCCTTTGGCCGCTATGTGGTCAAAGTGCCGGCCAGGGTCGATCCCTTTGAAGCGGCACCCTTGACTTGTGCGGGGGTCACGACCTACAAAGCCGTGAAGATGAGTGGGGCCCGCCCCAGCGATCTGGTGGCGATCTTTGGCATTGGCGGGCTGGGCCACCTGGCTTTGCAATATGCCAAAATTGCTGGCGCCTCGGTGGTGGCGGTGGATCTCGTGGATGAGAAGCTCGAGCTGGCGAAGCAACTCGGTGCCGACTATACCGTCAATGGGACACGCGAGAACCCTGTTGAAGCTATCAAGAAGCTGGGCGGCGCGGATGCCGCCATCAGCCTGGCCGTCTCGCCCCGCGCTTTTGAACAGGCGTTTCGGGCCTTGCGGCGCGGCGGCACTCTGGTCTTTGTCGTGCTGCCTGCCGATAACTACATGCAACTGCCGATCTTCGAGACTGTGCTCAATGGCATCAAGATCGTGGGCTCGATTGTGGGGACCCGCCTTGATCTGGCGGAAGTGTTCGAGCTGCATGCGGACGGCAGGACGCGTGTGATCTATGAAAAACGGCATCTAGAAGATGTCAATCAGGCTTTTGAGGAGATCGAAAAAGCCCGCATTCCGGCTCGCCTGGTCTTCGATATGATGTAAGGTTATGGAAGGCGTCAAGGTTTTCCTGGCGACATGGTGAGCATATTAGCTTGCTGTCGCCAGCAAACCTCTCTCCTAGAGAGGCTGGGTGTTGGTATCCTGGGAAAGGAGGTTCCAATGATGAGTTATGATGCCCTGGTTATATCTGCCCATCCAGACGATGCCGAGGCTCAAATGGGCGGCACGCTCGCTAAACTCTCTGATAAGGGGCAACGAGTGCTGTTGGTTGATCTCACCGATGGCGAGCCAACCGAGTTTGCTGAATACGGGGTGCGTGCAAAGCAGGCAGATGAAGCAGCCCGCATTCTTGGCGTCGAGCGCTTGTCTTTGGACCTACGGGATCGCTTCCTCACCGATACGATACAGGTCCGGCTCCAGCTTGCTCAGCTCATTCGCAAACACCGCCCGCGCTGGGTGTATAGCACGAGTGAGGCATGCGTGCATCCCGATCATGCGGCGATGGAGGGGTTGACCCGCGCAGCGGTGTTCCTGGCGCGTTTGGGGCAGTGGGACCGCGTGCCTGGTGGCGAAATGCTGGCGAACCAGGACTCCTGGATAGTCGAGCGCCTCTTCTTCCCACACTGCAAAATGGAACCACCCTGGACTGATTTTGCCTTTGCCGTCGATGTGAGCGGGGTGTATGAACGCAAGCGCCAGGCGCTGGCGGCCTACCAGTCGATTTTCCGGGTGAGGGATGATCGCCTGCTGGCGCTATACGAGGCAGAGGATCAATACTATGGTCGCCTGCTTGGTGTGGCCTACGCCGAGATTTTTCGCAGCGCCGCACCGTTGCTGGTCGAGGACCCTAGCGTGTTCTCTCCAGTACCACAGGGCTGAGCTTGCCTCGTATTGGGGAGAGCGACAGAGAAATTGAAGCACTCCTTCACTGTTCTCGTTGCAGCAAAGCCTGGCGCAACCGCGTGTATAAGCGTGCGCGCCGCGATGCTGGCAGCGCCACCTGATACTGTACCTGTCCCAGTTGAATGACCTTCTGGGTGGTATGCAGCACCACCTGACAATTTGGACAGGTCGCCAGATGCTCTTGAGCGGCCGCCGTCAAGTCCTCATCCAATTCCTGATCTAGATACGCAGATAAATACGAGACGAGTTCCTCACACGTCATGATGTTTCCTCCGCCCGGGTACTGCTTCGTTCACTAAAGTAGGTACTCACTTGCTCACGTAAGCGCAAACGCGCACGATGTAAGCGCACTTTGCAGGCCGCCTCCGTCAACTCCTGGATGTGCGCGCACTCCGCTGTCGAGAGGCCCTCCAGATCACGCAACACAAAGGCCGCACGCAATCCCACTGGAAGCTCATGGATGGCGGTGCGCAGCACCTCCTGGGCCTCGCCATTTAAGACCTGCTGATCGGGAAGCTGGCTCCAATCGACCAATTGGACCGGAAAAGGAGTGGCCTCCTCCTCTTCCTCGGGCAAAGGGTCAATGGCATGCCAGCGCCGGAGCAACATGAGCGCATGGTTGTAGGCGATGCGATAGAGCCACGTGCCCAGACGCGCCTGCGGCTCGAACCGGTCAAGAGCCTCAAAGGCGGAGACAAACGTGGTCTGCACGACCTCTTCCGCATCGTCCTCCCGCTTCAGTAAACCGAGGGCTAAGCGGTAGATGCGATCCGCATAGGCTTCAAAGAACTCGGTAAAGGCCGCAGCATCATGCTGGCGAAGCCGGGTCAGCAAGTCCTGATCATCAGGCATAGCGGATCCTCCCTTCTGTCTCTTGGTGCAGTATACCACAGGATAATGTAACCTTTTTGCTCCTCGTGCATTGAAAGGATAGAGCGTATCACAGGGCTCTTGTCCACTGGGCAAGAGCCGATTGTACCCAGAGGAGGTTTCTCATGGCATTTGCATCCTTTATGTCGAGTGTTGCCGGGCGCATGCTGCGCATTGTGGCCGGGCTGATTATTGTCGCTGGCGGCGTCTACCTGTACCTGACAGGCAGCGTCACGGCGGGCGTGATTGTCGCCATTGTGGGGCTGGTTCCTTTGCTGGCGGGTGCCTTCGATATATGCCTGTTTGCTCCGCTCTTTGGGGCGCCGCTGTCAGGCGCGGCTGTTCGCCGTCGCCTGCATGCGTAAACACTGCTGTGCAGGCGTGTGCGGTGGAGGGGGCAATCCCACAGCCAGGCGAGAACGGAGGCCGGTGTGTGGCGGGGAGAACGATGGCAGGCATCATCCTCTCCGCCATATATCGGCCTGGAAAGCGGAGACCGGCGGGGGGAGAAATATTTGTTCCCCCCCTTGGTTTATGGCTGACCACCAAGTGAAGCAACAACACGTTGCAAACGTTGTTTCGCTTCCTCGGCGATGGGGTGCAATTGTTCATTGCCAACTATGCCCAGCATCTCCTGTGGATCAGCGATGTCGATACGGCTCCCCTTTCCCTGAGCGCGCACAACGACATTGCATGGCAAGAGCAGGCCAATATCTGGCTCCTGCTGAAGTGCGCGATGCGCCAGTTGAGGATTGCAAGCTCCCAGGATGATGTAGGGTTGCATCTCGGCACCCAGTTTTTCGCGCAGCGTGCGCTGGACATCGATCTCGGTCAGCACCCCGAAGCCCTCGGCCTGGAGCGCCTCCTTTACACGCGCAATAGCTTCTTCATAAGGGACTTGCAAGCTTGTCCCAAAACCATAGGTCGTGTTCATTGTTCTCTCCTTCTTTCATTATTCTTTCTGCTCTGCTCTGGTTGCAACAAGGGGCGCTGCCAGGCTCGCGTGTCGCGTGAGTTGCTGGAGTAAGATCTCTCGCGTGATACGGCATGCTTCCAGGATGCGTGGATCGGCCAGGGAGTAGTGAATTTCCGTGCCAGTGCGTTGGGTGCGCATGATACCCCGCTGGCGCATGATGGCCAGGTGCTGGCTGATCTTGGCCTGGCGCTCTCCTGTTGCTTCGACCAGCTCCTTGACTGGTCGCGGTCTCTCCCCCAGCAACGAGAGGAGTTTTAAGCGCGTCGGTTCAGCCAGCACCCGGCAGAGGTCTGCCTGCAGTCGATAGAGCTGTTCTTCTCGTTCTTGTTCCATCTTTTCAGACCAATCCTTGAGGCACGATATGCCAGTACGCCCGGTTGAAGAGCTGCTTCTCCATATGATAGTACAGGCTGGGTCGCGGGGGATGGGGCGGATGCTCATAGTTGAAGACCAGTTGGGTTGCCCGGTTCTGGCCCGTCTCCAGGAAGCACATGACCTCCCCATCGTAAGTTGCCTCCCCGTTGCCAGGCTCCTCGCCACGGATTTCCGCGATAAGCCTGTGGGCTACCACTTTCGCCTCAAAGTGTGCTGCTGAGCCGCTCTTCGAGTGTGTGCTTGCTCCTTCCGGCCTGTGTGGCACGGAAGAATGCTATGGTCACCCACTCCAAGTTGTGGGCAACTGAACCAATACATGCTCAGGCAGTCGCTGGAGCAATAAGTTGCTTGTCTGCTAGAGTCCCGTCCTGAGCATTCCCAGCATCAATGATGCGGAAAGTGTGTGTGAGATGAGCTACTTTGCCAAGCATGGCACCTGCGCCACAGTAGCGTTCCTTAGAAAGCTCTATAGCTCGCGCTACCGCTTCTGGTTGAATGCCATACCCGGTGACGATGTGCTCAACGGTAATCTCTACAAAGACCATCGGATGCTCTTCCGCGCGGATTCCGCTTACATGCACCTCATAGGCTGTCACCTGCTGGCGCTTCTTGCGCAAGATGGAGATGACATCCATGCCGGTGCAGCCGGATAGGCCAGCTAAGAGCAACTCCATTGGGCGAAAGCCCTCGTTGTGGCCTCCGCTGTGCTCTGCTGCATCAAGGGTGACATGATGGCCGGAACCGGCCTCGGCATCAAAACGCATCCCCGTCTCTAGCCTCGTGGTAACAGTCATGTGTTCAGCCATGATGTTCTTCCTTTCTATTCGTTTATGCGAATATTCATTCACTACTATAGTTATGCCAGGGGGATATCACTGAAGCGTCACAAAAGGGGGTTCTTTTATCACAGCGTGGTCACATTTCTTAAGTGTGAGTGAGGACTGAGAGGTATCTCTCAAATGGCTAATGCGATGGGTGCCGGTGGTGAGATTCGAACTCACAACCCTTGCGGGACTTGTTTTTGAGACAAGCGCGTATTCCATTCCGCCACACCGGCTCGTCTGAGTGAGGGATATGCACGTTGCTGTGCGAGGAGTATGATAGCCTATCAGTGCTGGGAAGTCAATAGTTGCTCGCTGGCGTGGCCGAATTCCCCGATGTTCCTGTACTTCTGGTAGCGCATTTCCAGCAGTTCATCTAGGGGGAGCTGCTTCAATTGGGCCAGGTTTTTGAGGAGAGCGGTTTTGAGATTGTCTGCTGCCGCACGATAGTTATGGTGCGCTCCACCCAGTGGCTCCGGGATGAGCTCGTCTATGAGGCCAAGGGCTTTAAGCTCACGGGCAGTGATCTTCATCGCCTCAGCGGCTTGTGGCGCGAAAGCTGTATCGCGCCAGAGGATATTGGCAGCAGCTTCAGGGGGCGCAACTGAATAGATGCTGAACTCCATCATTAAGAGGCGATCGGCGACGCTAATGGCAAGAGCGCCACCACTTCCGCCTTCACCGATTACGGCGGCGATGATGGGGACGCGCAGGCAGGCCATCAAATAGAGATTTTCCGCGATAGAGGTGGCCTGGCCGCGCTCTTCTGCCCCTAATCCTGGATATGCTGCCGGAGTATCGATTAAACAAATAATGGGGAAGCCAAATTGCTCTGCCTGCTGCATCAGGCGTGCCGCCTTGCGGTAGCCTTCCGGGTTGGGCATGCCCAGGTTACGCAATTGCTTTTCTTTTGTATCGCGCCCTTTTTGATGGCATATAAGCATGACAGTTTCGCCATCAAGCCTGGCCGGCCCGGCCATAATGGCGTGATCGTCGCCGAAGGCGCGATCCCCATGCAACTCAAAGAAGTCACCACACATGAGGCGAATGTAATCTGCCGAATAAGGTCGATCCTTGTGGCGGGCAACCTGCACTGTCTGCCAGGCTGTGAGCTTGCTGTAAATCTCCTCCGTGCGGTGGCGTAATTGGCGCTCTGCTTCCCGGAGCCGGATGTGCTCTTCTGGCCGCAAGCGCTCGCCCTTGCGCTGCAAATTGATGATCCTTCTTTCGAGTTCCGCCAGTGGCTTCTCAAATTCCAGGTCGTATGCCATGATAGTTCTCCATCACTTCCCAGCCTGCCGGGTTTGCTGTTCCCCTTTACAGGTATATAGGCGCAACAAGCGGGCCACGGTTGGGCGTAGGTCGCGCCGGTGCACGATAGCATCAATCATGCCATGCTGGAGCACAAATTCTGAGCTTACAGCCCCTTCAGGCAGTTTGATATGCATGGCTCCCTCGATCACACGCGGCCCTGCAAAGCATACCAGTGCGCCGGGCTCGGCCAGGATTACATCGCCCAGCATGGCAAAGCTGGCAGTAACGCCGCCTGTGGTCGGGTCTGTTAGCAGGCTGATGAAAGGTAGCCTCGCTTCTTTGAGCCTGACAAGAGCAGCCGAAGTTTTAGCCATTTGCATCAACGAATACAGGCCCTCTTGCATGCGAGCGCCACCGGAGGCCGAGCAGATCAGGAGCGGCATGCTCTTCTCAATAGCTGATTCGATCGCGCGAACGATCTTTTCACCCACAACGGAACCCATACTGCCGCCGATGAAGCGGAAATCCATCACAGCCAGTGCAAGCGGCATGGACTCAATGGTCGCGTGACCAATGATAACCGCTTCATTCAGGCCTGAGTCTTTGCGCTCTTCTTCGAGCTTCTGGGCGTATACCTGAGCACGACTGACAAACTTGAGGGGGTCAACAGAGATAATATCTGCATCTTGTTCGACAAAGCTATCGCGGTCAACCAGCAACTCGATGCGTTCCTGGGCGGAAAGTCTGAAGTGATAATTACAGCGCGGGCAGACTTTCAGGTTCTTTTCCCAGTCGCGGCCAAGTAGCATCTCTTTGCACTTTGAGCACTTCACGGCTATACTGCCCACACGTGGCGTCGTGCTGGTTTGAAAAGCTGAGGATGTTTGAGTTGTCGATGGAGGGATAGCTTCTTTCACCATGGAACAGCTCCTCGTCAATCCTGCGCAAACAGCGCTGCCACGAAACTTTGCGGATCAAAAGGTGCCAGATTTTCGAGCTTTTCTCCTGTGCCGATGAACTTGATGGGTACATTCAGGTCGTCGGCGACCGCAAAAGCAAAGCCTCCCTTGGCTGTGCTATCTAGCTTGGTGATGACCACGCTGGATATACCAACATCGGCGGCGAACTGGCGCGCCTGTAGCAGCGCATTCTGGCCAGTCGTGGCATCCATGACGATCAACAACTCGTGTGGCCCTTTGGGTATGAATTTCTGAATAACCTTGCTGATTTTCTTTAGCTCTTCCATCAGATTATATTTCGTTTGCAAGCGCCCAGCAGTATCTACAATTAAAACGTCGCAGCCTCTGGTATTTGCCGCCTGGATTGCATCATAGACCACCGCACCCGGATCAGAGCCAGGATTCTGGCTGATCACGGGAACATCTACACGTTCAGCCCATACTTTGAGCTGATCGATAGCGGCGGCGCGGAAGGTATCGGCAGCCGCCAGCATCACCCTGTGTCCTTCGCGTTTGAGGCGATAGGCCAGTTTGGCGATGGTAGTCGTTTTTCCCGAACCATTGACTCCTATAACCAGGATGACCGTCAGCGGGGAATCTTTGGCGAAATTGAGCGGTGCCGGTTTTCCAAGCAGGGCTACCAGTTCCTCGCGTAATGCACGCTGCACTTGCGTGCTCGTTTTCATATGTTCGCTGGCAACGCGCTGTTTTAGGCGATCGATTAACCAGAGGGTGGTGCTGGGGCCAACATCGGCTTGCAGGAGCGATTCTTCCAGCTCATCCCATAGGTCATCGGTGATATCAGGTTGTTTGAAGGCGTCCCCCACGCGGCTAAAGATCCGGCGGGTTCGGCTTAAGGTATCTTTAAATGGATTGAAGCGTTGCTCAGACATTATAATGAAGTTCCCATTTTATGAGATTACAATTGAGAGTACAAAGAAAGGCAAAAGGGACAATACAGATTGCCCTTTGCCTCCTCGTTTTGCTCGTATGCACACAATGACCGCCAGCACATCATGCGGCAGGGCAAGGATAGACCTTACCCGTTGTACTCCATGTTTACTGGCGACTGGTGCGATACGAATGAAGTGACCCGTCGCTAATAGGCTCGTTAATAATGATGTCGCCGTTACGGATTTTGATATTGTACAGGCAAGTAGGGTTGGTGCAAACCCAGGCCTTGTACTCAATGGAAGCTCCCTGGCTACCGAAATCCGAAAGCGGAACCAGATCACCTTCACCACATTTGCGACACCGGGGAAAAGCATTCTCCACGAGATCGCCTCCTTCCTTACTCCTTGGAGGATTGTATGCACGCCCTCCTTCTCAAACAAGGAGGGGACAACCATGTAAGCCGAGGGGGAGCCTCCGCCACTGCATCCGCATCCCCACAGCAGGCCATTATCCATGCCGCTGTTATCATACCACATTTTGCCCTGTCTGTCAGCATTATTCTGAATATTTTTTCATCTCCCTGCCCATGGGCAAGTGAGAGGGCCATAATAATGCGGCCACAGGTCAGCATTGTCTATCTCTAGCATAACAGGTGCGGTGCAATTCGTCAACCTTTTAGTTCTATTTATTCATATCTACCAATGTACCGGTGAAGGAGATGCGGAAAATTCCCCAAGTATGGAAATCTCTTCATCGTTCGTCCTTCAGAATCCAGGCCAGATGCCGATAGATATAGTGCTATGTTTGTGGCATTGGAGACGTACCCCCCATCTAAAGTTCTGTAATGCCGTTTGGCATGAGAATTGCACTTATGAGCAATAGGAGAGCAAAACGAAAACGAACGCAATGTTTTCCCGCATTCTGCCTACAATGATGAGTTTGGCAATCCTGGTATCAGCATCGAATGAACGTATATGGAGGAGTACCGGTAATGGGAGCAAAAGGAAGTAGGACGGTGTATAGTGTAGATCACGAGGTATCTCTCGTTCCAGGCAAGCGCAGCCGTATGGAGGAGAGCAGCGCCTATGATGAAAACGATCTCTTTGATGACCTGGAAATAAGCGACGACTGTGATTTTGAAGAAGAGGATGAGCTGGAAGAAGAGGGAGACAAAAGGGGAGCGATTGATGATTCTGTCAAGCAATATCTTAAAGAAATTGGTTCTTATCCTCTTTTGACCGCCGAACAAGAGTTGGCCCTGGCCGAGTGTGTTGCAAAAGGAGATTTACGCGCCCGCCAGAAGCTTATCGAAGCTAATCTGAGGCTTGTTGTGAGCATTGCGAAACGCTATTCAAATCAGGGGTTGCCGCTCCTGGACCTGGTGCAGGAAGGCAATATGGGGCTGATGCGAGCGGCTCAGAAATTTGACTACCGGCGCGGCTTCCGTTTCAGCACCTATGCTACCTGGTGGATTCGCCAGGCGATTACTCGCGCTATTGCCGAACATGCCCGCACGATCCACATTCCGGTTCATGTTGTTGAACTTATTTACAAGATCAAGCGCGTCGCGCGACGTATCTATCAAGAGCAAGGAACCGAGCCTCTGCCGGAGCAACTGGCGGCAGAGATGGGCATGACAAAAGATCGGGTGATCGAGCTTTTGAGTGTATCTGAGCAGCCTATCTCGCTCGATGCGCCTGTTGCGGAGGATGAGCTGTATCACCTGGCCGATACGCTGGAAGATACGAGCATGAAGGCCCCGGTAGACCAGGTCTCGCAGCGGCTGCAACGCGAGTATATCGAGCGAGTGATGACCGTGCTGAATCCGCGCGAACGCACCATTATCGAGATGCGCTATGGTTTGCGCGATGGCCATTACCATACGCTGGATGATGTGAGCGCTAAATTTCAATTGACCCGCGAGCGCATCCGGCAGATCGAGGTGAAAGCCCTGCGCAAGATGCGCTACCCGGAGCGCTTTGACAGCACGATGGGGCATTATGCGCAAGCGTGAAATTGCGCCCCTACACCTCGGCGGTGACTTCGACGCCGCCGGCCATCATTTGCAGGTAGGCGTAGATGAACGGATCGATGTTGCCGGCCAGGTAACCCTCGGTATCACTTGTCTCGTAGTTCGTGCGATGATCTTTGACGATGTTGTAGGGGTGGATGATCACCGAACGAATCTGGGTGCCGAAATCGGCCTGCACATGCTCGCCTTTCAGGCGCGCGGTCTCCTCCTCTTTGCGCTTCAGTTCCCGTTCGTAGAGGCGAGCTTTGAGTAATTTCATGGCCACTTCACGGTTCTGGATTTGCGAGCGCTCATTCTGGCAGGTTACGACAATGCCCGTAGGAAGGTGGCGTATGCGAACGGCGGAATCGGTCTTGTTCACATGCTGTCCGCCTGCACCCGTTGAGCGATATGTATCCACCTCGATATCTTCGGGCCGGATCGTAATCTCAATCGTATCCTCTATATCGGGGATGACCTCGACTTTGGCAAAAGAGGTATGGCGTCGGTGCGCGGCATCGAACGGCGAGAGGCGAATGAGCCGGTGCGTACCGGCTTCCGAGCGCAGGTAGCCATAGGCATAGCGCCCGGTAATTTCAACGGTGACACTTTTCAGGCCTGCCTCTTCACCTTCGCTGTATTCGTAAATCTCGGTGCGAAAGTTGTGCTGCTCGGCCCACCGGAGATACATGCGCAGCAGCATCTCTGCCCAATCCTGGGCATCAACTCCGCCGCTGCCCGCGTGTATACTGAGGATCGCATTGCGTGCATCATGTTCGCCGCTTAGCATCAAGGCGAACTGCAGCTTTTCTACTTCCTGCTCGATAGCGCTCACCGACTGCTCAATCTCGGCCTGCATCTCTTCGTCTGGCTCCTCTTCTAACAACTGAGCCAGCCCCAGCAAGTCGTTCAGTTGCGCATCGATGTTTTCCCAGGTTGAGACTTCTTCGCGCAGCGCGTTCAATTGTTGCATCTGGGCCTGGGCTTTGCGGGTATCTGACCAGAAGCCCTCGGCCATACTTTCTGTTTCCAGGTTGTTTATTTGCGTTTTCTTGTTCGCCAGGTCAAAGACGCACCATGGTTTTCTGGATACGTTCCCGCAGGCGTTCAATCCGGTTTGTTAGTTCACTCATGCATATATTTTACCACGTTTTGGCTGCTCCTGTGCGGTCTTCATTACCCCAGGATCAGCTTTACCAGCAGGAGCCGGCCTGATTCAGTGCTGCCGTTTGGTGGCAGGGACTGCAGCAAGAGCAGCCCTTCCTGGTCAGGAGCGATCCCTGAGAAAGACAGCGTTCCCGTGAAGTTGCCGCCGGCATCAACGGTGAAGGCCGGGGTATTTGAGAGCGCTATAGGAGACAGGGTATGATCGAAGATCTGTGCCGTTATGGTGCCATCTGCGAGCGCGCCTGTGCCAGTGATGGTGAGAGGAGATGCATCAGGCTTTGAGAGAATTGATTGATCTAGCCAGATGTTGCCTGCCTGCGCTGCGGTGACGAACCATAGCCCGCTGTTGTTGTGCTGGATCAGCCGTTCGAGGGTTACAGTGACGACCACCTGCGGATTTTGCTGGATGAGTTGCACCTGGGCAGTTACGCCATTATTGTTCAGTACGGCATCTTGTGGATTATTCCCGACCCATTTGAAGAGATCTTTCGCCATTTGCTCGGCTGTGGCGAGTGGATCGCTCCACGGAAGCGATTGGCCGCTATTGGCCTGTTGCTGTAGCGCTTCTGCCTCGCTGCGGCTCGTGACGGGGTAGAGGCTAGGGAAAGGAACCTGCACGAATGCGCCATTGTGCCAGCGATATTCTCGATAGACATTCTGCTGCAGCGGCTGTTGGAGGGCAGCGTTTTGAGGTGAGAGCGTGGTATCAAGCTCGCCAATGACCAGGGTGTTATCTGAGCTGATGGAGACGGTTCCCTCTGGCAAGCCGCGCTGGGCAAAGAGCGTGGTGAGCGAGAGTCCTTGCTTTTTCGCAGAGCAGCCGAAGATATAGACATCCATTGTATGTTCAGTATCAGTACCCGTTATCTCTACAAGTGTAGCTGGCTGCCCACCAACGAGCTGGTTGACGAACTCCACGGCGCCCATGACCTGCGATGCTGGCTGGAGATGGACAACCTGGGTGTAGTCTGTGGTGCGCAGCATTCCGGAGCATGTCGTGGATGTGGGGGTGGGAGAGGTCTGGTGCGCCACAACGATAAAGTGGATGAGGGCGATTAGCGCCAGTAACGAGCATAGCAGGGTCAGCAGGTTGGGCCTGCGCATGCGAGGTCGGCGAGGCTCTGGCGTTGGTTGTGCAGGTTTTGGAAGAATAATGATTGCGGGATTATATGTTTTTGTTGTCTTTGGCATATTTCACCTGGTTTCCTTGACTGTAGAAAAGAGTTTTCTCTTCTTATTCTACAGAGGATCAAGAAATCGCAGGCGAAAAGCATCGTATCTAACAGTTGAGCCTAATTTTGCAAAAGGTTCCGCTGAGGAACTTCCAGGTACCATTTTCCTGCCCGACGGTGTATGTTCCTTGATAGGTGCTATGCACGACGCCTGATGCAGTTTCTTCAGTCGCTTGTATGATAATACTGGCTTTTACGGTCCCATTCGAAAGCAGCGTTAAACTGAGGATGGTGATATCATCGTGTTTGGTGTGAGTATAGCCTGCTGCAAACTGGCTATAGGGAGTCGCCTTCTGATAGGCTGATCCCCACAAATTATATGCGTCGCGGTAGTTCTGTGAGTTGATATCATTATAATATCGCTCAATGACTGCCCTGGCCTGTTCAATTGGTGTGGGTGTTGGAGTAACGCTATGGCCAAGGATCTCCTTCATTGTGGTGGACCTCGTAATCAATAAAATTGCAATGCAGAGGAGCAGGATGAGCAAGGCGATGATCCATAGAACTTTGCGTCCCCGTCGCTGCCGTCGAGATGGCTGGGGAAATCGAGGTTCGTACTGCCCGGGAAGCGGCGAGTAGACAGGTGTGTTAGGAGGCATCGAAGGATAGGCTCCGCTATTCCTGGCGGCTGTAGGACTGGTGGGGGCGTTTGGATCCGGTGGGCCGGGCTGCCGAGTTGCACTGCCTGGCCCCAGTATGAGCTGTGGTTGGTGAGGAGGCGTAAGTCTATTCCCTGGATACCGGTATTGTGTCTCGGGAAGATTTTGCCTTAGTGAAGGGAGTGTAGCATCATCTCTGTGAGGATCGTCCAATGCCCCTTCAGGCAAGTCTGGTTCGATGAAAGCTCCGCAGCGCGGGCAGGTTGTGCTGCCGGGAGCGAGTTGGAGACCGCATTGACCGCAGAAAACCATACGAATTCCTTTCGCATAGGATGATGTATTGCTCAGATTGCCAGATTACTGAAAAAGCATTTGATATTCCCACCTCTATAATGAGAGACGTTACCTGCTTTCATTCCTCAAAATAAATTTTTGATTTTTATGCTCTTCAGTAGAAGACGTGTCAGGAAGCGCTTAAGTCAGCAAACTGTATAATTTTATGGCTGATCGCTCTTTGATAAAACTTGTTTAATCATCTGCGCCCGCTCAATTCTGCCCATCTTCAGGTAAGCCTGATATTCATATTCAAGGGAGAGGACGGGCACCTGCATATCTTCAACCACGACAATTCGTTTGTGCCGTGCCGGATCGACCGGCTCTTCCCATGAGCCATCCTCAAGACGTTTCTGGATGTCGCCCATGATCTCGACTGTAATGCCATTAATGGCCAGCGCTCCTAGATGGGAACGCATCTTATCTGAAGATGAGAAGGTGACCTTTTTGACGAGGTATTCTGCAAAGAGGCGTTCGATTTCATATGCGCCAGCCCTGTCGGTTTGCACATCGATATCGTGTGGTTCAATGGGTATTCCCTGGAGGGCGAAGCTGAGGCTACCTGTCAGCGTCCAGTTGACCGTTGTATGTTTGAGGCGAGTGTATATAATGCGCAGGACATTCAGGTACATGGGATCGAGCATGGTTTCACCTGAAAAGGGCGAGCATGGCTCGCTCTTCCTCGGAAAGTATCAAGGAGCTGTTGCGCTGTACAGGATAAACCTCGGCTCGTTCCCAGAGTGGCCCTGTGACGCTTGTGCCTGTGCCAACCTGCACGCCGCGTTCGCGCAATGCATTGAAAAGCTCGGCGGAGTGGAAAAGATAGACGGACTCGATTACCCAGGGAATGGAGAGGCTGCGCTGGATAACCGCTTCTTTGAGGCCGGCAAAAACGAGGTAGTAATCGGGAAGAGGATCGGTTTTCAGGTGAATGGTGCCATCGTGCCGGATATGCCACTGGACATCGACGGTCTTTCCTGCTAACGGGCCTCGTGTAAAGTGGCCATCGCTGCTTTTGTGCATGCGGATCCTATCGAGCGCAATGCCGAAAATAACAGAGGCGATATACTCACCCACAGCCTGAACCTGCGCAGGCTGTCCAATCAGCGCCGCGATCTTACCTTCGATAGTATTCCTGGATTTGATCAAGCTGGCTAACTGAGGTAAATCGCTCATCAGAAGCCTCCGCCTCTAGTTGTCCTGGAATGTTCCGGGCATGTCATGCTGAGCCCATTCGCTTCGCTCAGGGGAAACTCCGCGAAGCATCTGGTTGCCCCGTGCGCTAGACCCTTCGCTTCGCTCAGGGTGACATGCTATTTACCATGATTCCCGAACTTGGTTGTTACAAATCATTATCTCAGGCTTGATTTTATCATGTTGATCAATGGATAGAAGAAAATTTCCTGCCAATTGCCGGTCAGATAAGCTTGCATCCGGTTCATACATCTGTTATGCTTGAATTGAGAACGGTCATGTTCGTGTGTCATACATCATGTTAAAGTAGAGGAAAGCGAGAGCTTATGGAGTATACACCTCAAAGCGCCAACTCGATGCCGGAAACGGATGAATTAGATGCCTCTCTTCTGGCAGAAGAAGAAAGTGATGAAGAGCAGGAAGAGCATATTCACATGCCCAACCCCAGCTTCTGGCCGCTGCTGGCCGGTATATTTATCGCGGTAGCGATAGTCGGGTTCCTCTTCATTGGTAGCACCTTCTGGATCGCGCTCATCGGCATTATTGGAGCGCTGGTGTGCATCATAGGATGGGGCGCGGAAGACCCCACGGCGCCGCTGGAGGAAAAGTATGTGACCGTCTACCGGGAAATCCAGCCTGATCTGTGGAAGTACAAGATTGGCCAGGATGTTGTCGATGCGCAGGGAAAGTGGCTTGGCACAGTGCAGGCCCGTTTTAGCCGCTATATCCTGGTGGAGCGCGGTGGCTTCCTCCCCAGGGCCTATTATGTGCCACATAGCGCTATAAAAGAGGAGATCAGGAACGATACCCTCTTCCTTACATTGAGCGAGGAAGATCTGGAGCGCATGGAACTTGACAGGGTGCCCGATGATCTTTACGAGGAGCCTCCAGAAGAAGCCCAGATTCCTGTGGTAAGGGGCGCGCCGCAGTTTGCCAGGAGGCCACTATCACCAGCAGAAACCGGGCACTACAATTATGGAAGAAGATGGCCGGGCATTAATACAGATGCAACTGGCTCGTATCATCGCGAAGAGGTTCTGCCTAAACCGCAGAACTACGTGGTCGATGATATCTATAGCACTGATGAGCCAATCCCGCCCAGGGTTATCAGCCCGGATTAGCAATAAGCTCTTTTCAGGTTTTGCGATATTGCTACAGGTCTCTGAATCTTCAGCTTATTATAGCTAGAATTTTAGAGGCCTTTTTGCTGTTTTGAAAATTTGATCCCACCACAAAGCGCGGGCCAGGGTGATGGTGGCCGGTGGCGAAGCCTCGCCCCTACCCTCAATGAGGGATGATTCCTAGTTGATGGGAAAACCTGGAAATTTGTTTTATTGTGCCCGTGCCACTTTTTAGCTCAGTTGTGCGTGATAAGGAAAGATAGCTACCTGTGCATGAGAGTTACATGCAG
This sequence comes from Chloroflexota bacterium, assembly GCA_902812455.1. Next base: position 4,484 of record CADDZH010000009.1, on the reverse strand, counting down.
TACCAGATGGCTACAGAGTTCATGCTAAAGAGCCGAACAGGTTGCTAGATGAACATTTTCCGCCCAGTATTGGACGGTATCCTGAAATCATTGTGTTAGTGTATCAACAATAAGGAGGAATGAAAGATGGGTCAACCATATCCACCTGATCCAAGATATCAAGAGGCATCAGACCAGACGATACCTGATGCGCCGCCATATAATCCTGCCAATGAGAGCTCCAGATCATACGAGGGCGCAGGTGGGACTTATGCTCAGAGCCAGCGCCGGAGCTATGTAGACCCTCAGGGCAACCGGGTCGAGCAGCAGGCCGAAGTTTACGAAGATCCAAACCGGCAGCGAGCCAATATTCGCTGGTGGGCCGCGAGGGTCATTTACTACATATTAGGTGTCCTGGAAGTCATATTGTTGCTACGCTTCCTCTTCAGGCTGCTGGGAGCGAACGCGGGAAACGGCTTTGTTGCGTTCCTGTACAACCTGAGCTATGTGTTCGCGGCGCCTTTTCTGGGCATTTTCACCAACCCGGGCCAGGGTAATAATGTTTTTGAGATCACCACGCTCATTGCCATGCTCATATACGCCTTGATAGCCTGGGGTCTCGTGTCGCTGGTCAGGCTGGTCTTCGCTCCCACCTACTCAGGGGGGCAGCGCATTACAGAGAGCCGCCGCACTCGCTATTAACTAGCGTCCAGGATTCACCACTGTGTGATAGTAGTCGCACAGGTCGGTGATGGGGCACCTGCTGCAGCGTGGGTGCTCGTAGACGCAGATGCGCTGCCCGTGCCGCAGGAGCGCCTTGTGGAAATTGAAGATCACCTGGGGGTCGTTGGGCAGCAAGGCCAGCAAGAGCTCGTGAGCGCGATCTGCTGTGACCTTCTTGCCGATCAGCCCCAGGCGAATCGAGACACGATGAACGTGGGTGTCGACTGGTAGTATAGGCTTGCGGGCGCTGAAGAGTAAAACAGCGGCAGCGGTCTTGGGGCCTACACCCTCGAAGCGACTGAGCCATGCCACGCCTTCTTCTACAGGGACATCGCGCAGGAAATTCAGATCGAGATTGCCGCGCTCTTCGGTGATGCGCCGCATGATTGCTTGAAGGCGCGGCGCTTTGACCTCCGGCCAGTTGACGTTGGCAATCGCGTCCTGGACTTCCTGTGTAGGAGCATCTCGCACGGCTTCCCACGAGCCAAAACGCTTCAGGAGATTCTGGTAGGCGGCTTCGGTCTGCTCGTCCTTCGTGCGATGCGAGAGAATGATATCAACTAACATGCTCATCACGTCTTTTTTTGACCACTCCGCAATGCCATAGAACTTCGTGAGCCGTTCTGTCACCTCAAGAGCTTTAGCCGAGAGCGCAGCAATATCCGGCGTTGGATAGCCATAATCAGCTTCATTACGTGTACGTCGCGCGGCCTGCTTCATGCGTGTGTCCTGCCTGTCTTTCTATAGTGAGATAGTTCCATATCTATGTATCTTATCACGAAGGCTCAATGTCCTACTGTTTTTTGTTTACGAGCCGACTCTTACGTAATGCGCCCAGTAGCCTTGATATGGGCCGTAGCGATCCGCGATGCGCTGTATATCCTCAGCGGTTACCGGCTTCCCTTGCATATATGTCCTGGAAACAGCCTCGTATAACCTCTTCTCGGAAATAGGTATGCGTTCCATGCGCCCCAGCCCTCTCAACATGATGAAGTTGGCCGACCAGTCGCCGATCCCTTTCAAGCTGCGCAGCCATGCCTCGACCTCCTCATATGGACCATTGCGCAAAAAGGCCTCGTCTACCATGCTGAAGCCCTTTGCCATTGAGCTTACCTGCTCGGCTTTTCTCTCATTGCGGATCACCGCCGCCAGTTCGTCGATCTCAACCACGGCTACCTGGGCTGCTTCGGGGAATGCCCAGTATTCGATGCCGTCAATATCCAGGCTGCTGCCAATATGCTTCATCATGGCATCTTTGGATTTACGCGCAACGCTCATCGGGTTGCGTTGTGCCAGTATTGCCCAGCAGGCAGTTTCAAAGGGTGAGGTAAATTTCACCTGGTGGTAGCCATAAAGCTCTTGTAGAACCGGCTCAAAATGTGGATCGTGCTTGCCGATCTCATAAAAAGGCCGGAGATCATCATCCAGGCTTAAGAAAAAGGTGATGCGATCAAGGGCTGCATCCTTTACTTCACCTGTGATCGGTTCTTTGGTGAAAAGCGTATAGGCCAGTTGTGGCTTCTCAATGGTGCCAATTGAGGAGAGTCGAAAGGCGACCGGCCATCCTTCGACGATAATGGCTTTTGTGAGCGAGTGCTGCACGATAGCCTGCTCGTCTTTGGTGGGCATGAAGCCTTCTAAGAAGGCAAGTGTTTTGACAAAATCAAAAGGCGGGGTTGGGTTGAGAACTCCGGTTGTTGTATACATCGTTATTGCTCGTTTCTAAGATAAGCTCGAATGCGCTCGCATATGGCCGCGATCTCCTGTGGCCCAGCTTTAGGAGCACCCGGCCATTCATCGACGCGCATTCCCCAATATTCATGAGGTGTGCCAGGATAGCATGGCACAAGGTGGATGTGCAGGTGCGGCACGTGATGGCCAAGTACAAACTCGTAGATGAGATCGGGTTTCTGGCAGGCTTTTAGCGCCCGGCAGAGTCGAGTCACGAGCAGACCAATGGCCTGGGCCTCGGAATCTGTCAGGTCTGCCAGCCCTGGAGCATGGCGTTTCGGTTCCACTATGAGATAGCCAAGGTAGGTAGAATCTGGCTGTTCTAGATTCAGCGCGTGCCCGGCATAGAGCAGGTCGTCTTCATAAATTGGGCCACCTGGTACATCGATTTCTCCTCTATGCTTGCGGCAGACGAAACAGTCGGTTGGTTGTATGCTCATATTTTCATCCTTCCTAACTCAAGGTTCAAACATCAAGGAAAGACCTTGACCGTGTGAACAATCACATCATGCCATTCTGAGCCCATTCCCTTCACTGCGTTCAGGGCTGCGGCTCACTCAGGATGACAAATGATGCCTGATATAGTAGCGCATAATTGGCCTGCGCCCTGTTTTGCCTGCAACTTCCTCAAACCCGGCCTCTTTGAAGGCGGAGACGGTGCCCATGTAGCTCAAAACAGGAGCGAGGACTTTTTCCCCTGGATCGACCGGATACCCTTCGACAATCTTTGCGCCTTGCTCTCTGGCATAGGCTATGGCCGCTTCCAGTAATTTGACCATCAATCCCTGGCCTCGGAACGGCTTAGCAACAAAGAAACAGACGATGGACCAGACAGGTTGGTTGTCAATACGTTTGAGTGTGCGGGAGCGCTCCAGAGATGGATATGTTTCTCTGGGCGCTATCGAACACCAGGCGATGGGCTGGCCGCTAGTGTAAGCTAAAAGGCCTGGAACCTGCCTGGAGTCAACGATGCCCTTGAATGCTGCCTTCTTCTCACTCCCTGAGAGATTGCTAAACTCGGAGCGAGAGAGCCTCCACCACATGCACCAGCAGTTGCCATAGGCTCCATTCTTTCCGAAGAGCGCTTCAAGATCGGCCCAGCGATCAGGGGTGAGCGGGTAGTATTCCAGGTCAAGGCCCGTTGCTGGTGATGATGTCATGTATTTGCTCCTTAGTTCTGGCTGTTTCTAGTCTTCAAGGGGTGGGATGGCGCAAGTGATAATCCAAGGGCCGGCAAGATATGTTCCTGCTGGGGGCAACGCGCCTTGCCTGAGTTGCCGGTATTCATGCAATTGCAGGCGTGGAACAGTGATCGTCAATTGCCTTGCAGCAGGGCTGGGAACCGGCGTGACCACGTAATGATGCGACCACTCCCAGGTGCTGCCACCACCTCCACGCGGGTAGAGTGTGTAGGCGGTACCAACATCATCGGCCAGCGTGATCTCGGCGGGTCCCATATGGCGATGGCCGGGGAGAGGATCATGTTCTGTGCTGGTACTGAAGCGTACAGCTAGATCGAATCTAAAAGCATCCTGGTACAACTCGACGCCTTTGACGAGCATGAGCACATTGTGCACCAGTGATGTGCCGAAGATAGGTAATAGGCGTACAAAGTTGACCGGTGCTGTCAGTTCCTCCAACGATCGAGGGTTCCATGCGCATGCTGCCTGTGTGCTGGTTTCTGCTTTCGCGCTCACAGTCGAGCCAGGCTGCTCTATTGACCATCCCATTTGCTGGCAGGCTGAGCAGAAGCCGTCACCATGATTGCGGCAATAAAACTTGAAACACCGGCGGCAGAGGCCGATTGCGCTGTTCTCACATAAATGACAGGTCATAGCTACCTCCTTTCTAAGGCTGAACACTATCCTCAAAGGGTGCGGTCATGTCATGCTGAGCGCGTGAGCCGTAGCCCTGAACGCAGTGAAGGGGAAGGGGAAGCATCCGCTGCCGATCGACCGAGTTCCTTTGCGGAGTTTCCCCTGAGCGAAGCGAACGGGCTCAGGATGACAAGCTATATGGTCCTTAAAAAGTAATGTTCATAATTGACGCTC
>CADDZH010000008.1 GCA_902812455.1 Chloroflexota bacterium | reverse complement strand
CAGGATATTGGCGGCGTCAACAGCGCCCTCGGCGGCCCCTGCGCCAACAAGGGTATGCACTTCATCAATAAAGATAATGCAATCCCGGCTGTTGCGAATCTCTTCGATGATCTTCTTCAGCCGCTCTTCAAACTCGCCGCGATACTTGGTTCCGGCAACTAGAGAGCCAACATCGAGTGTGAGCAGGCGCTTGCCGGCCAGGGTTTCCGGAACTTCACCGGCGACGAGGCGCTGGGCCAGGCCCTCGACGATGGCTGTCTTGCCAACACCGGGTTCACCAATAAGCGCGGGGTTATTCTTGTTCCTGCGCGAGAGGATCTGAATGACGCGCTCAATTTCCTGATGGCGACCGATGACGGGATCAAGAGTGCCTGCGCGGGCTGCGGCAGTCAGGTCGATGCCCATCTGATCGATGGTGGGAGTCTTCGAGTGCTTGGCATCCCGCTCGTGTTGAGCGCCAGATTGACTGAGCACTTGGATTGTTTGCGTTCGAACCTTCTCCAGGTTGACTCCCAGGCTTTCGAGCACGCCGGCAGCGATGCCCTCGCCCTCGCGCACCAACCCTAACAGAAGATGTTCTGTCCCAATATAGTGATGATTCAAGCGACGAGCTTCATCGACGGCAAGCTCAATCACTTTTTTGGCGCGTGGTGTCAGGCCGATCTCACCGAGGACGATACGGTCTCCACGACCAATTATAAATTCAACGGCGCTGCGAACTTTATTCAGTTCAACACCGAGGTTACTTAGCACCTTTGCTGCAACACCTTCTCCTTCCCGCACCAGGCCAAGGAGGAGATGCTCTGTACCGATATAGTTGTGCTGGAAGCGCTGGGCTTCCTCCTGGGCGAGACTCAAAACCTTGCGCGCTCGCTCAGTAAACTTGTCAAACCTATCTCTTTCATTCACCTGTTTGTCACCCCCCTTTCACTGGCAGAGGGTGGAACCGAGCCCTCTGTGTCGCTCAGGTAAACTACACAATCCATCATACAACACGTCTGATATGGCGTCAAGGAAAACAATAGAAACCTCCCGTCTATCGACAGACGCTCACAACCCGTACTTACCAAGAAACAATCGACCTCCTTACCACTCTACACAGGGGTACATGCAGCAAGGAGGTCAGGTGCTCTATTGTTCAGGTGCAGAATATCAGGAAAGCGAATAAACGCCTACTAATTCTTTCAAGTGCCTCCATCTCTTCTTAACATCTGCTTATTTTCTAGTATCGTCAAGGAAGGAGAAAAAGGCAATCGTCCCTCCGCTTACTTTTCTCTATCATACCTTTTCTATGAAGCCTCTTCTAGTGAAGATGATACAACACGCTGCAGGAAGCGTCAAGGAAAGTGGATGAAAAACGTGTGAAAACGGCTGAGGGATGCGCCCCTACTGCTCGGAAGGCTCGGCTTCTTCCTTTGAGCGCTGGCGAGCTGCGCGAAACGCTTCGGCCATGGCCGTTGTTTCCCCTGGCTCCTGAGATAGGTTGTTCAGTGCCGAGGTATCGGAAGGCCGCTCACGACGCTCACCTCTCCCTTCGTGCCGCCGCTGCTGGCCCGGCTGGCCGCCTTCCTGCTGCTGGGTGTTCTGTGGAAGCTCTTCCAGTGAAGGCATGGCCTTCTCTTCAGCAGGTGCTGCTTGCGCGCCGCCTCCACTTTCTGGTTCGGTCATCTCGGCAGAGATTTCCCTGGCCTCAGGCTCGTTGACTTGCCGCAGGCTGAGGCCGAGGCGGCGATGCTCGGCGTCGATGCGCAGGATACGGAGCTGGAGCTGGGTTCCTTCATGCAGGGCCTGTTTGGGATCCATGCCGGGCGTAAGTTCGGAAAGATGGATCAACCCTTCGATTCCATCCTCGATGCGAGCAAAAGCGCCAAAGGGAGCAATTTTTGTGATCACACCGGTCACAATCTGGCCGACTTTGTAGCGCTCCTCCACGGTTGTCCAGGGGTCAACTTCGGCGCGTTTGATGGAAAGGGCGATTTTCTTCTTTTCCTTGTCAACGCTAAGCACCTGGACTTCGACTTCCTGCCCCACATGCAGTACTTCGCTGGGATGGTTCACGCGGCTCCAGGCAAGCTGGCTGATATGCACCAGGCCATCGGCCCCTCCCAGGTCGACAAAGGCGCCGAAATTTGCCAGGTTGCTCACGATGCCTCGCCGGATTTCGCCCGGCTTCAGTTCGTCGAGCAGTTCTTCGCGGCGGCGCTGGCGCCACTCCTGGGCGGCCAGGCGCTCCGAGAGGATCAAGCGGTTGCGTGCGCGATTGATCTCGATGATCTTGAGGAGCAGTTCTTTGTCCTTCATGCTCTGAAGCTTGGCGGCTGTTTCCTGGCTTTCGCCGCCAGCCGCGACTTCTTCCCGTTTGAGGTTGAGGATCTGGGAGATGGGAACAAAGCCGCGGATGCCACCCACGTCAACAATCAAACCGCCCTTGTTGTAGTCAATAACCCTGGCTTTGATGAGTTCGCCGTTGCGGTACTGTTCCTCGGCGATGCGCCATTGGCGTTCGGCGTTCGCCCGTCTGAGAGAGAGAATGGCATGCCCATCCTGGGTTTCCGGTTGCAGGACATAGACCAGGACTTTGTCGTTCAAATGGAGCTCATTGAAGGAGCCGTAGCCGCTCTGAGGCAGCTCTTTTGTCGAGAGAATACCTTCGGACTTGAGACCGATATCCACCAGGATCTCGTCCTGGTCGATACGCACGATTACGCCCTCGACCACGTCACCGCGTTTGATATTGATAGGGCCGGCCGATCCCTTAAGCAATTCGGCCATTTCGTTGTAGTCGCCTGCCTCTTCGGCGTTGTTGTTCTGCCCTTGTGGATTCTGTTCTTCTAACATCGTCTGTACCCGCCCACTGTTGTGATTTGCCCCTGGCATAGTCGAAAGGTCGCCGTGCTGATGAGTTTGCATGGGTAAAATACCCCCTTCACTACACGGTTTTTTTGCCTATCCAGCGCTGTACTCGCCCTGCCGGGCCCGCTGTTCTGCTTTGATGCGAGGTCGTAGTCTTAGCGCTCTGCAAGATAAGGTATTGGGCTTCACGCCAGACTACGGGGAGTACATTTCTGGATTTTGGCTTATCGGGAGGGGTTGCTCAGGCGGTGATCGCTTCTCGTTTCGATCTGTTTGTTTTTCAGATGAAAAAAGTAGTTCTAACTCTTCTAACTAACGGTACGTATCCTACAAACAAAACTGTATACGAAACGATGCTCGCAGACAAGAAAGCCCTGGTACGAACGCAAAGAGAGCCTCGAAAAGTGCATACCCCTACTCGATGCCTTAATTATACCAAAAGCCTTCTGTGAATGCAAGACGATACAAGACCTTTTTGCAAATCTCCCTGATGCTTTTTATTTTTCATATTGTATCACAATAGTGCAAGGAGTAGCTTGTGCTAGAATCAGGTCATGGCTATACAGGATATTACTGCTGTTGTTTCAAGGCTTCGCGCCAGGCTCGAGCCGCTTGAAGGCGCCAATCAGTTGTCAGATAGGCTTGAGGGCCAGCAGCCGCGGGCGCGCAGAGCGGCTGTGCTGCTGGCTCTATTTGAGCGAGAGGGGGAAACCCACATTCTGTTTATCCGGCGCTCTTCCAGCTTGCGCACACATAGCGGCGAAATTGCCTTTCCAGGTGGTGGCTTCGACCCTGGCGATGATTCACTTCTCAAGACGGCGCTACGCGAGGCACAAGAAGAGATCGGACTGGAGCCGGCAAGGGTAGAGGTGCTTGGCATGCTCAATCCGGTATTCACCGTAGTGAGCAACTACCTGATCGTGCCGGTCATCGCATGGTTACCGCGAGGGCCTGGCATCTTGCGCTTGCAGGCCAGCGAAGTCTCCGAGCTGCTCCTTTTGCCGCTTGCCGCACTGGCCGAGCCCTCCATCCTGCATACAGAGGAATGGATACGCGATGGGCAGAAGCGTACCGTCTACTTTTACGATTACGGCCCCTATCGTATCTGGGGGGCGACTGCACGTATTCTTACAGCTCTGCTGGAGGTGTTAACAGATGTGTAGGCCAAACAGGATATGATCGAGGGAGCTTGTATCCATCCATTAGTCCTATTCATCTTGATTCCCGGCGTTTGTTCGCTAGAATACTAAAGTAGTAGAGATGTTCCCACGTAGTGTGTGCCTCGTAGTGCGTGCCTAGTAGTTAGTTGTGCGAGAATGCAGTTGGTCTCTCACGATCCTGTGGTGGAGAAGAGTTATGTCATTGCCAACGCCTGATGCTGATGCTCAATCACCGCGATTCCAGCCTCGCCCTCCCTATGCCATTCCTCCAATCCCCTCGAGGCCTTCTACGCCTTTGCCGGCCTCTGTTCCGCCGGCGACCCCTGACTCGTTGCCCTCGCCATTCCCTGCTCCAGCCATGGAATCCTCTGAAGAGCTTGAGCATGACCGTGTGATTGATTTTGCTTTTCACTCCTGGGATCTGGCCACGGGCGGCTTGAAGACCTTAACTGCAAAACGAGAGCTTCCCAGCCTGATTGACCAGCATCCCAGCGGGATGCCGGCAGAGGCGCAGAGTTTACCTCGTACCTATATCTTCTTGCTGATCATTGTAGTGTGCCTGCTTCTTATGCTGGTGAGCGGAGGTATTGTACTGTTCATCATACTACAATCGTAGACCGATAAATCGGTGCTGGGCGCGATCAATCGGGGTTCCACGATCAATCGGGAACCTACGGGTGGGTAGCGGGAATCCCATGCAGGTCAGAGGCGCTGCGCACGGCTTTTAAGATGGCCCTGGCAAGTGTGGAGGCGGCTGCGGCACCGATCATGCTTACCTGTAATGGCGATGTTGGAGGGGGTGTTGTTTGCTCTGGGGCTGCCAATGCCAGAGCAAACACTGTGTCGCCGTCGAACATGGTGTGGGCGGGGCGAATGACCTGGGCTATGCCGTCATGAGCCATTTGCGCTACTTTGTTCACCTGGGCTTTCGTAAGAGGGGCATTGGTGGCGACGACGGCGATAGTGGTACTGCCAAAAGGATTGGGAGCGGTGAAGTCCGCCGGTGGAGTGCGCGTACCGGCGATCACCTGCTGGGTGTGCGGGTCGATCACATCACCGGCTGCATTCACAGCAACGATAGCGCCGACTATGGTATCCCCGGGTATAGACATACTGGCGGAGCCAAGCCCACCTTTCATAGAAAACATTGGGCCGGCCATTTTGCCCACAGTCGCGCCTGTGCCCGCTCCAACGTTGCCCTGCTCGATAGGGCCTGTCGTGGCGAGCTCGCAAGCGTGGTAGCCTGCCGCCGCGTCTGGACGAACGCTGGCGGAGCCAAGGCCAAGATCGAAGAGAGCCGCCGCCGGTACGATTGGCACTCGCGCTACGCCGGTATCAAAGCCAATTCCGCGCTCTTCCAGGTAACGCATCACGCCGCTGGCCGCGTCCAGGCCAAAGGCGCTGCCGCCTGTAAGCAGGATAGCGTTGACCTCTGCGACCAGGCGCATGGGATGAAGTAAGTCGGTCTCGCGAGTAGCTGGCGCGCCTCCGCGCACATCCACACCGCCTACTGCTGGCGTATCGCAGAGAATGACGGTGCAGCCTGTGCCGGCCTCAAGGTTCGTATCGTGGCCAACGCGAATGCCGGCAATGTCGGTGATATCATCGTGCATCAATGAGTTCCTCTCACACTTAGCTCACCTGTGCCTTCGTTTTGGTGGTACGCTCTCCTGGCTCTCGCGCAAGCGGTTCACGGCCTGGTGGCTGGGTGGGTCGCGGTCCTACCTTGATAGGTATGGACGGGATGGGCCGGGTGATGGCTTCATTCAAAGGCAGCAGGATCTCATCGCCATGATGGTAAACCTTAAGTGGTTCGCCATCCAGCAGGCCGTATGTCACTTCTTTTGCAGTCACCTCGATGCGCAGGCGACGATCGCGGAAGAAGAGGTGGAAGGCGAGCCGCTCAAGGGTATCTGGCAGCCGTGGTGAGAAGTAAAGTGAGCCGTTTTGCAGGCGCAAGCCACCAAAGCCGGCAACTATGGCCGTCCAGGCGCCTGCAAGCGAGGCGATGTGGACACCATCCTGCACGTTATGATGCAAGTCGTGCAGGTCTACGAGCGCGGCCTCATCCAGATAGTCGTAGGCGAGTTCGAGCTGGCCCACTTCGGCGGCGAGAACAGCCTGCGTGCTTGCTGATAGCGAGGAGTCGCGCACGGTCAGCGGCTCGTAATAATCGAAGTTGCGCGCCTTCTGCTCCAATGTGAACGCATCGCTGTGCAACTGCATGGCAAGGACGAGGTCGGCCTGCTTGACAACCTGCTTGCGATAGATATCGAAGTAGGGGAAGTGGAGGAAGAGTGGGTACTGATCCGGCGCAGTATGGGCGAAATCCCATACCTCGTGCTTGGTAAAGGCATCATCCTGAGGGGTCACGCCCAGGCGCTCGTCGTAGGGGATGAACATCTTCTCAGCCGCCCGGCGCCAATCGGCAACTTCCTCGTCGTTCACACCGAGCGCGTGTGCCTTCTCAGGATGGCGTTTTACCGCCTCAGCCGCCCAGCGCAGGTTGTGCTGGGCCATGAGGTTGGTGTAGACGTTGTTGTCAACGATGGCGCTGTACTCATCGGGGCCGGTGATGCCGTCGATACGGAACTGGTCAGTGTCGGGGTTGTAGTAGCCGAGAGAGTTCCACAGCCTTGCCGTCTCGACGAGCAGCTCGAGGCCCACTTCCTCCTCGAATGCGGTGTCGCCGGTTGCCTGCATGTAGTAAGATACGGCGTAGGCGATATCGGCATTGATATGGAAGGCAGCGGTACCGGCAGGCCAGTACCCCGACGACTCTGCCCCGCGGATAGTGCGCCAGGGGAAAGCAGCGCCGCGTAACCCCAGTTCGCGGGCGTGGTCCTTCGATTTAGGGAGAATCAAGTGACGCCAGCGCAGTACGTCGGCGGCCGCGTTGGGCACGGTCAGCGCCAGCACCGGCAGGACGAAGATCTCCTCATCCCAGAAGGCGTGGCCATCGTAGCCGGGGCCGGTTAGCCCTTTTGCCGGGATGGGCCGGGACTCTGCCCGCGCTCCCGCTTGCAGGACGTGGAAGAGGGCGAAACGCACAGCTTGCTGGACCTCGGGGTCGCCTTCCAGCTCGATATTGGCACACGCCCAGAAGTCGTCCAGGTAGGCCCGCTGTTCGGCGAGCAGGCCCTCCCAGCCGGTCACCTGCGCAGCGGTCAGCGCGGCAACGACCTGGTCATGGATGGCATCTCGCGAGCGCACGCTCGACCAGCCATAGGCGATGAGTTTGACAATGCGCAGCCGCTCGCCCGGCTTCAGCCGCCCGGCGATGGAGACGCGAACAACGTCGGGATCGCTTCCAGACTCGATGAGAAGGCCAGCCGGCCCCTCGATGTGGTGATGCATGGCTGCTCCCATGCGCAAGCCACTCACTTTGGTATGATGGATCAGAAGTCCAGCCGCGTCCTGAGCCTTGTGCTCCTCGCTCTCCAACGGGGATTCAAGGGCGGCACCCACGCGGGGATCTTTACTCTGCGATGGGAGCGCTTCGTTGGCGACCAGCTCCGACTGCACCACCACACGCACGGAGGCGTCGAGCGGCTCGACCTCGTAGCAGATAGCTGCTATGGCCCGCTGGGTAAAGGAGACCATGCGCACGGATGAAACCTTGATTGTGCGTCCCGCAGGCGATGTCCAGTGAACGTTGCGGCGCAGCACCCCGGCGCGCAAGTCGAGTTCTCGCTCGTGGTTGTGGATATGACCATAGCGAACATCAAAAGGCTCGTCGTCAACGAGCAGGCGGATGAGCTTGCCATTGGTGACATTGATGATGGTCTGCCCGGACTCGGGGTAGGCATATCCCCCCTCGGCGTAGGGCAGGGGACGCAGTTCATAGAAGGAGTTCAGATAGGTGCCGGGAAGGCCGTGCGGCTCCCCCTCATCGAGGTTGCCGCGCAGTCCAATATGGCCGTTGGAGAGGGCGAAAATGGACTCGCTCTGCGCCAGGGTGTCAAGATGGAGTCCTTTCTCGCGGACGCTCCATTCCTCGACCGGAAATGCTGGATGTTCGATCATTGTCAACCTCCCAATCCTGAAATGGCTTGTCGTAGCCGCTGCATAGCCTGAGCAACGCTTTCCTGCTCGTTAAAAACAGCAGAGCCGGCGACCAGTAAATTAGCTCCGGCTCGCACAACCTGCGGCGCCGTCATTTCGTGGACGCCGCCATCGACCTCGAGATCGCAGTGAAGATGGTGTTCTGTAATGACCTTACGCACATAGGAAATCTTGGGCAGTGTTTCAGGGATAAAATCCTGTCCCCCGAAGCCTGGATTCACGGTCATGACCAGCACGAGGTCGATGAGCGAAATGATATCCTGGAGCATAAAGGCAGGCGTTGCGGGATTGAGAGCAACGCCCGCCTGTTTTCCGGCAGCTTTGATCTGCTGGACGACGCGGTGCAGGTGTGGGCAGACCTCCTGGTGGACGATGATGACATCGGCGCCGGCCTGGGCGAATTGCTCGATATATTGTTGTGGGTTAGTAATCATCAAGTGGGCTTCGAGAGGGAGCGAGGTGCTGCGGCGCACCGCTTCGACGATCATTGGCCCCATGGTAATATTGGGGACAAAGTGGCCGTCCATAACGTCGATCTGGATGCGGTCAGCGCCCGCTGATTCAGCCTCGCGTACCTGCTCGCCCAGGCGGGTAAAATCAGCGGAGAGGATAGATGGGACAAGTCCAATCATGCGCTTTACTGCACCTCATTTTTCAGTTAATTTTGATGCCGCATCCCTATCGAGCATCCACAGCACTTCTCCATGTTCAGGATGGACGATCTGGGCAGGATACTCATCGGGTTGATATTCCCCTTCGAGGACGGCGTGGACGGCATCGGCTTTATCACTACCTGTGACCAGGAAGAGGACGTGATGGGCGGCATTCAATAAAGGGGGTGTGAAGGTCAGGCGATCGGGTGGGGGTTTGGGGGCCCCGCTTATGGGTATGACCAGCCTTTGCTGTTCGTGTAAGGATGGCTGGTGTGGGAAGAGGGAAGCTGTATGGCCCTCCGGCCCCATGCCGAGCTGGATGAGATCGAAACTGGGGATGCCGCTGGTGCCAAACGTGCTGCGTATTTCATGCTCATAGGCTTGTGCTGCCGCTGCGGGGTCTGGCTGCTCGGCAGGCATGCGGTGTACCTGGGCAACAGGAATGGGTATTTTGCTCAGGAGTAGTTCATGGGCCATGCGATAGTTGCTCTCGTTGCTATCCAGTGGGACGCAGCGCTCATCCGACCAGAATATTTCGACTAAGGTCCAATCGATCTGGTCGCGATAGGGTGGATCGCCCAGGAGGCTGTAGAGCATCCTGGGCGATGAGCCGCCAGAGAGCGCAAAGGTGAAACGTCCATGCGTCACGATAGAGGCCTGTGCGAGACGCGCGATGAACTGTGCCGCCTTGTGACTCAGCGTATCGTTGTCAGGGAAGATATTGATAGACATGCTAGTACTCCTCTGTTAACTTCTTGCCACATCAAGTAACCCGGCTATTTCTTGCAAGGCTTGTTCAAATAAGTGATCGTGGCCTGTGATTTCCAGTTCCTCGTTAAATAACTCGCTCTCTTTACGTGTTGCGGCCAGCCGAACCGTTCTCTGGGGACGGGTCTCATGCGAAAGTTCAACCGAGGTAAGGACGTAGTTCGGATCGCTTTCGCGGCTAATGGTGAACGTTGCCTGCCTGCCCTCGACAGCGCTGGTCAGGCGCACGAGAGAGAGCGAGCCGGGCCGCATATCTGAGAGTACTTGCGGGCGGATATCGATGGTGGCCACCTGAGCGCTGGTAGGTTTTGCTCTGTTGCCAGATGCTAAGTCAAGGACACGAGGTGTGGTGTATGGGCTGATAGCTCGCTCCAGTTGCCAGTGATATGTGCCACTGGCAGTATCGTGTTGAGCAATGGTAGAGCCGCTGATAATCGACCAGCCAAGACCCGCTTTGAGCCAGCCTGCCAGGAGAAGCGCGCGGGCTGGATTGGGTGAAACTTCACCTTGCTCGTTAAGAGTTTGTGCGGCCAGAGGCGCGGCTGCGTGTTCGATTTCGATGGCATTGACGCCGGCCAGGTAAGGCCGGTAATCCATGACATCGAAGAATTGCGCCACCAGCTCCCGCCAGGGTGTGATGCGTCCCCAGTTCAGATCGCTGATAGCGCTATCGGGGAAGGCCTGACTCAAGGAAGCGAGCGCCAGAATATCTTGTTCAGGGTTGAAAAAGCTGGTGGAGTCAACGATGACCCTGGTACTAAGCTCGATCAGATCATTGAAAAAAGAAGCGGGATTGGCAGGTGGATCGCCCAGCCACCAGAGATAGACCGGCAGGTCTGGTTTGAGCAATGGCTGTAAGATGTAAGCGCTAGAACTGATAGCGGAGCCTGTTACCAGCACGGTGATTTGCTCGAAACAGTGCCGCATGAGGTCGGAGATAACCGAAAAGCAGCGCAGCGTCACCCACGACGAGACGGCAGGGGGTAAATCAGTGCGATCATCAATGATCATCACGATCACGCGCCCAAGATGAGTGCTTGATAGCTCGCGCAGCATAGCGCTGGCGCGGCGGGCCGATTCGATATCTGGAGCGCAGATAACGAGATTAAGCACACTGGTGCGAACGTCAATGTTCTGCCCGGTGCGCATGTTATCGGCGGACATTTGCCAGAGGAAGACAAGCTCTTCCTCAACCTGCTCCAGCCGTACTAGTTTGCCTGCCCATGGTGAGCGCTCACCTAAATTGCTGGTGGCCTCCTTAGTCATATGTGTATCCCCTTATCATCAAGAGTTGCATTGTTCGTACCCTGGAACGACGTTGTCCCGTGGCCTCTACACAATTTGATCTTGTTGTTCTTCTCTATGTATATCATACGGAAGCTTTCTAGCAAAGATCATGATCGATGAGGGAAGCCCTATGTTCCCGCTAGCTGTGGCTAAGGGCGCCGCCAGCGGCGACCATCGTGCCAGAGCAATTCATCGGCTGCTTGTGGCCCCCATGAGCCAGCTTCGTAAGTCAGAATGGTCTCACGCGGCTCGTTCTGCCATTCATCAAGAATACCTTGAACGAAGGCCCATGCTGCCTCTACCTCGTCTCGCCGCGTAAACAATGTAGAGTCGCCCATCATGCAGTCCAATAGCAATCGCTCGTATGCCTCAGGCTGCTGGCGCGTGAAAGAAGAGCCATAGAAGAAATCCATATTGACAGAGCGAATCTGCATCTCTGTGCCGGGAACCTTGGCCCCAAATTTCAGTGAGATGCCCTCGTCTGGTTGGATACGCAAGACGAGCACATTTGGCTCAACCTGACCATGCGCCTCGCTGTTCTTAAACAACATGAGCGGCGCCTGCTTGAACTGGATGGCGATTTCGGTGACGCGCTTGGGTAAGCGTTTGCCGGTGCGCAGGTAGAATGGTACACCGGCCCAGCGCCAGTTGTCAATGAAAATCTTCATGGCCACGTAGGTCTCGGTGGTTGAGTTAGGCGAGACGCCGGGTTCTTCGGTATAGCCAGGGACAGGGCGCCCAGCAATCCAGCCCGGCCCATACTGAGCACGTACCGTGTATGTGATCACATCTCTGCCGATCAAAGGTTGCAAGGCGTGCAGGACTTTCACCTTTTCATCATGCACCGGGGTAGCATCGAAGGCAATCGGCGGCTCCATCGCGACCAGCGTCAGCAGTTGGAGCATATGGTTCTGCACCATGTCGCGAATAGCCCCTGATTCCTCATAATAGCCACCACGGCCCTCCAGGCCAAGATTCTCGGCGACGGTAATCTGGACGTGGTCAATATATTGCCGGCTCCAGATGGGCTCGAAAATGCCATTTGCCAGGCGAAAGACGAGGATATTCTGCACTGTTTCTTTGCCCAGGTAGTGGTCGATACGATAAACCTGCTCTTCGCGGAAGACTTTTGCTACCTGGCGGTTCAGCTCGCGAGCGGATGCCAGGTCATGCCCGAAGGGTTTTTCGATGATGATGCGTGTCCATCCCCGGCGGCTTTTATTCAAGCCTGCTGCGCCGAGCTGGTGGATAATTTCAGGATACTGACTGGGCGGCGTTGAAAGGTAGAAGATGCGATTGCCTGCTGTTCCTCGTTCGTGGTCGAGCCTGTTGAGCAGGTCGCCGAGCTTCTCATAGCCTGCTGGATCATGAAAATCGGATCGCAAGTAGTACAGCCCGGAAGCAAAGCTATCCCAGATTTGTGGATTGACAGGCCTCTGGCGGGAGTACTCATTAATAGAGTTGAGTGCTTGCAGCCTGAAGTCTTCATCGTTGTAAGGGCGACGGGCGAAGCCAACCACGGAAAAGCCTGCCGGCAGGGGATGCTCCAGCGCAAGGTTATAGAGCGCTGGAAGGAGCTTGCGATGTGTCAGATCGCCTGTCGCCCCAAAGATCACCATAGCACATGGTTCAGGGCTTTGTTTTATGCGCAAGCCCTCTCGCAGAGGATTGGGAGCCTCGATAACGCTTCGCTGAGGCATATGTAATCTCCTGATGTGGGTATCTACGAGTCTTTTATCTACGTCTCAATAATTGCTTTTTATTCAAACAAAGGAAAAGGTAAAAATCCTGGCATCCGTAAGGAATGCCATTCTATTTTACCACTAAAGTGAAGCACAACAAAGAGAGACTAGCCTGGAAGCATGCCCAGGCCCCCGGTGACGAGAGCCTGGAGCTGTTTTGGAGCGCTAAATCGTCCTGCTAGATCATTTGCGCTCATTAGTGTGCCACCTGCTTTTCAGCAATCGCCTGCCTCTTTGTATCGATCGTCTTGAACAGGTCGTGGAAGGAATCGGCGAACCTCTGCACGCCTTCATCCAGGAGTTGCTGGGTGACTTGCTCATAGGAGATGCCGATCTTCTCAAGGGCGTCCAGTTCTGCGTGAGCCTGCGGGATATCGTTCTCCACGGTGAGGGCTACGCGGCCATGGTCGCGGAAGTGCTCGATGGTTTCCAGCGGCATCGTATCTACCGTGTTAGGGCCAATAAGCTCCTCGGCATAGAGCACGTCGCGGTAGGCCGGATTCTTCGTGCTGGTGCTGGCCCAGAGCGGTCGCTGCAGGTGCGCACCATGTCGCTTGAGCATCTCAAAGCGTGGCGTACTAAAGATGCGCTTGAACTCCTGGTAGACGATGCGGGCGTTGGCAATGGCGGCCTTGCCTTCGAGCGCCTTGAATTTCTGCTGTTCGGCGGGGTCGCTGGTGGCTTTGATCTTGTCCTCGAGTAGTTTGTCTACCAGCGTGTCAACACGGCTGACGAAGAAGCTGGCGACCGAGGCGATATGGCTGATATCCTGGCCCTGGTTGTAGCGGTTTTCCAGGGCAGTGATATAGGCATCGGTCACCTGTTTGTAGGCTTCGATGGAAAAGATCAGGGTGATGTTGATGTTCATGCCTTCGGTGAGCATCTGGCGGATGGCCGGAATGCCTTCTGGCGTGGCCGGAATCTTGATCATCAGGTTGGGGCGATTGACCATCTTCCAGAAGCGGCGTACTTCCGAAATTGTGCCCTCAGTATCATGCGCCAGGTCGGGCGAGACTTCGAGGCTCACATAGCCATCATGCCTGTTGGTCTGCTCATAGATGGGCCGGAGCATGTCGGCTACCGTCTGGATGTCCCGGATGACCAGGGCTTCGTAAATTTCGTTGGTGCTTTTGCCCTCGCGAATGAGCTGATCCATTTGCTCATCATAGGCTTGGCCGGAGCTAACTGACTTGTCAAAAATGGTGGGATTGGACGTGACGCCAACGATGCCGTCTTCAGTCAGCAGGCGTTGGAACTGGCCGGAAACGAGTTGAGCGCGATCGATGGTATCGTACCAGACACTTTGTCCGAATTCTTTGAGTTGCAGTAATGGGTTTGTCATGGGTTATCTCCTTCCTGATAGAAGCGCCTGTTTTTCGGGTAATGTTTATCTGTTGTTCGTATCTCCCTGGTAGCGGTAAGATACAGCGTATCAAAATTGTACCCCTACTATTGATAACACGAACGAGTACATATTTCTGACGCGGGCTTCTCGTCGTTTTCTAAGTCCATGATAGCATCTCATGACAGAAACTACAAACTCAGGTCATTATTCGAGGTGCAATTTCACATCTTCGCCGGCCTGCTGTTTGCTGCCACCGGTCAGCCCTTTCGTGATGCTGTAGAGCAAGCCGCTTTTCCCGCCGGGCACGTCCCAATATTCGGCCAGCGTCACATGTACCTTGAGCAAGGCCAGCTTGGGATCATCTTCCCCATTAGGGAACCAGGTTTTGAGGTCTGGCTTCCACAAATCCTTGATCTTTTTGCGGTCATGAACGAGTTCAGCGATGCCTGAGACCGAGATGTAGAGGTTATCATCCGGCTTGCTGTAGCTGAGATTAACCTGGTCATACTGCTGCACATTTTCCACTTTTGGAGACGACTCATAGGTAAAGAACCAGAGATCACCATCAAATTCGGCATCCTGTGCCACCATTGGGCGGCTGCGAAGGATACCGTTCTGATCTCGCGTGGTCATCATGGCTACGTGAATACCCTTGATTTTATCGGCAAGCAATTTGACGTCGCGTTGTGTGCTTTCGTGGTTACTCATCGTATCGCTCCTTTATCGTGTTATTAGAATCAGGGATAGAGGCTCTGATTCCCGGGCGTGATATATCCGTGTTGGTAGCATGTATTTGGAATTATGTTGGAATCACGGATGAAGGTAGGGAAAAGTGCCAGCAAAAAAGGCTTTCATCATTCCCGCTTCGCCTTCTGTTGCAGCTCATACAATTTGCTGATTGCCTCGATTGGCGATAGCTCATCGATGGCTAGCGACTTGAGTTCTTCGATGACGGGGTGCGGCTCGGAGGCAAAGAGCGTCATTTGCCAGGCGGTGGGCATAGTGATGTCTTGCATGGCTTTGCGGCGCGCTCTGGCCTCGCCTTTGCGCTCCAGCTCGGCCAGGATCTCCTCGGCGCGGTGAATGACCGGGCACGGGATGCCCGCAAGCTGGGCGACGTGAATACCATAGCTCTTGTCGGCGCCACCCGGCACAATTTTGCGCAGGAAGACGACTTTCCCATGCTCTTCGGTCACGGCCACGTTCATGCAGCGTACGCGAGGCAGCATCTGTGCTACTTCAACGAGTTCATGGTAGTGGGTGGCGAAGAGCGTGCGCGCACCACAGCGTTTGTTGTTGTGCAGGTATTCGACGACGGCGCGAGCAATGGCGAGCCCATCATAGGTGCTGGTGCCCCGGCCAATTTCATCGAGAATGACAAGGCTGCGGGGTGTGGCATGGTGCAGGATGTTGGCAGTCTCGACCATTTCGACCATGAAGGTGCTCTGACCGGTTGCCAGGTCATCTTGCGCTCCGATACGGGTAAAGATGCGATCTACGATGCCAATGCTGGCGGACTCTGCCGGGACATAGCTGCCGATCTGTGCCATGAGGGTGATGAGCGCGACCTGGCGCAGGTAGGTGGATTTGCCCGCCATATTGGGGCCGGTAATGATGACAATCTGCGCTTCAGAATTGGAGAGATGCGTATCGTTAGGAATGAAGGGCGTTTCTGCCTGCGCCTGCTCCACGACTGGATGGCGGCCCGCGACAATGTGGATAGTATCGCTGTCGTTGAGCTGCGGGCGGCAGTAGTTATGCTGGGCCGCAACCTGGGCAAGGCTAAGGTACACGTCGATCTCGGCCAGGGCGTGAGCGGTGTCCAGAATCTGCTCTGAAGCATGGACAGCGATATCCGCTCGCAGTTGTGCAAAGAGTTCGCTCTCCAATTTGCTGGTGTGCTCTTGCGCGTTGAGGATGAGCGTTTCGTACTCCTTCAGGTCGGGTGTAATGTAGCGCTCGCAGTTGGTGAGTGTTTGCTTGCGGATGTAGTCCTGCGGGACGCGATTCAGGTTGGCGTTGGTAACTTCGATATAGTAGCCAAAGGCCTTGTTATACCCTACCTTGAGGGTGGGAATACCTGTGCGTCGACGCTCGCGCTGCTCCAGTTGGGCAATCCACTGCTGCCCATTCTGCGAGGCGCGCTTGATCTCATCAAGTTCAGCGCTGAAGCCTGGCCGGATCACGCCGCCTTCAGAGGCGCTCAGCGGAGGATCTTCGACAATAGCGCTTTCAATTAGATGGATGATCTCGTCGTTGTTGGCGAGCCGCTGGATGATGCGAGCCAGGGAAGGATGGGAATCTCCAAATGTTTGCTCGCTTACTTCAGGCGAGGAAGCCACGATGGTGATGGCAGCGTTTCTGGTCTCGGCAGCGGCGCGCAACCCGCTTGCCAGGGAGATCAAGTCGCGTGGCGTGGCGATGCGCTGGCGTACGCGGTTGATGAGGCGCTCGATGTCCCCGGCCTTTTTGAGGGCCTCAGACAGGCGAGCCTGCAAGAGCGTATCGTCAAGCAATTCGGCGATCACCTGCTGGCGCTGTGAAAGAATGTTGATGTCGAGCAGAGGTTGGCTGATCCAGCGCCGCAGCAAGCGCCCTCCCATCGGTGTGCGCGTTTTATCCAGCACCCATAAAAGTGAGCCTTTTACGCTGCCACTGCGCCCGGTTTCAAAAAGTTCGAGGTTGCGGCGTGTATGCGTATCGAGCGTCATGAAGCCGCTGGTAGAATAGGTTTCCAGCGAGGTGAGCTGGCGGAGCAGCCCGCGCTGCGTCTCTTGCAAGTAGGCCAGAACTGCGCCGGCAGCGCGTATGGCCAGGGGCAGGTGAGCGCAGCCAAAGGCTTCAAGGGAGGCGGCTTCAAAGTGCTCAAGCAGGCGATGGCGGGCGTCGTCCTCTGCAAAATAGCGGGCATCATAGGGCGTAACGTGTCCAGCGACCCCTTCCAGCAGTTTGACAAGCGGAGCAATGTCGTCTTCTTCCTCCCGGTCTGGTTCTGGTTCGGGAATGCTGGCACTGGCATTGCCGTTGCTGCCAACTTTTGTGACCTGCTTTTCACTCATCACGGTTGCTAGCCAGCGCCGTTTGCGGCTCCCCAGGTGGCTGTAGTTGGCTTCGACGATGACCTCGGCAGGCCCGACGCGAGCAAGCTCCTGCTGTAGAGCGAGTTCCGGTTCGGGAGTGCTGAACTGTGTCACGGCAAACTCGCCGGTGGTGATATCGACATAGGCTATGCCAACAGCATCGCGCCCGGTGACGACTCCGGCAAGAAAATTGTTGCGCTTGGCGGCAAGCATGGTGGGATCGATAACGGTGCCAGGGGTAACGATGCGGATCACCTCGCGGTCAACCAGCCCCTTAGAGAGGGCGGGATCGCTGGTCTGTTCGCAGATAGCCACACGGTAGCCCTTGCTCACGAGGCGTGCGATGTAGCCATCGGCGGCGTGATGCGGTATGCCGGCCATAGGCGATTTTTCGCCTCGTCCAAAGTCGCGCCGCGTCAGCGCAATTTCCAGCTCGCGAGCAACGATCTCGGCGTCATCATCGAACATCTCGTAGAAATCACCCATGCGGAAGAAGAGGATCGTGTCGGGTTGCTGGGCCTTGATCTGCAAATATTGGGCTCGCACGGGGCTGTGGATTAAATTGTCTTTTTCGTATTCTTTGAAAAGCACACTTCTATCCAAAAACGAACAAATGTTGTAGACTATCCTATGACGAAGACCCTATCTTGTCAAGAAGAACATGTCCCAAAAGATGATCTTTTCCGCGATGCTGGTGTATACTTCATGATAATGAACTTTTACCATCAACATCGGCAAAACCAGTGTGGGGCATGTCATGCTGAGCGCAGCGAAGCATCCGATGTCCATCGACGCAGAGATCCTTCGCTTCACTCAGGATGACATGGATGACCGGTTTTGGTCGTGAAATTTCATTATGGGCATATGTTCTCTCTTTCTTATTTTCCCTGCATAATCTGGAGATGAAGATAGGGATACATGAGGAGGCTTTTGATGATGTACCTGGTGATCATCCTGTTTCTTCTCATAACTGCTGGGTTGACGGTGGTCGCAATTGAGAACTTCTCGAATGGTGTTTCATTTTCATTATTTGCCTGGCACACGCCAGCGTTGCCTGTAGGGCTGATGGTTTTGCTGGCCTTTTTCCTGGGAGCTTTATTGCTGTATCTCATTTCGGTGATATCGGCCTGGCAAGATAGTCGCGAACTGAAGCGACTGCAGCGGCGTGTAGAGGAATTACAAGGGATGATTGCCAGTGCAACGGCGAGCCAGGCGCCGGGAGCGACTGTACCTGTGCCGATGCCGGGAATGCCTCCACCTGATATTTCTGATATGCCCACCCAGCATTAATTATGCGGGTTATTTTCCAGAGATGACGTAGATAAGCCATTGCAGGAGATTGCGCTTGCGGGCAGGTTGGGCCGGCTGTGGCACAAAGCCTTGTTGCCCTTGTGCCTGCATCGGCGCGGTGTCCTGCTGCCAGACCCCACTGGCATACGCTGGGATAGCCTCTTGCCTTTGTTCAAGAGAAGGCCCGGCCACCATTTCCTGTGGAGGTTGCTCTTCTCGTGCAGGTATCTCAGGTTCAGCCTGGCCGGCTTGATTGCTGGTAAGGGACTGCTCCTGAGTATTCTGGCTGGAAGATGTTCCGATCTCTGCTCCGGCGGCTGGCGCCTCATATGCAGCGGGAGCAGTAACTTCATCTGTTGTAAGCGGGGCGCTGGCCTGCTTTGAAGCTTCAGGCATGGGTGTAGCAGGTACGGCTGCTTGCTTGAGCGTTGTCTCTAAGGCCGATTCGTCTTCCTCAGCAGCTTCCATGTCTTCGCTCATGAGCTTCTGGAAAAATATCTCTTCGGTAGTCTCAGGCTGGGCTGCCTGAGCATCACCGGTCTGCTCGGCTATGCCCCGGGCTTCTGAAGGAGCTTCTGCTGAGCCGGCTTGCTGAATCGAGTCAATCCAGTCGTATGCTCCTTCCAGGGCGTGCTCGCACCATTCGCTATAGTTATCGTGAATGAAGCCCATCTGTTCGCAATACTCAAGATGCTGCATTGCCCGGTCGAGCCATTGCTCGCCGTGTTCCAGCATGCGATCCAGCAGGTCGATATCGTTGACTCCGTGCGATTGCAGGCGGGCCAGTGAAGCCAGGGCAATTGGTGAGGGTGTTGCTTGCTGCATCTGCTCGCGGTTTGCGGCAATTTGCTGGCGCAAAGCGTCAATATCGCTCTGAAGGCTGGCAATGCGCTGCTGGAGTTCCCAGAGCTTATAGCTGGCGTAGAACTGCTCGACTTCTTCTGGGTCGAGCTGCGCGAAGACCTGGCTCATCTCATCACTCATGGTTTTCCCAGGTGTATCAGTCATAATCGGCTTTCTCCTGGCTTCTGCTCCTGCTGTGCTTGCCTCCCCCAGCGTTCTATCCAGCGCTGCACAAGTTTATTGGTACGAACAGTTTCCTGGTCGATAAGCCCTGTAGCTTGATTTGTCAAAGTTGAGGCGGCAATCCCGCGTAACCACCATGGGAGTTCGAGTTGCGGGTCAGTCTGGGAGTGTTGATCGAAGAACAGGTCTTCTGCTGGTAGCTCCATGTCAGAATGGGGAATAGGATGGAATAACTGATTGCCGGTGGCGAAAGGTTGAGATGTGTTGGCGCTCGATTGTTCCTGGTTCGTAGGGATAGCGGGCGATTCAAAATGGGGGAAGCTACTCCATGCCCGCAGCGCAGGCGAGATGACTTCTGGGGCTTCGTCCGGCTGATCAACCTCACCGGGCTGATCGAGTTCAACCTGCTCGCTCAGGGAGGCAGTCCTGCTAGTATCCTGCTGTATAAGTGAAGGTTGCATATGCAGGCCTCTTGCCAGTGCCTGGATGACGTTGTTCTCACTTCCGCTATAACAAGAATCCTGCTCCAACTGGAGCAAGCGCTCCTGCAGGAGCGCCAGCTCGTTTTCGAGCCTGTCTAACTGTGCGTGCAACTGCTGGTCAATTTCCCGGTAATGCAACCATTGTTGATATTGTCCCATATAGTTCTATTATTTCTGAGCATGCCAAATCCTACTACGCTGTTCTTGAGAGAGTATAACATGTGGGGCATAAAGAAACAAGCATAGACAGGATGAGACTACCATCTCATCATCCATTTGTCCTATCTTATATCAATCCTTCTTTTTGCAAGGCCGTATGATGAGAGATGCGCATTAAGATGCCGATAATGATATAGTTAGCGATGAGCGAGCTGCCGCCATAGCTGAGGAATGGTAAAGGAAGGCCTGTGAGGGGGAGAAAGTCCATATTGGCGGCTATAATGACGAAGGCCTGGATAGCGAAAATTGATGTCAGGCCAGCCGCTAGCAACTGGCTGAAATAGTCGCTGGCTTCAATGGCAATGCGATAGCCCCGGTAGAGGATGAGCAGGTAAATGGCGATGATGCCAAAAAGTCCAGCCAGTCCCAGCTCTTCGCCTAGAGCGGTAAAGATCATATCTGATTGGACAACCGGCACGAATGTGGGATGGCCCAGGCCGAGTCCGGCACCAATAATACCCCCGCTTGAGAGCGCGATCAACCCCTGAACGATCTGCAGGCCCCCATTTTCAGCAAGGCTCTCAATTGCCGAAGGCCATGGTTGCTGCCAGTTTACGAAGTCGAAGGTCAGCGCCTGAAAGCGCACACGGACGTAACCGAGGAGGCTGTAGCCGATGAAAGCCGCGACGAGGAAGATGATGAAACTGCCGATCACATAAGTGATATGGCCGCTGCCGAGGTAGATCATGCAGAGGAAGATGCCGTAGATGAGCAGGGCCAGACCCAGTTCACGAATACCCAGGAAGAGCAGGAGGGCCAGGCCAAGCATGACAGCCAGGGGTCCCAGGTCTTTGACGCGAGGGATGGGGATGTGAAAGCGCCAGACATGGAGCATGTTGCTATAGAAGGTATCGCGCCGCTCGCTCAAGAAGCCGGCAAAGACGATCACGAGGATAATTTTGAGCAGTTCTGACGGCTGCAAGCTCAATGGGCCGAAGTTGAGCTGGTCGTGGGTAGGGCTATTGAGGTTGACCCTGGAGGCATGCACCAGGGTGACACCGACCAGGAAAAGGCCGATTGCCAGCAGGACATATTTGTAGCGGTTGAGCCAGCGGACGTTTCTCAACAGGAAGATGGTGAGCAAGAATACGATCAGGCCAAGAATAACCCAGACGAGCTGGCGCGAGCCAAGAGAGGGATCTGGGGGTTGAAGGTTGGGGCCGATGCGTAGCGCCATGAGCACGCCTATGCCGCTTAGCAGCCCGCTAAGAGGAAGCAGCATTTGATCTGCTTTAGGAAACCAGATGCTCAGCACCAGGTTGACGAGCAACAGGGCAACGATAAGACCGAGCACGGGGATCAGGCCTTGCAGGGTTGGTAGGTTCTTGAGGCTCAGCGATGCTGTTGCGCGAAGGCTGCCGGAATGGACGAGCCGGGCAAGCAGCAATTGAGTCATCTCGAGGAGAAGGATAATAAAAGGAATGATGAGTAGTGCCAGTTCTTTCCAGCGATATTGCCTCAGAGCACTAACAAACCGATCCATACCAAAACCTCTCTTTGCTGGCTGTCATATCTATGTATCTTTCACTGTTGGATCAATTTAAAGCGTATAGGACCGAGCTGGATACTGTCTCCCGATCTGACCAGAACAGGATCGCGAGCGGGCTGGCCATTGACGTAGGTGCCATACGTGCTGCCCGCGTCCTGCACGTACCACCGGCCATTGCGGTTCCAGATATGGGCGTGTTCAGCGGAAATAAAGCTATCGGCTAAGCGGATGGTGCAGGTGGGCGAGCGCCCAATGGTTGACTGTGGCCTCAACTCGAAGGTTGCTCCCGGTACAAGGTAGCTGCTCGGCCCGTTATCGACAACAACCAGGCGCCCCTGTGCGGCAACAGGAGCTTTTGCCCTCAAATCCCGCGTGATGACAATCACGACCTGCATCAGAAACAGGTAGAGTAAGACAATGAATAGCAGGCGTAATATTAATAAGAAGACATCAAGTTGTGGCTGTGGCATATGTCTGAGATCTCACAATCTTTGAAAGTAGAAATCATAGCTGCCAATGGTGAAGTGGTCTCCATTGCGCAAAGTGTGCTGGCGAACGCGCGGTGTCCTGTTGACGGTGATGCCGTTGGTACTTCCCAGGTCATAAATGACGAACTGTCCATGTTGATACATAATTTTGGCGTGGTCGCGCGAGACCCTCTTGTCTTCAACCACAATATCATTGTAGCGCTGGCGACCGATGTTGACCACAGGTTTTTCCAGAAAGTACTGTTGCTGTCCTCCTTGAGGCAGGCGAATAGTGAGCCAGGCCTGTGGCATCGGCGTTGGCGAGGCCGGCATCGATGCAGGTGAAAGAGGGACCGGCGAGGGAGCGTTAGCCATAGGCGAAGCTAGACCGGGCTGGTTGGGATTTGAAGGAACAGGAGCTGGTACCGCTTGTGGCGCTCCCCCTGCCAGTTGCTCGCGCAGCCTGGCCAATTCTTCGGGGCTAAGTTGCTGTGTTCCCATCATGTCGCTGTTGGGGTCCTCTATTCGCGCATCGATGCGCATGTTTCCCGGTCGCAAGCTGCTATCGGGATGCAAGCGCAGGACAGGATCGATGCGCAGGAAAAAGTTTTGCTGCCTGGCGAAGTCGATCAAGGATTGCTGCCAATCCTTCACCAGGGTGCGCTGTGCCGGGGCCAGTTGTTGGTGATCGGGAATGCTCAGGTAAATGTCATAGAAGTTAGGGGCCAGGTGCCGGCCTCCACTTTGCAGCCATACGCCATCCTCCATAGCGCGCTCTAGACGGCGTGCTATCTCTGCCGGTTCCAGTTTCGACGGGAACGTTGCGAACGGATCTTCCACAACGCGCCGGATCAGTTCATTTAACTTTGAAAGCAACCGTGAGATCGGATTCTGGCCCGCTGCCACCTTACTCACCTTCCTGCTGTCTGTAAAATCTGCCGTGTTTGTTGCACGTCAATCGCCATTTGTTCTTTTAACGCTTCGATGCTGTCAAAGCGCTTTTCGTCACGCAGGCGTGCGATGAATTCAACTGTAATACGCTGATCGTAAAGGTCTGGTTGAATATCGAGTAAGTAGACCTCGACGATGCGCTCTGTTTCATTAAACGTTGGTCGAAAACCAATACTTGCTGCACCATCATAGACGCTGGAAGCATAGGCTTCGTCACTTGCCAGGATATCCATCAGGTGAACCCGCACTGCGTAGATGCCGTCGGCTGGTAGCAGCTTATGCGGTTCGGGGATCATGTTAGCTGTTGGATATCCCAGCAATCTTCCACGTTTGCTGCCAGGCCGTACCGTATCACACATGGTCACAGGATGGCCGAGCAGTTCATTCGCTTGGGCAACCTGGCCTTCGCTGACCAGTTGGCGGATATGGGTGCTGCTGATGCGTATTTGTTCTATCTCGGTCAGAGGAATGGCGCGTACTACGATATCGTGCTGCTGCCCATACTGTTCCAGGAACGCAACATTGCCCATCCTGTTGTGTCCGAGGCTGAAATCGGCTCCAACGACCATGCCTTTTACCCGGAAATGCGCGAGCAGGTCATCCAGAAATTCTCCGGCGCTCATGGCTGCAACTTGCGGCGTGAAGTGAATCACGATACTGTCGTAGATACCCCCATAGCGCCTGGCAAGAGCCAGCTTCTCTTCCAGGGTGGTCAGGCAGCGTACATCGAGGTCTGGCCGCACAACCATAAGCGTATGTGGCGTGAACGTCACCATCACCGGCTTGCAATGGAGCGCCTCTGCCGTCGCGACCAGATCATGCATGAGCTGCTGGTGCCCTCTATGCACGCCGTCAAAATTGCCAATGGTGATGGCGATAGCCTCATCCCCTGATAATGTTGTCTGGTATTCCATCATCTACTATTTCGCTGCCATGTTTCTCAATAAACTGATGTGTTCCTGCTATTCTTTGGCCTATAGTACCACAGCTTACTGTATGCTGCAATTCATGGTGATTCGTGGCTTGGGTGAGAAAAGACCTTTTTCGATTTCCATACCTGGTTTTCTGCATCCCATTCGGCAATTGCTATGAAATGCCCCTGGGCATCATAGACACGCGCCAACTGGAGCATGTGTGTCGCTTCGTTAGCCTCGTATTTGAACATGTTGCCGTGGAGCGCTCGTTCAGCAGTAGCAGCATCGAGCCTGAGCGCTGGATAGGCCTGGAGGGCGATATCCAGAGGATACAGATAGTTCGCGACTATTCCAGATTGTGCTGCCTCGCTCAATTGAGCGAGGGAGATGCTTTCTGCCAGGGTGAATGGGCCGCTGCGAGTGCGTATCAAGGCGCCAAGATGAGCGCCACATCCCAGGTATTCGCCGAGATCATAGGCCAGCGAGCGGATATATGTTCCTTTGCTGCATTCGATGGCAAGGGTCAGGCGCGGCGGGTTCCAGGAGATGATGGTCAATGTTGTGATCTCAACAAGGCGAGGCTGCAACGAAACCTCTTCGCCTGCGCGAGCGCGTTTGTAGGCCGGCTGCCCCGCTATCTTAATAGCGGAATAGGGTGGCGGCAACTGCATGTGCGAACCGAGAAAGTGTGGTAGTGCGCGCTCGATCTGTGCAAGGGTCAGATTGGTTACATCGGTTGTACGTATAACTGAGCCTTCCGCATCGTAGGTATCGGTCACGATGCCAAAGACGATATCGGCCTGGTAGGCTTTACCGCTCTCGCTCAAGTACTCTGCAACCCGAGTAGCCTGGCCAATGCAAATGGGCAGGACGCCGCTGGCTGATGGATCAAGTGTGCCGGCATGTCCCACGCGCTTCTGCTTGAGCATCCTGCGAATAGCTGCCACCACATCATGTGAGGTCATGCCAGTGGGTTTATTGATATTCAGTATGCCGTCCATAGAGTTTTATGAGGGATTACACATGATTCGTTCTAATTCGCCAATGACCAGGCCTGTTGCCTCGTCGATTGGCATGTTGAGTGTGGCTCCGGCTGCGCGTGCGTGGCCGCCTCCACCGAACTGCCTGCAGATCTCGGCGGCATTATATGGAGCGGCGCAACGCAGGCTGAGGTGTGTTACTGAGGGATCGCCGTAGCTCTTGAAGAGGGCCGCCACCTGTACCCCCTCGATATCGCGCAGCAGGCCCGAGAGGTTATCGTCCATATCTTCGCTGGCCCCTGCCGCCCGCAGCGTCGCATCTGTTGCTTGTGACCAGATCAGGCGCCCGCCGCAGGAGGTTTGAGCGCTGGCAACGACCAGCGCCTGCAAGCGTACCTGTGCTAGCGGGCGCGTGCGGTACACAGGCTGGACGATGGTTTCGGGAATGACGCCATAGCGCATAAGGAGCGCGGCAACTTCCAGCGTGCGCGGGGTGGTGTTCGTGAATTGAAACGAACCGGTATCCGTAATGACCCCGGCGAGCAGGCACAGCGCGCTTTCCTGGTTCATAGGCAGCCCCGCTTGCTGCTGGAAGAGTGCCACGAGTTCTGCCGTAGCTGCCGCTGTGGGGTCGATGATATTGACCTGCCCGCAGCCATTGCCATTCAGGTGATGATCGATGTTGAAAATGGTGGCGCGCTCCAGGAAATCCCGGTGATTGATATAGAGAGACCCGAAGCGATGCAGTTCACCGGCATCTAAAGCGATGACCAGGTCGAAGTTTTCATCGCCCAATGTATGTTGGAGCGTTCCTATGCCGGGTAGAAATGACAGGTTGCGTGGCGCAGGGTCGGCGCACGCAACGGTGCATGTTTTGCCGAGCTGGCTCAGGATGTGGGCGAAGCCGAGGGCTGAGCCAATACAATCGCCATCGGGATGCTCGTGGGCTAGCAAGGCGATCCGCTGAGCCGGCTGGATCAAATCCATTGCCTGCTGAACCAGGACGGGATCGAGTTGTTGATCAAGCGCGCATTCATGTTTACCAGTAGTGATATGCATCACCCCTCTAGCTCGTTATCAGTGTTGGTTGCTGCCTGTTTTTCTTCTTGTTCGAGTTGCTGGATAAGCGCCAGGACACGAGCGCCCTCGGCTATAGAAGTATCGAGCTTGAAGACGATCTCCGGCATAAAGCGCAGAGTGAGGCGGCTGGCAAGTTCGCGCCGCAGGAACCCGGTGGCGTGTTTGAGTCCCGTCATTGTTGCGGCCTGCTCTTCGGGTGTGCCCATAACGCTGACAAAGATTTTGGCGTGCCGCAGGTCGCCGCTTACCTCTACGTGAGTGATGCTGGTAAAGCCGACGCGGGGGTCTTTCACGCGCGTACGCAGTAAGTCGCTGAGTTCAATAGCGATCATTTCACCAATTTTCTCTTGTCGATGTGTATGTGGCATGGCTTGTCCCTCCAATATCCACTTCTGGTGAATCCGGCGTTATGCTCCAGGATTGACGCGTACCTGCGAGTACGTTTCGATGATATCACCGATTTCGACGTCGTTGAAATCTTCAATGACAACGCCGCACTCGTAGCCTGCGGCAACCTCGCGTACATCATCTTTACCCCGGCGCAGCGAGGCAATTTTGCCGTCGAACACCTTCGTGTCTTTGCGCAGGACGCGGGCCTGCGAGGAACGGGCAATTTTGCCGTCCGTGACGCGGCAGCCTGCAATGATAATGTTTTTGCCGGATTTGAAGGTTTGCAGCACCTCGGCGTGACCATCGATCACCTCGCGGTAGGTTGGCTCGAGCATACCCTTCAACGCTGCCTGGATATCATCGATCAGTTTATAAATGACATTATAGTAGCGGATATCCACACCTTCTTTTTGCGCGAGACGCTGGGCTGCCCCATCGGCTTTGACATCAAAGCCGATGATAATGGCTCCGGACGCCGCTGCCAGGTGAACATCTGTTTCGCTGATATTGCCAACACCCTCATGGATGAGGCGAACTTTGAAATGCTCATCATTTAATTTTGAGAGAGCATTTTTAATAGCCTCGACGGTTCCCTGGACATCGCCTTTGAGCACAATGTTCAACTCTTTGACATTGCCTTCCTGCATATAGAGCGTATCAAGGCTTACCTGGCCAAGCGGCCCACTTTCGCTCCGGCGCTGCTCTGCGACTTTCTGAGCCATTTGCCTGGCAGTGCGCTCATCGGACGCAACTTCGAGATGGTCTCCGGCATTCGGCACTTCTGGCAGGCCAAGAATGCTGACAGGCGTACTGGGTGTGGCTTTCTGTATGCGCTTACCCCGGTCGTTGAACATGGCACGCACTTTACCGGCCATTGAGCCAACGACAATGTTGTCACCCATTTTGAGCGTTCCCTGTTGCACAAGCACGGTAGCCATTGGCCCGCTGCTTTTGTCCAGTTTGGCCTCGATTATGGTACCGACGGCGGGCCGGTTTGGATTGGCTTTGATGTCCTGCATCTCAGCGACAAGCAAGATCATTTCGAGCAAGTCGTCGATGCCGGTGCCTCTACGCGCCGAGACGGGGACGAGGACGACATCACCGCCATATTCTTCGATTACCACGCCAATTTCGGCCAGTTGCTGCTTGACGCGGTCGGGATTGGCGTTGGCCTTGTCGATCTTGTTGAGAGCAATGATAATAGGCACCCCGGCGGCTCGCGCATGGTCAATGGCCTCGCGAGTTTGTGGCATGACCCCATCGTCGGCTGCCACGACGATAACGGCAATGTGTGTCACCTGGGCTCCACGAGCGCGCATGGCCGTAAATGCTTCATGACCCGGAGTATCCAGGAAGGTGATTTTCTTGCTGTCAACCTCAACCTGGTAGGCGCCGATGTGCTGTGTAATGCCGCCGGCCTCACTTTCCGCTACTTTTGTTTTGCGAATCGTATCGAGCAGTGTCGTCTTCCCGTGGTCAACGTGACCCATGATGGTAACAACCGGCGGCACCTCGACCAGGTTGCCTTCATTACGAGAAGCCATCAAGATTTCATTTGTCGATAGCCCCCGTGTCCTTTGACCGGGTGTAGCGCTGACAGCGCTCTGGTGTGGCTCGAAGCCGAGTTCTTGGGCAATCAGCGCCGCTTTTTCGTAATCGACGACCTGGTTAATGCTGGCAAAGACGCCATGCTTGATAAGCCCACGAATGACTTCGGTGGGAGTGGTATCCAGCAGTTCGGCCAGGTCTTTCACGATGATCTGCGGTGGAATGGAGACAGGCCCCGTTGGCTTCTCCTTGACCGGGGCCACTCGCCGTTCCTGGCTTCTCTGGGTGGGCGCGCCAGGGCGAGCGGCATGACTGGCGGTGCCGGGCCGTGCTGTAGCAGAGCGAGCTGCGCTGCCAGGGCGAGCCGCCACTGCCTGTGAGCTGCTGCCGGCGGTTTTTGTGGCCGGTCTGGCCTGCGTGGTAGGGCTTGCCGGGCGCGACTGTACCTGCGCTGCCGCGCTGCTGGAAGCAGTTGTACGGCGCTGCGGTGTGGCAGGGGCTTGCCTCTGGGTGGGAGCCGCCGTTTTGCCGGCAGACTGAGCCTGAGCCTGCGCGGCTGTCGTTCCTCTGCTGGTTTGTTGAACCGGTGTCGCCGTCCCCGCTGTTGTGGGTGTTGTAGACTCAGGATGAGCAGGAGCAGGAGTACTACTTGCTTTATTGCGTTGAGCAGGAGCTTTTCTTGCAGTAGTTCCGGTGGCTACAGAAGCGCTTCCTGCCCCATCCTGGGCTGGCGCTGCTTGTTCTGTTGCTGTTGCGCTGCTAGCAGTAGTAGACGTAGAACGTGTAGATGGAGAACGGCGTCGCGTGACTGGTTTGGTCTCTTCTTGTTCCTGGCTAGCTGTTGTGGCGCTTTCTGGCTTTAAGCGGGTGCTTGTGCGATTTTTCGTTCCTGTGGTTTTATTTTTGGCCTGCTCGTTTACTTCTGCCGATTCAGATGTATTTCTCATGAAGAAGACTCCCTTCTATTATATGTAATTGTAGAATGCGCCACTTGTGGCGCCGGAAATCTCTTCACAGCCACAAAAAAGGACTGTCCCTTGTCCACCTGCTCTAGATAGAGAATGGACAAGGGGACAGTCCCTCGCTGCTTGCAGTGCCAGGCATGTTTCAGTCTGCGCGCTGTGGCGTAGTTGCTATGGTTAACACGTCATAGCGATCGCTCCGCAAACATCCGCTCGCCACAATGGCCCTGTTGACGAGGGGCTGTGTCTCTTCTGTCAAGAGTCGAGATACAATAACACATAAGAATTACTGCTATATTGCAATATGCTCCAGCCAATGGCCGGAAGTGATGATCCAATAGGCTTTTCTTTAATGATTTTTAACAACCAGGAATGGTAATAGTTTGTCATCCTTCGCTTCGCTCAGGATCTCTGCCGATCGGCAGCGGATGCTTCGCTTCGCTCAGCATGACATGTGGCAGCGATCTTGATCGTCAAATTTCATAAAAGAAAAGGCTTGGCATTTTGTTATTTCTATTTTACTCCAGGATGGCAAGCATGGCCCCTACCCTGGATACCCGTTGCCGGTGCCCGGTGGGATCGATCCTACACCGCCGGTTGGGCCGGTTCGTCTTGAGGCAGGGTTGCCATGTAGGCCTCAAGCCCGGCCCGGTCTTCGTCTGATAACGCAGTTTCAAATTCGTGTTCCAGGCGTTTTTTCTTGAGGGCCTGCTCCCAACAAGAGAGCCTGGCGCACAGGTAAGCCCCCCGGCCAGATTTCTTGCCGGTTGGGTCTAATAACACATGCCCATCAGGTGTGCGTACCACGCGCAGCAGTTCGCGTTTTGGTTTTGTTTGCCGGCAGGAAACGCAGGTGCGCAATGGGATATGCTTTGGCCGTTTAGGCTGTTTTTTCGCAGTGTTGGCCATAGTGTTCGTTCCTATCTATCCTCATCCTCGTCATACAACGCGCTGTGCCTGCCGCTGCCCTTTCCGCCGCTGCGCGGGTGGCCAGAACGTCTTGGCCCCTCACGTTCATCGCGTTCGTAGCGACCATGCTGAGTACGCTCTCCCCGTTCGCCCCGCTCGCGACGGGATGAATGGGATACGGCTGCTTCCTGGCCGAAATCGCCTAGCTCCTCGTATATCTCGCCCTCAGCAGGCTTCGTGACATCGACTCGCCAGCCGGTGAGCTTTGCGGCCAGCCGGGCGTTCTGGCCGTCCTTGCCGATAGCCAGCGAGAGCTGCCGCTCCGGTACCGTGACGAGCGCAGTATGATCCGACTCACGCAGTTCGACCTTGAGCGGTTTGACCGGGCTGAGCGCGTTTGCCACGAATGTAGCGGGATCGGGACTCCACTGGATGATATCTATCTTCTCATCGTTGAGTTCATGCACTATGTTGTTGATGCGCGAACCACGCACGCCAACACACGATCCAATGGGGTCCAGTCCTTCTTGACGGGCGACGACCGCGACCTTTGAACGACTGCCCGGTTCGCGCGCAATAGCTTTGATCTCAACCGTTCCTTCGTAGATTTCCGGCACCTCGGCCTCAAAGAGGCGGCGCACAAGATCACGATGAGTGCGCGACACCAGAATTTGCAACATGCGTCCAGGGATGCGGCGCACATCATAGACATAGACGCGCAGCCGCTGCCCTGGGCGGTAGCGCTCTGTGGGCACCTCTTCGCTGGGAGGCATCACCCCTTCGACCTTGTCGGCCCTATCCAGGTCAAAATCGATCAGCCAGCCACGAACAGGGTCTTTGCGGGCGAGGGTGCCGAGACGAATTTCACCAACCCAGTTCTTGATCTGCTCGTAGAGATGCTCGTGTTCGGCTTCACGAATGCGCTGCAAGATGACCTGCTTGGCGGTCTGCGTGGGAATACGATTAAAGATGACCGAGGAATCGACATCAATGACTTGCCCAAGAGCCGCTCTGGGTAGAAGCCGCTGCGCTTCTGCCAGTGAGATCTCCTCATTAGGATCGGTGACCTGGGCCACCACCCGTTTGGCTGCCCAGACATGAACCTCACCGTTTTTGTCTACCTCGATGCGGATGTTCTCACCGCCGCCGAAGCTTTTGCGGTATGCCGCAAGAAGGGCGTTAGCAACGGTTTCCATTACCACTTCGCGGGGTAGGCCTTTTTCGGCAATTAATTGTGCAATAGCCGCTTGAAATTCGCTCCTCATATGCCATACTCCTCCCGCTAGTGCCCTCAGGCTCCTTCGTCATTTTTTCGAGTGCAAAGAAAAATGCCCCAGGCAAACAGAAAAGTGGGTAGAATCCCACTTTTCTCAATCAAAATCGAAATCAAAAGTTTTCTTTGTTCTGTGTGTATTATATCACGTTCTTTGTAGGTACGCAATGCCTACTGGAATGTTGATTCCACCACAAGGCAGGGGTAGGGGGCCAGGGCGATGGCGTGCATAGCCTCTACCCTCAATGATGGGACGCCCCTGATTTGTGTGGGATAGCTTTCTGTACATCAGGATAGGGGAATTGCTTGTTGCGCAGACGTATAATTTTTTTGTAGAAGAAAGCTTTATGTTTTTGAAAAAGCAAAAGGTGGTGAACCGCAGGCTACCTGCTTGTGGCTTTCCAGGAAAGCATGCGCAAGGAGCAGGCGATGCGAGCTTCTCTGTTCAGGCGCTTCGATCTCTGGTATACGCTCTTTGTCGTGGGAAGTATTGCCGCCCTTGCCGGGTTCGGCACAGCTCTGCTTGTCTTCCAGCTTCTGGGCCTTCTGGGGCCTCAAGGGGGATGGATGAAGCATGCAGCGCTGGTAATCCCTCTGGCCGCTGCGCTCGCCAGCCTGCTCATTGGTCCTGCCTTCTGGTGGCATTTGATCAGCCAACCGCATGCTTTCACAGTGCGTCGAGGCATAATTTGTGGCGCGCTCAGCAGTCTTGTCGCTCATCCGCTGACCTGGTTCCTGGTGACGATGTTTTATGCCCTCACGAACACCGACCAGGTCGCAAGCTCTTTGGGCGTGGTTCTATTTGTGGCAGGGCTTCTTGATGTTCCCTTCTGGTCCTTGATCTACCTGGGATGGTTCACGGCCCTCATCGGGGGAGTGTTAGGGGCCATGTTCGTGCTCATCCAGCGCAACCTCCCTGCTCAGATTCCTGGGGGCAACGTGTTGTAGCATTCCACCAGCGAGAAGGGGACTCGAGAAGCAAGCACATATACGTCGTCCAAACGGCAGCAAGAGAAAGATTGCTGGACAAACAAAAGTTTCCCTGTTTCCCCCTGTTATTTTTCCCACCTATGGTAGTATAGGATAGGTTAGAGGCATAGTATTTTTTTACAGGTGAAGAGATATTTTTAGTGTAACATGTACACTTTGCTTCTTTGACAAAGGGGTAATGCCCAGAGCCTCTCCGAGGGCTAAACATTGAAGATCGCGCCGCAGCTCTTGGGAATACCCCCCCCCGTCAACGCAGAACGAAAAGAGCGCCTTATGCAGTCCACACTTGTGACCTGTCCCCCCATTGGACCTCATCATATCCAGCGCGATGATGAGAATAGAGTGGTCGTCATCGATCATCAGAGGATCATCAGGTTTTCCCCAACTCAATACCGATTACTCCAGCCGCTGCTGAAGAGCGGCTCAGTTCCGGTAGCAGATGAAGCTCTTGTACGAGCAGCTTTTTCCTCTGAGATGGATGAAGCTATGCGCGAGAATCTCGACAAGCATTTCGACCACATTCGCAACAAGTTGCGCCCGCATGGTCTCAGTGTCCGTCGAGTCGTCAACTATGGCTATGTCCTGCTCGATGTTACCAGGGATCGGGAGGCGAGCAGGCTTTAGCTGATTCCACTTTCACGCAGGGGAAAAGCTCTCCAGTAGCTTTCCCTAAAACGCCACCATTTATGGAGGGAAAAGTCCGCCAAAAAGATGGGCTTTTCCCTTCCTCTTTTTTGCCGCATTCTCAGCTATCATTGCTCGTAAGAGTAAAAGGTTTTGAGTCATGAAAGGACTGAAGTGAAATGAAGAAGGCTTTCCAATTGTTCCAGCTTTGCTCCATCATTGTCTTGATGAGCTTTATTCTTGTGTTTTCCCCTCAAATAGTACATGCAGAATCGGCTGCGGCAATTACTGCTCCCCATGCTAATGTAGTGAACTGCCCTAGTCCTCCAGCTAATTTTAATCCGTTACTTGCTTCAGATGCGGAGATCCGTTACTATGGTTTTCCGCGTCGTCCCCAGGGGAATGCAAGTGAACTTTCTGACTGGCTCAATCTAGTCAATGGGGCGAAGTATCGATCTTGTAGTTTTATTAATTCGCATCGTTATTCACAGCCGCTCAATCTAAAATCTTTATCCAGGCCTTTGTACAGCTCGGGTTATACATATAGTGTGAATTGGTCTGGGTATTTTGCCGGTTCAGGTTCGGGAAACGGGTTTAAGCAGGTTGAAGGAAACTGGAATGTTCCTTGTTACGATGGTTCACATTCACCTTCAAAAAGTCGTGCAGTTACATGGATAGGTTTAGGTGGATGGTACGGAAATAATCTTTGGCAAGGGGGAACTACAGAAGACCCTTCGACAGGGTATCATTTTTGGTTCGAGCCATTTCCTCAGACGTACATGATGATCCAGTCTCAAAGTTTATCGTGCGGTGACCATATCCAGGCCGAAGTAGATTACAATGTAACTGTTCCCGGCAAATCCTACAATATATCAGAAAGATAGTAGTAATGGCGATTATATGGCCGGTTCTTGGGGGAATGAATTTGTGCCGGATTTAGAGAGCGCTGATTGGATCGATGAACGAACTGGTTGTTCTTTGAATGGGTCTAGTCAGTATCTCTTAGCCGATTTCAGATATATACAGTGGTCAAACGCAAATGCCAAACCAAACTTTAGTGGTGCTGGTTATGGTCCCATTTATGATTTTGTGAATTATCAGGTAACTATGTATGAATCGAATAGTCCCTATTCGAATTTGACAAACCCTTCCTCACTTGGGAATGGCGGCAATAATTTTCAAGATAATTGGCTAGCAAATGGGAATGATGATACCTGCTGAGGTACTCCATAGTATGTATGTTCTTCCTTCCTAAGATAGGTGCTGAGTCCGCAGTGCCTTTCGGAAAACCTCTTTCCCGAAAGGCACTACAGGTTTTGTTCTCCTTTATTCGTTATATTTAATAGAGATACAAAAAGGCGTAGTGGTGAAGGGATGAGTTAGATGCCTGACCCTGTGAGCGATTCAGATGCTCTCTCATTCTCCGATAGTCAAGAATTGCTGGCCGAGGCTATTCAACGTGCTCAGGCGGGAGATCAGGTGGCTTTTGAGCTGCTATATCTTCACTATAGAACATCTATATGGCAGTGTTTGATCCACTTAATAGGCCAGAGGGATGCTGTTAGTGATCTTTTTCAAGAAACGTTTCTTCGAGCCTGGAATAAATTACCTCAAACAAAAAAAGACCTGCAGTTTGAACCCTGGCTCAAACGAATTGCTGCAAACCTGGCTATAGATTATCTACGGCGTGAAAAGAAGTTTATGTTTTCTTCACTGCCAGAAGACGAGTCGGAAGAACTTGCTCATTTTGCGCTGCCAGAGACAGCGAATTTTGAAGAGCAGGTAAGTGAGATGGAATGTGTTCAAAAAGCTCTTGCTCATATGTCCCCACGTTCTCGAACTTGCTTGCTCCTACAAGACCTGTGGGGGTTCTCACAACGCGAAATTGCGCAACTACTCAATATCAGCGAAAAAAGTGTGAGTGCCTATATCAGTAGAGGACGTGAACAACTGCGCCTCATATATAACGATCTCATACATGAAGGTGCTGGTAATGCGAGAAGGGAGAATACCTAATGACCGCGAAAACCGTTTTTCCTTGTCCTGAATGGGCCGAGAGGCTGGCTGCAATGCATCCAGAAGACCTTTCACAATCCGATTATGTAGCACTTCAACAACACCTGCGCCAATGTTCCGCGTGCGCAACTGTATATACTCAATATCAGATGCTTGGATCGCTTGTTCGTGAATTACCTGCCAGTGATCCGCCGTCAGAAATACCGCCCAGGCTCGTATCTATTCTCGATACCCATAATCTAGTTGGCAAGGCGGTTGTATCTACTCCTGACAACGAAGCCAGAAGTCGACGCTCTTCTCGCCCCTTAATGCCCTCATTCTCAGTTAAACGCCGCGTGTGGCTTGCTCTGCTTGCTGCTGTGCTCATCCTCGGATTGTTAGGTGGCATCTTTTTCCTTCATACTCAGAACAGAAGTGGAGTGACTGTAAATGCTGCTATTGAGATTGCGCCTTTGCCGGTGCTCTCTCAATCGACACTTTATGTGAGTAATGGAACATTGCACGCCTTTCGTAGCGATACGGGCGCCCTTATCAAGAATTACTCAGGGGTAGTTCCAACCTTCGTAGGCACGCCTGCTATCGCCAATGGCGTTATCTATACCGGTACACAGAGCGCTGTGTATGCGCTTCGCCTCTCGGATGGAGCTGTGCTCTGGCATGCTTCGGTAGGCAATAGGACGCTTCTTCCACCAACCGTTGTTGATGGAGTTGTCTACGTTCTTCCGAACGATACAACCCTTGATGCCCTGCGGGCCAGCGATGGAAAACTGCTCTGGCAATATAGTACAGGTAATGGAGATCAACCGACTCTTCCCATTGTGGTAAACAAGATAGCCTATATTGGCGCTTCAAATCCCAGCCATGCCTATGTGGAAGCGCTTAACACCGCCAATGGCGCTCTGCTCTGGCGCCAGCGGGTAGGCACAACATATGTGGGGCTCAGT
Organism: Chloroflexota bacterium; assembly: GCA_902812455.1. The sequence continues at coordinate 46,044 of CADDZH010000008.1, read as the reverse complement.
ATGGAGAATGACGTGCTCTATGCTGCTTCTGATACCTTTCTCACCGCCTTACGCTCGAGCAATGGCAAAGTCCTCTGGCAGCAAAGGATGAGCGGTCGTCTCGGCCCATTAACGGCAGTTGGTGGCATGGTCTATGTGATCACGGATGATGGCTATCTGTATGCCAAACGTGGCAGTGATGGCAGCACGCTCTGGAAGTATAAAACGGGCGAGCAGGCTACATCTGTCACAGCTCCTGTTGTAGCAGGTGGGATAGTGTATATTGCCATCCTGTCTTACTCCCCGGCGGTTAATAGCGAAGCCAGTTATGGCTATGTGTATGCCTTTCGTGCGAGCAATGGGCATCTCATCTGGCACTACCAGTTGGGGGAGAATGTGACGCCGGAGCTCACCGTTGGGCAGGGCAAAGTCTTCGTCATGTCTCGTGATGGTTTGTTGTATGCTTTTCAAGCAAGCACCGGTAGCGTTCTGTGGAAGATCAAAGTGTCATAGCCTTCCTTCTCTGTCCAATAAGAGCTTATCCGAAAACCGGATCACAGCCTGACTCCTACAAGAGGAGTCACTACATTTCACCTCGTTCAGGGGCGCAGGATGTAGTGGCCTCCCTTGAGGAGGCCAGGTCTCCGAACAAGCTCTAAATACTACACCATACCTGGTCAGGGTCTATCCCCAACGAACGCAGCTTCTCGGCAAGCACCCGCGCCTGTCTAGCCTCCGCCTCCCTGGCTGCTGCTTCCGCACGAACAAAAACTTTCCCTGTTTTCCCCTTTTATTCTTCCCACTTTATAGTATTATGGGATAGGTTAGAGGCACAGTAACTTTTTACAGGTAAAGAAGTATTTTTAATGTAAAAGCATGTTTTATCTCTTCGACACAGGGGAATTGCCCGGAGCCTCTTTGAGGGCTAAACATTGAAGATAGCGCCGCAGCTCTTGGGAATACCCCCGTCACCGCAGAACGAAAGGGCGCCTTATGAAGCCTACGCTTGTGACCTGTCCCCCCATTGGGCCTCATCATATCCAGCGCGATGATGAGAATAGAGTGGTCGTCATCGATCATCAGAGGATCATCAGGTTTTCCCCAACTCAATACCGATTACTCCAGCCGCTGCTGAAGAGCGGCTCAGTTCCGGTAGCAGATGAAGTTCTTGTACGAGCAGCTTTTTCCTCAGAGTTGGATGAAGCTATGCGCGAGAATCTCGACAAGCATTTCGACCACATTCGCAACAAGTTGCGCCCGCATGGTCTCAGTGTCCGTCGAGTCGTCAACTATGGCTATGTCCTGCTCGATGCTTCTAAAGATCGTTAGTCTAACAGGCTTTAGCTGATTCTGCTTTCACCGCAGGGGAAAAGCTCTCCAGTAGCTTTCCCTAAAACGCCACCATTTATGGAGGGAAAAGTCCGCCAAAAAGATGGGCTTTTCCCTTCCTCTTTTTTGCCACCTTCTCAGCTATCATTGCAGTGTCACGTCGAATAGCGCGCTTTTCCCGATCCGAAAAGGGAGTGAGTTGACTGCTACGAGATTTTTGAGGAAAGAGAGGCAGTAATGCTGGCAAACATCAGAGATTCTATTTCCTCTTCAGGCTGGGCTATTGCCAGAGATCATAGCTTCACCAGGTGGATGGAAAGGACTCTTTGTACGATGTGGCGAGGCATGCCATCCTCCGCCGCGAGGGTAGTAGGAGGAGCTTTTGTCGTAGGCGGGCTAACAAAGCTGACACAGAAGGGCCGGTCAAGCGTATCTGACACGGCTCTTGCAGTGCTGCTGCCCGATCAGTTCAAGGCCCTTCTTCCGAGCATTTGGGCAGGTGTAGGAGTACTGGAGATATTAACTGGTGCAGGCAGCATTATCGGAAGGCGGCAAGCCCATATCATCGCACCGATCGTAGCCGCGGCAAGTCTAGGATATACTGTTGTTAGCGCACAGCAAGCACCACAACGTTCCTGCGGTTGTTTTGGAGCGTTTTCAACCACGCCGGTGAGAGCTAGCATTCCGAGAGCAATCGCTCTCAGCGCCCTATCTGTTCTGGGGCTTATCGGCATCCTTTCGTCTAACCAGAAGCTAGTGCGCAACGAGACGATCGTGGACAAACTAGTCCCAGCCGGTTTAGTAGTGGGTTTCGCCAGCCTATTAGCCGCACTATCGCCGGAACGATCGTCTCTGCTGCACCGCCTGAGAACATGGCGGCTCGCCTGGCAACTTCGCCACAGTGATGCAGTCCTCCAACAACTCATGGCAACTTCCGCATGGAAGGTGCTGGCGCCAGCTATTTTGCCAACAGCCTCGCCTACTCATTGGCACACCGATGGAAACCATTACCTCGAATTTCCGGCAAATCCAGATAGTTCGGCAACGACTGTTGTTTTCATGGCATATCCCTTTGAGAATCGCTTGCGGTTTCGTGGTGCGCTTCTTCGAGAACCAACAGGAGAAATACTGCTCAGGGTATAAGGATAAGCAGAACAGGAGAGATGAACATGAAAAGAAGGCATACTCAAACAGAGCAAAAGTATCAGGAACGTAGGGATGATACGCTCGTTCATCGAAGCGGGCTGAACAGGCGGGAGTTCTTGCAAGCGGCAGTAGGAGGAAGTGCGGGTTTGGCAGCAGGGAGCTTGCTTCTCTCTGCAACGCCGGTCTTTGCGGAATCACGTCATGGCTCTGACTCGTCACCGGCGTTGCCAGAATGGGCCAACGTAGATGCTTTTCAAGGAGTTGTAGAAAGCATACGTAACAATAGTATTACAATCAATACCGGTACCAATGCAAACCCGCTGCTTCGAACCGTTTCCGTTGTTCCAACAAGTCGTATCTGGCTCGCAGGGCAAATGGGGACGCGGTTGCCCCAGGTTGGCGATGTTCTCCTGGTACGTACAGTGATCCCTGGCCAGATCGAACTCGCCTGGGTGAATCTCGTCTCTTTTGATGCCCAGGTTCTCAAGGCCACTATGGCGAGCCTGGACGTGGCCTTCTCTCATCCAGGTGTGAGAGGCAGCCAGGAGATCAGCGTTGACATCACCAGTGCTACAGAATGGTATAACAGCATCGCGCGAGCGATCGGGCGGCCAGCGCAACCGATCGCCGGGGCGCATATTATTGGCTTTCGTGAGGGGAGTTCGGTCGTTGCGACCAGCGTGTGGTACATGACCGAGGCGGACGCCGAAGCGCTCCTGGCCAGACCGCCGCAACCCCAGCGCCCGGTTGTGACGCGTGTGCAGGTTTCCCCAGACTACAGCTACTGCGTAATGTCATGGAGGGGAAACACCAGCACCTTCAATTGTCCAACCGGTCAAGGAGCGTGTGGCACATGCAACACTAATAACAACAGCCAGGGAGCGTGGCCCTACATCCTCAATCGGGAGAACTGTGACAATGGCTGTACAGGGCAATGTGCTTTGCAATGTGGTGATGGCTTTCTCTTTTACCCCTGCGGCGGTGGAACAGGCACCTGGCTCACAGTCGTGGACATAGGGCCATGCGAACGCACTGGGCCAGATTGCCCCTGCGGATATTATCAGGTGTGTCCATACAACTGTCCAGGTGACCCTTGCGGATTAAACGGACCACCTCCACGACTGATGGACCTGACAGCGCCAACCATGGTTCGCTTTTTCTCTGGTGCACAATGTGCCGCATGTAAGGTTGGAATCGCCTGCCTATGTAATAACTGCACTTGTCCTTACTAATAATGAGGAAGGGGCAAGGAGGTGCCATTGGAACAAGAGTGAAAATAAACATCGGGAGATCATCCCCCGCCTTGCACTCCCCATAGGAGCCAGTGCCCGTTCCGATCCAGGAAGTAGAAGTAGTTGGTCAGATCAGGATGCTTCTGCAAACATATGCTGGGTGTAAGAGGAAAGTCCGTCGAGGAGACACACCAGATGGCGACCCACGAGTCGGCGAGTATCCCTGTCCCACATAAGGATTGGTAGACGGGGGCATAAAACGAGCCACGGGCAGGGGTGATCTCCACATCTGCCGGAGACAGGGCCGCCTTTGGTGGGGTAGACCCTGGAGTTGCCCACCCGGCGGCAATGATAGGCCAAGCTGCCCGGTCGGCATAGGTCTGTGCCTGGAGTTCAGATCGGGCAAAGAGCAGCCCGTTCAAAGAAGCCAGGATACCTTGCTTCACTCCACTGGATGGCACCTGGAGCCCATTCAGGCTGGGGCAGGTAAACTGGCCGAACTGGCTAGGGAAAGAGATGGAGCCTTTCCCGATCGGCGCGTGAGGGAGTGGATAAATGGATGGCGGGAACATGGCGGCAGAAGCGGTGCTGGTGCCTGCCGCTGATTTCGCCTGGGACGATGGGTGCTTCTGGGGCGGCTGGTGCTTCATATTCACGGTTGTGTGGATGACGAGGAACCAGCTTCCCACGAGGACCGCCACGACAAGAGCGGCTGCCAATGACGTGAGCGTTCGCATGACGGTTGATCGTTTGCGTTGTTCCATATCTGGCACCAGAGGACCACCCCTGCCCCGCTGGATTTGTGGCACAGCCTGGCGAGCCGCTCGCCTGTCGCTCATCCTTGCTGCGGCGATGCGCTGCCGGGCGTGTTCTAGAGAGGCGCGGTCTGCCTCGGAAAGAGAAACATGATAGATGCGCCGCAGCGCCTGAATGAGCGCCGCATCATCGCGATCTGCCGGGACTGCTTGCCGGGGGGAAATCCCGGAGAGTTGCTCTAGCCGTTGATCAACCGTATCGGGCGTAAATTCGTCATGGGATGCCATCGATCTCGTCCTCCTATTGCTGTGCGTACATAGTACGCAGGAGATTCAGGGTTCGTGAAAGCATACTACGTACCGCCTGCTCGCGTTTGCCCAGGATGGCTGCGATTTCAGCACAGCGCAGGCCATAGCCGAAGCGCAGTCGCAGCAGGTCTTGTTGTTCCGCCGGCAAACGGTGCAGCACTTCGTGCAACTCTTGCATCTCGTCCTGGCGCAAAGCCATTAGTTCGGGGTCGTGGTCTTGTTCCCCGGCTATTACCTCATCGACCTGCTCCAATGAGGTGGCGTGCCGCCGGGCCGTATGGCGGAAAATGTCCACTGTCTTGTTGCGAGCAACCCGCCAGAGCCATGCAACCCGCAATGGCTCAGATAGCTGTGCGAACTTCCTATCCTGCATAGCAGCCAGAAACGTGTCCACCAGGATATCCTCAGCATCCTCACGCGAGCGCACATGCTGGCAGAGGTATGTAAAGATGCTGGCGGCATGCCGCTCAAAAAGCTCTTCGACGGTTACGGTTGCTCCGGCATCTGCTGGGGACTGGCGCTGCTGCATCTTGCTCGCTTCCTTCCTCACCTCATATGCTTTCACCTAGTATATCGCTTGGAAAGGAAAAACGTTACAATGGTGAATTTTGCCGGCCAAAACCGGTAACGATTTGTCATCCTGAGCGAGTGAGCCGAAGCCCTGAACGCAGTGAAGGGGAAGGATCTCTGTCGATCGGCTCAGATGTTTCGCGGAGTTTACCCTGAGCGAAGCGAATGGGCTCAACATGACATGGGAGACAGTGGGTTTGCCGATCTTGTTTGGAAAAGTTCATATATGCCATAATTGCGAGTGGAGCATAAGTTATGTATTCGTTTTGCTATCCGCAAAAGGAGTGCCATGATGAATGAACATATGCCACAGCCAGCCGGGGCCAGCGAACGCGAGGAACTGCTGCGCGAACTGGCGCTGCGCCTGGCAATTTATCCTCAGGATCCGCTGGCAGAAAATCCCCAGCTCTTCGTTGGCGAATTACCGCCTGACCTGGCAGGAAAACTCCCTCTGCCGGAAGACAGCCAGGTGCTTGGCACACTGATTCGGAACCCACACGACGCGACTATCCTGCTCGATTCATCGATGCCACCAGGGGGAGTGCTTGACTTCTACAAAGAGCACATGCGTGCAGCAGGATGGGAGGAGCAGCCTCCATTCCATCTTACGTCCGGAGGATTTGTCCATAGTATGCCTTTCCCTGGAGAAGGAGTCACGTTCTGCCGTAGCCCAAAGGGCCCTTCGCTTCAGGTGGCAGCTTTAGCAAAGGGGGAGAAAACGGATGTGCGCCTGACGCTGGATTTGACGGCGCAGAACTGCCAGCATCCGAGGATGCAGAGAGCAAGGACAATGGAGAAACTGATTCCTCCGTTGTACGCGCCACCAGAAGCCAGCCAGCAGGGAGGTGGCTCAGGCTGGTCGGACAACGAGGCCCATACTTCGGCAATGCTCCAGCTTCCTGCTGCCATGGAGATCGAGCAACTGGCCGAGCACTATTATGCCCAACTGGCTCAAGCTGGCTGGCAGCGCATCGAGGCAGGACACGTGGGAGCCATGGCTGGAAGTACCTGGAAATTCCAGGATGAGGGGCATGAAAACTGGAGGGGAGTGCTCTTTATCATGCGCATCAACGAGACGCTGGAGTATGCCTTATATCTCCATGTGAGAGCCGAGAGCGCCAGGGGGTGGCCTTCAAGGGGTTGGGCCGCTAGCAGTACGACGCTCGGCACATTCAAGACGTTTAACGTTGGATGAGATAGAGGAGAAAGTGAGGGGGCATCGCATGACAGACAGCAAGATGGACGAGCAGAAACAAGAACGCATCCGCCGGCATTTGGAGGGTGTGATAGAGCGCATGGAACAGGCCATCGGCTCTGAGAATGAGGTCGAGTGGAAACGCATTCAGGTGGACGCAGCAACGACGGCGGTGCTGGCAATCGTGGCTGAGTTGCTGCCGGTGCAAATACAACAGCAGATCAGAACAATCATCTCACTGCATGAAAAGGCCTGGAATATTGATATGCCTTCAGCAGAAGAGGAAACGCCGCATAAACCTCTTGCAGAGGAATTGATTGATTCAGTTGCTGATGAAGGCGAGATAGAGCCATGAGATGTATTTTTCGATGGAAGAACAGCTTATGACGTACCAGGATGCAAAGCAGGCCATCATCTTGAGTATGGTTTTGTCCTGGACTCGCTTGGAAAGTAGATCGTAGCCCGTAGGGGCTTGTAGAAGCTCGATGTATCCAAGCTGTGGATGGTGGGGAGGAGGCGCGAGGGGGCCTTGCGCTTGCCCTCGCGCCTCCTCGCTGCTCCCTCACCACAACAAACCTATCCCTGTAAAGACCCTGGCGGTCATCCCTCCCATGACACGTACTGGTTCGCGCAACCGTACCATAGCCGCTTCTTCGGACGCCAATGCGCCTTCCACTTGCATTCGCCAACAGAGTCCTTGCGGGTACCCTGGTACGCTAGCAGCAGCCACAGCAGGGGCAAGGGCACTCCCCACAGGGGCAATCGCAGCATTCACAGTAGACAATGACATTCATCATATTCCTCCTTGCAGCAGGTTGTATCAAGCGAAACATCAATACAATGCATATCCGTACACGCACTAAAGGATTCACTCTCATCAGCCCGGCACTGCTCCAATGTACGCTGGTAGTTTTCTAGTTCAGTGCGAGACAGCCGTAACTGGGCGATTTCCTGGTCGAGAGTGGTCAGCCGCTCGTGTACCAGCTTCAATAGCTCTTGCTGAACTTCTATGCAGCGAGCATCAGCAATGCCTTTCAGAAGAGGTTTGGCGGCGGAAAGGGGCACGCCCAGCAGGCGAATGCGGCGCAGCAGGATGAGGCGGTTGATATCGGCGGTGCTGTAGCGCCGGTAGCCATTAGGGAGACGTGAGGGTCGCGGTAACAACCCGATGCTCTCATAGTAGCGGATGGCTTTGGCACTTACCCCTGTCTTGCGCGCCGCTTCGCCGATGGTAAACCACCGGGCCTTGATTAGACGATCCTGTTGCTGCATTGCTCACTGTGCCTCCTTCTGAAAAAAACTATACACCTTCCCGTCGCTGGAAGGTCAAGGCTTTTGGTATGATCAAATGTGGGAAAAGATCTATGTGATATACTCGTTAATAATCATACCTTTTTGCACTATATAGCAGTATATAAAGGAGTATGTTTATGGCGATAGCGCATCTGAGTGAGGATGAACGGGCGCTTATAGACGCGATCCACGAGCTGGCTATGGAACGGGTCGCGCCGCGTGCTGCCGAGATTGACCATACAGGCGAGTTTCCGTGGGATATGAAGGAGTTGCTGGCGCAGCAGGATATTTATGCCATGCCGTTTCCTGCCGAGTATGGTGGTCTTGGCTCTAGTGAGCTGGCTGTGGTGATGGCAATTGAAGAGCTTTCGCGATACTGTGCTACCACAGGCTTGCTGCTGGCGGTGCAACAGCTTGGCGGGATGCCGATTATGCTGGCGGGCAATGAGGAGCAGAAGCGTAAATATCTGCCTCCGCTGGCGAGCGGCGAATGGCTGGCGGCCTTTGGGCTGACCGAGGCTGGCTCCGGCTCAGATGCATCGGCCATGAGGACCGTTGCCGTGCGCAAAGGCGACAAGTATATCCTGAACGGCTCCAAGCGTTTCATTACCAATGGAGGGCTGGCCCAGGTCAATTCGGTCTTTGCTATCACCGATCCCCATAGCGGTGCTCACGGCATCAGCGCCTTCATTGTCGAGAAGAGCTTTCCAGGCTTCTCGGTGGGGCGCATCGAAGATAAGATGGGCATCAAAGGCTCACAGACTGCCGAGTTGATCTTCACGGATTGCGAGGTGCCAGCCGAAAATTTGCTTGGGCACGAAGGCGAGGGCTTCAAGATCGCCATGATGACGCTTGACCGCACGCGCATTGGTATTGGCGCGCAGGCTCTTGGTATTGCGCAGGGGGCGCTTGATCTGGCAATATCCTACTCGAAGCAGCGCGTTCAATTTGGCAGGCCCATTGCCGATAACCAGGGCATTCAGTTCATGCTGGCCGATATGGCGACCAAGATTGAGGCCTCGCGCCTGCTCGTCTATAATGCTGCTGAGATGGTTGATCGCGGTGAGACGGATCCGGATTCTGGCTTTAGCAAATATTCGGCTATGGCGAAGATGTATGCTTCCGATAGGGCAATGGAAGTAACCAACGATGCTATCCAGATACTGGGCGGCTATGGGTATATGAAGGAGTATCCTGCCGAGCGTATGATGCGCGATGCCAAGATTACGCAGATATATGAAGGCACAAACCAGATCCAGCGCGTGGTGATTGCCCGCGATTTATTGAAGTGAAACACGCTGGGGTGCGATAATGGGCGTTAAATCGGTGATGGGCTCGATTTATCGAGCCCCTACGGGCGCACCCAATTATTCTTGGAGGAAATCGGTCACAACGCCTGTGATGGCTCCCCAGATAATATGTGCTCCAATCATCATCAAGTTGCGTTGTAAGGGTTCTTGGGGTGCGGACGATTTCATCTCCATTGAGGGGAGCAAGCCAAGATAGCTTCCTGCCCATACGATAAGGCCAAAGATGATCCCATTGACCGCAGCAGGTAGCGGCAGCCTCACCTTTTTGCTCAGAGTACCGTACAACGTTCCCATGAATGAGCCGTAGCCAAAGTGAGAGACAAGTGTCGTTGCCAGGAGCTGGGGTTTGCTCATGTGCTTCTGGCCCGCCCGATGTGCTAATTGCCCCGTGATCCGTTCGGGCGGTAAAGCATACTTCTGATGGTGTGGCAGCAACTGTTGCATGAGCAGCATAAACAGGGTCATAGGTAGGGTTGCGATCAGGCCAGCGATTGCGCCCGCGCTGAGAGGCACCCCCAATTGAGAGCTTAGTGTTTTCAAGTCATTGGCCATAAGGCGCTCCTGACTCTAAGGCTTGCACGACGATTTCCGAGATGTCCTCGATCTGCATTTTATCCTCGGCTTCGACTCCTTTGATGCCATCGTCGAACATTGTGATGCAGAAGGGACAGGCGGCAGCAAGCACTTCGGCGCCGGTAGATAGCGCTTCGTTCACACGAGTCTGATTGACGCGCTTGCCGATCCTCTCCTCCATCCAGGCGCGACCACCGCCTCCACCGCAGCAGAAGCTCTTATTGCGATTGCGCCGCATTTCTGTCACGCCATTGCTATTGAGGACGCTGAGCACCCGGCGCGGCTCGTCGTAGACATCGTTGTAGCGCCCGATGTAGCACGGATCGTGATAGGTCAATTTACGCTGGTCAAAGCCCTCGGGAAGCTTGATCTTCTCCTCGGCGATGAGCCTGTCGATGAAGACGGTGTGGTGGACTACCTCGTAGTTGCCGCCGAGCTGCGGGTACTCGTTCTTGATGGTATTGAAGCAGTGGGGACAGGCCGTCACAATCGTGCGAGGCTTCGTTGTGGCCTCCGCTACAACATTGCCGGGAATGTGACCGTTGTGACCGCCGGCGATGTTGAAGCCGTAGGTGTTCAGTACTTCGATATTCTGCTGCGCCATCATCTGCCACAGGTACTCGTTGCCGATCCGGCGTGCCGGATCGCCTGTACAGGACTCTTCGGGACCGAGAATAGCGAAATTGACGTTAGCAGCCTTCAATATTTTCGCCACTGCCGTCGCCACTCGCTGGTTGCGCCTGTCGAAGGAACCCATACAGCCAACCCAGTAGAGGACATCGGCCTCAGGATTCTCGGACATCAGTGGCACACCCAGTCCGGCAGCCCATTCGGCGCGTCTGTCGTTGCTGATTTCCCATGGGTTGGCATTGCGCTCAATGTTGTTGAAGAGCGAAGTGACTTCGGGCGGGAAATCGCTTTCTTCCATCACCAGGTGGCGGCGCATGTCTACAATTTTCGGCACGTGCTCAATAGCGACCGGGCATATTTCCATGCAGGCACGGCAGGTTGTGCAGGCCCACAGGGCATCTTTGGTGATAATGCCGCCGACCATTGGCTCGTGGTGGGCTTCCTTCTCATCTTTGGTCTGATCGGCCCGTACCGCTGCGATACCTAGCTTGCTATAGATCGTGTTTTCGCCAAGAATCTCATTGCTATGGACAAGCAGAGCCTCTTTGACACCCAGGATGATCTCCTTCGGGAAGAGCGGCTTGCCTGTGTTGGTTGCCGGGCAGACGGTATTGCAGCGCCCGCACTCGGTGCAGGCATAGCCGTCGAGCAACTGCTTCCAGGTGAATTGCTCGGCCCTGGAGACACCGTAATCTTCGCGCTCTTCCAGGTTTTCCATCAGGGGCAATGCACCTTTAGGAGCATAGCTGCGGAAGAAGACGTTGAAAGGCGTTGCCATCAGGTGCAGGTGCTTGGAACGTGGCAGGTAAATGAGGAAGCCCAGCACGGTAAGGATATGCACCCACCAGAAGAAACGGAACAGGGTTACATCGGCGCCTGCGCTTATACCGCTGAACAATGGGTACAGCCAGGAGCCGATAGGCGTCCAGGCCCCACTGCTGTTGGCGGCTGCCAGTCCATTGGCTGTGGCATATGCTGCAAACTGGAAGCTTTCAACCAGTGCCAGCGTTACGATAACGGCCAGGATCAGGATCAGGATAATGAAGCCATCCCAGGGACCATGCAGGAAGCTTGATAATTGCCTGGGGCGTAGCACACCGCGACGGAAAGCAAAGATGACCAGGGCAATCGCTACGAATATAATGAACGCATCCAGGAGAGCAGCGAAGGTGTGATTTTGGCCAAGCACCGGCAAAGAGGCGTTAAAGGCTCCCAGCATCAAGTTGAGGAGGCCGAACTGGATAATGATAAAACCCCAGAATGTAAAGAAATGAGCAATACCGGGGATAGGGTCACGCAGCACGCCTCGCTGGCCGAGAACGCCCAGCATAAATTCCCCGATGCGGTCATCAATATGGTCGGTGCGATCCTCGGGTCGCGCCTTCGCAAGCAGCGTGATCAGCTCGCCAACGCGCAGGCCGAAAATGATCAGCGCGGCCAGGAAGATAATGATAAAGATGCTAGTTCCGATCCATCCCCCGGTCGGTGATATGACAGGAGGATTCATATGGTTACCTCCGTTTCCAGCTACCGCAATGCTCTCACGTATTATAACACGAGTGAGTGAATTATTGTCCTTTGCGCCGCTTCACTTCTGCTGTGAGCTGGGGTAGGATCGTCAGCACGTCTCCGATGACACCGAAGTCGGCGACGGAGAAGATTGGCGCGTGCTCGTCCTTGTTGATGGCAACGATATATTTCGAGCCTTTCATGCCTGCCAGGTGCTGGATTGCTCCGCTGATACCACAGGCGATGTAGAGTGTAGGCTTGACTGTCTTCCCGGTCTGGCCAACCTGGTAGCTGTAGGGGAGCCAGCCGGCATCGACAATGGCGCGGGTTGCCCCTGGCGCTCCACCCAGGGCAGCGGCAAGCTCTTCGACCAGGTGATAGTTTTCTGGTTTGCCCAATCCCCGGCCACCGCTGACAACCACGTTCGCGTCTTCCAGGGATGGGCCTTCGCTTGGCTGCTCGACGCGCTCAAGTATTTTAATCGATTGTGAATCGGCTTTGAGCGAAACATTGAGCGTTTCGATTTCCGCCTGCCGGCCAGCAAATTGTTGTATGCCAAAGGCTTTGGGCCGCGTAAGCACAATACCCGTTCCTCCTTTGAGGGTAGCTGTTACAACATTCTCGCCACCCCAGGGAACAGTAGCCTGCAATGTATCGCTTTCAAAGCGCAGATCGGTCACATCCGTAATGAGGCCCATATTGTGGCGCGCATTGAGGCGAGCGGCAATATCGCGCAGGTCGTAGGTTGTTGCCATCATCAGCAGTGTGGGCTGGTGCTGGTTCAGCAGGTCGCTTAGCGTGTCTACAGCCGGGAGCGTGAGATAGTTGTCGTAGACAGGATCGGCGTGGACGTATACCTTTTCGGCTCCATATTCGCCCAGGGTGGGGGCAACTTCAGCGGCTCCGGAACCCAGGACGATAGCTTCAGCACGCCCTAATTGCGCAGCCTTGCCTAACACTTCTAGCGATGAACGGGCCGCTTTGCCCTCTTCAAGTTCAATCAGTACCCAGATCGTGTTTGCCATGTATCTCATCTCCTGTTTAGAGTAACTGGTGACGCTGCAAGAAATCAGCAATAGCCTGAGCGGCGTTGCCATCGTCTTTGATTACCTGGCCTGCGGCGCGCGCCTCGACCTTTCCTATAGCCAGAATCTGTTCGCGGGCCCCGGCTTCACCCACCTGTGAGGGGTCGATGCCAAGATCGGCCAGGGAAAGCTGGTCAAAAGGTTTTTTCCTTGCGCTCATAATACCCTTCATTGTGGGGTAAATCGCCTCGAATGAGCCACTGGCGATAGTGACAACGGCGGGCAGCGAGCATTCGATAGACTGGTAGCCGGTCAGCGTCACGCGCTTGGCGATGGCTCTGGATCCCTCAACGTTGATTTCACGAACAAAGGTCAACTGGGGCATACCGAGAAATTCTGCAATGCCGCCGGGAACCATGCCGGTGTAGCCGTCGGTGCTCTCGGTTGAGCAGAAGACGAGATCGGGCTGTTCTTTCTGAAGAGCCGTAGCCAGCACGCGCGCTGTAGCGAGCGCATCAGAGCCGGCCAACGCTGGATCGGTCACCAGTATGGCGCGGTCTGCACCCATTGCCAGGGCGCGGCGTAGCGCCTCCTGGGCTGTGGATGGCCCCATGCTGATAACAGCCAGCTCGCTGTTTCCAATGGTGTCACGCAGCTTGATGGCTGCTGAAATGGTGGTCTCATCACCGGGATCGAGCACGAGCGAGACGCCGCTGCGCACGAGCCGCTTTGTGTTCGGGTCGATCTTGCTCACGACGGTATTCGGATCGGGAATTTGTTTTACACAGACAAAAATCTTCATTGATGTTGCCTCATCTATTGATTGTAGTTGTGAAACGCGGGAAATAGGAAGCCTATGCACATTCATCAGGCATATGTATTGTACCTGCCGGTAAAAGGTGATGTCAACGTTGCTGGCTAACGCCACCACGGCACGTGGTTTAAGCTGCCATATGTTGTATGATAGAAGCGTAGCAGTTCTCTATATCACAGACATTGAGGAGATTACAACATGGCAAATCATCCCTTGAGGCTGGGTTATAAGGCTTCGGCAGAGCAGTTTGGCCCCCGGCAGTTGCTCGATTTTGCCATTGAGGCAGAGCAGCTTGGCTTCGATAGCGTCTGGATCAGCGATCACTTCCAGCCCTGGCGATATACCAATGGACATGCTCCTTTTGCTCTTTCCTGGCTGGGAGCCGTGGGGCAGCGAACCTCCCGCGTCTTGCTGGGCACAAGCGTGCTAACGCCCACATTCCGTTACCAGCCTGCCATTGTGGCCCAGGCCTTTGGAACGCTCGGCGTGCTCAATCCTGGCAGAATGATCCTGGGTGTTGGAAGTGGAGAATCGCTGAACGAGGTTGCCGTCACCGGGGGCGAGTGGCCACCAGCAAAAGAGCGGCTGGCGCGCCTGCGCGAGGCGGTTGACCTGATCAGGAAGCTCTGGTCAGAGGACCTTGTCACCTATGAAGGGCAGTATTACAAGACGCTCAATGCCACCATTTATGACAAGCCAGGCCAGCCTATTCCTATATATATCAGCGCGGGCGGCCCAGTGGCTGCGAAGTTCGCCGGAAGAGCCGGAGACGGCTTTATCTGCACTTCTGGCAAGGGAGATGAACTCTACCGCGATCAGCTCCTGCCAGCGCTGGAAGAAGGAGCGAGAGCGGCTGGTCGTGATCCCGCATCCATCGAGCGCGCCATCGAAGTCAAGGTCTCGTTTGACACTGATCGTAACCGTGCACTGGCCGATACGCGCATCTGGGCCGCGCTGGCGCTTCCGGCAGAAGACAAGGTTGCTATCCACGATCCGCGTGAGATGGAGAAGAGGGCTGCGAGCGTTGCCGACCAGGCGCATCGCCGCTGGCTTGTCTCAAACGATCCCGAAGAGCACGTGGAGCAGATTCGTCCATACATCGAGATGGGTTTCACGCACTTGATCTTCCATGCGCCGGGCGATGATCAGCCGCGTTTCTTGCAGCTCTATGCAAAAGAAATCCTACCCAGGCTCAGGAGACGCTGAGGATAGGATTTTATAATCGTTCTATAGCGGCAGGGCGGCTCTGGATCTGGCGCAGGCGCTCCAGGTCGAACTTGGGGCGGCGATCGAAGGTGTAGAGGCCGTTCTGCTCAATGGATACGTCGGTCAACTGGGTATAGCAGTAGCCGAACATGTAGGGGTTGTCAAGCAGCATATCACACAATGCCTGGAAGCGACGGTAGAACTCTTCCAGCGAATCGGGTGCGCTCCCGTAGCCCCAGCTCTGGTCGGATGGTGAGGCTTCCGAGTTCCACCAGATGCCCCCGAATTCGCTCACGAAGTAGGGTTGACCGCGATACGGCACAGACATCGGACGCCCCTCGTGTGTATTGATGAACGGCTTGTCTTCACCAATGTGTGCATGGCGTTCCTTGAATTGCTCGAAATCCTTCCAGAAATCTTCGCCCGTCAAATAATCGTGGGAGTCGTAGATGTCGGTTTCGGGAACGCGGTGCGCGTATCCAGAAGCATCGAGCACGGGGCGCGTGGTATCCATAGCCTTTGCCGCCAGGAACATGGCACGTGTCACATCATCAAGCGTCGTATTTTTGTCCAGCAACATATAGCGCGTCTCATTCAGGCCGCACCAGCCGATCAGCGCGGGGTGCGAGTAGTCGCGCTCAAGCTCTTCCAGCCATTGGGTGGCAAAGGTTACGCTGTAGGTCTGATCATCCAGCCACCAGACGCGCTCCAGCGATCCCCAGTCGGGGAATTCGCCCCAGAGCAGGTAGCCCATTCTATCGGCATAGTACAGGAAGCGCTCCTCAAAGACCTTTTGATGCAGGCGGGCGCCGTTAAAACCAGCCGCGAGGGCTAATTCGATATCGTGCTCCAGCGCTTCGTCGCCTGGGGCGGTCATTACGCCATCAGGATAGTAGCCCTGGTCGAGCACCAGGCGCTGGAAGACACTCTGGCCGTTAATTTTGACGGCCTTGCCATCGATGGTGACGCTGCGCAGGCCTGCATAGCTTGTTGCATGATCCACAGTATTGCCGGCAGCATCGAGCAGCGTTATTTCCAGGTCGTACAGGTGCGGGTCTTGCGGCGACCATAAACGACGACGCTCAGCAGGGACGGTCAGATCGAGCCGGGGAGCAAAATCCAGGTCAGCGGCGCACTCAGCCTGGGCAACGACGCCGTGTTGATCGGAAAGCGTGGCACGCAAGCGCAGACCAGGGGTGTTGTTGGTAATCGGTTGCTCCAGGCGGAACACGCTATTGGCGACATCCGGCGTGATGCGCGGGCGGCGCAGTGAGCACTGGCGAGGAACGGGCTCCATCCATACGGTTTGCCAGATGCCGGTCGTGCGCGTGTAGAAACAGCCCCAGTTTTCATACTTCTGCGATTGCTTGCCGCGAGGTTGCGATGGGCGCGGATCATCACGCACACGCACCACAATAGTCACAGGATCGCCGGGGGTGGCAATATCACCCAGGTCGCAGGTGAAGGGTGTAAAGCCGCCGCGGTGCCGCCCAACCAGTTTCCCATTGACCCATACCGTCGTATCATAATCCACAGCCTGGAAATGCAGCAATACACGCCGGCCAGACCAGGATCGGGGAACAATGACAGTACGCCGGTACCAGACAACGGGCATAAAATCCTGGTTGCCGATACCGGAGAGCGGCGACTCCGGGCAGAAGGGCACAAGGATGCGCTCTTGTAATTCACGTTGTAACAAACCACGTTCCAGCCCGCTATCTCCAGCATCGATCTCAAACTGCCATTCACCATTTAAACAGAGCCAATCGGGGCGCACAAACTGTGGACGCGGGTATTCTGGGCGTGGGATAGTCATATTTGTCTCCTCCAGTAAGATAAAAGAATTCAAGAGCTTCCAGCGGAACGCCGGAAACTCTTGAATTTGGGAGCGATATTTTTCTAGGGCAGAGGCAAGCTCTGCCCCTACCCTCAAGTTTCTTGGAGATCGAGGGTAGGGGCGATGCTTGCCATCGCCCTGGGAGGATGTCCATTAGCCCTTGACCGATCCTGCCAGGATGCCGCGCACGAAGTAGCGCTGCATGGAGAAGAACACCACCAGCGGCAGGGCCATGGTGAGGAAAGCGGCGGCAGTGAGCAACTGGT
Source organism: Chloroflexota bacterium (assembly GCA_902812455.1). The sequence continues at coordinate 29,066 of CADDZH010000008.1, read as the reverse complement.
ATTGCTCGCCGTAGCTACCGACCAGGTCGGCCACCGTCAATGTGAGCGGTGCGACGTTGGGACTGCCACCCAGGAAGATCAGGGCGACCAGCAGATCGTTCCAGACCCACATAAACTGGAAGATGGCCAGCGAGGCCAGGGCCGGCACCGACAGGGGCAAGACGATCGTCCAGAACGTGCGCATGGTCGAGGCCCCATCCACAAAAGCCGATTCCATCAGGTCTTTGGGCAAGGCTGCGAAAAAGTTGCGCAGCAGGAAGACTGCAAAGGGCAAGCCAAAGGCGGTGTGGGCCAGCCAGACGGCTACATATGTTCCGGTCAACCCGGCCTGAGTGAACAGGTTGAGGATCGGCACGAACGCAATCTGGTTAGGCACGACCAGCAAAGCGACAATGCCGAAGTACAGGGTGTCACGGAAAGGGAAGCGCATCCAGGCGAAGGCATAGGCTGCGAAGGCACCGACCAGCATGGGAAGGATCGTCCCCGGTATAGCGATGATCAGGCTATTAAGAAAGGCACGGCCCATTCCCTGGGCGCTAATGACCGACTCATAGTTCTGAATGGTAAAGCTCCACGGGGGGACAAGTCCTGTCCACCAGCCGGTGGTACTGATCAGTTGTGGTGGGCGAAATGAGCTGACAAAGAGGCCGAATGTGGGTATCGACCAGAGCAGAGCGATCACCACCACAATAACGGTGATCACCACATTAGCAGGCGTGACGGGCACCCCTTTCTTTGGTGCCAGTGCTCGTTCAGCAATCTGCATCGCCTGTGGTGGTTGCGCTGTACTTACAGCAGGCTGTACGCCAGGTTCTGGTGCAGGATAACTTTCAACGCTCATGAACGGCCCTCCTGTGCTCGCATTCTGCGAATATTGATATACATGATCGGAATAACCGTCAGGGTGAGAATCACGGCAAATGCGCTGGCCAGGCCATAGTTCTGGTCAGTGAACAGCTCGGTGTAAAACTGCATGGCAATCACACTTGTGTGATAATTTCCACCGGTCATGATGTAGATCACGTCGAAGATTTTGAGGATATTGATGACCATGGTGGTGACCACCACGCCAAGGGTTGGGGCAATCATAGGTACCGTCACCCGCCAGAACATGTTCCAGCGATTGGCGCCATCGATTTTGGCCGCCTCGATGATTTCATCGGGGATGCCTTTAAGGGCTGCGGAGATGATCACCATGCAGAAGCCGGTCCACATCCAGGTGTAGACCGCGATCAAGGCAAAGGTATTGAGGGGTGCATTGATCAGCCAGGTCTGTGGAGGGGCTCTGAAAAGAGCCAGGACGGCGTTGAGCAGGCCGATCTGGGTTTGACCAGGCGGTTCATAAATGTAGACAAAGCGCCAGATGACGCCTGCGGCCACAAATGAAATCGCCATAGGGATAAAGAGCGCAGACTTGATGATGCTCTCGATCCTGACCCTGTCCACCAGAACGGCGACAATCAGGCCGAGTCCGACTGTCAGTATCGTGGCGACTACCAGCCAGATCAGGTTGTTTCTCAGCACTTCAAGCATCGACGGATCGGTGAAGATCGTCTGGTAATTCTTAAGCCCGACAAATGCCGTCGAATCGGCATTTTGAAGGCTATAGATAATTGTTTGAATCAGCGGGTAGATGAAAAAGAACAGCATTAATACTACGGCTGGCAGAATCCAGAGCCAACCCGCCAGGGGGATGCGTCGCCTTCCCGGACGGGGAGGGGCCGCCACAGCAGCGCGTTCCTGGGGTATCGCTGCGACTTGTCTTGCCATACATGGCCTCCTTTGTCAAAACGAGAGCTTTTCAGGGAAAACAGCCTGAACAGATGACCCAGTACAACAACTCCTCCAACACAGCGAAACATATACTTTTAGTAAGTATACCACAAAGATGGTTGCGCGGAAGAGGCATTTTATCAGGTTATTTCCCAAAGAGGGCAATAGCCAGCATTCCCCTTACCCTCGATCTTATACACCAAGAGGGTAGGGGCAGAGCTCCGCTGGCCTCCTCTGCCCTAGAACGAGAGGGCGAGGGTGGCCGGTGGCGCAGCCTCGCCCCTACCCTCTTCTGCTGAAGAGTTTACGATGTATAGGCCGTCGAGGCGGTGCTTTCAAGAGAACTGAGGATGCTATCCAGTTGCGATGGGTTCTGGATGTAGGAGAGCATGGCATGCCAGTAGGCGTTCTCCATCGCAGTGGGCATTGAGTCATCCTGGCTCTCGCGGAATATACTGGCCTGGGTCAACTGCTTGGCCGTATTTTGTGCCACCTGGTTGGGATAGGCACTCAAGGGAACAGATTTGTTCACGGCAGTTTTTCCACCGCGCATCGTCCAGATCTCCTGCGCTTCCGCCGTTGTCAGGAATTGCATGTACTTGCGGGTGCCATCGTTATCTTTCATCGCCATGTACAGGTCCGCACCTCCGGTAACCGCGCCCGCATACTGCGGGTTGATGGTGGGGAAGGGGAAGAAGTTGAAATCTACGCCTGCCACGAGATTGGGGAACTGGGCGGTGATGAAACCCTCGGTGAAGTCGCCCAGGTAGAACATGTAGGCCCGTGGTGGCGTATCATACGGTAAGTAGGAGGCATCCATGAAGTTGGTGGACAGGATATACTGCGTCCCGCCATTGACGTAGTGGTTGCCGTGGGCGATCTGGCCAAACATCTGGAAAGCGTTTTTGACGGCCGGGTGCGTCCAGGGAATCTTGTGCGCGACCCACTGGTCAGACAGGGTAGGGCCATTGAGGCAAAGGAAGATCTGATCGACCCAGTCGGCAGCGGGCCAGCCGCTGGCGGCGCCACTTTCTACACCTATCGACCAGGGGTATTTGCCACTGGCAGCGATCTTGTTCGACAGGGTAATCATGTCATTCCAGGTTGTGGGAATGGTATAGCCATTGGCCTGGAACTGCTTGGGGTTATACCAGATGGTGCCTTTACTATTGGCCAGGAAAGGCACGGCGTACATGTGGCCGTTGTACGAGACCAGGTTAATCCAGGTCTGGGCGTAGTTCTGGTGGATGTAGCTCATGTCGAGGAACGTGTCCAGTTGCACTACTTTCCCCTGAGCCGCATATCTCTGGAGCGTATTCAGGTCAGGCACAGCGCTGATGTCGGGCGGGTTATTTCCTCTGACGCGCGTCGTCAGGACGGTGGGTAAGTCGCGCGTGGACTCGACATTGACCTTAATGCCGTACTTCTTGGTGAACGCTGCATTGACGGCCTGGTAATTAGCCAGTTCCGTGCCGCTGATCACGACGAGCGAGTCAATGGATGTGACTTTGGTGCCGGCACCGCCGCCCGGGGGACCACCACCACAGGCCGCCAGCAAGGCTGATGCTCCGCTGAGACTCAGGCCAAGCGCAGTAGCACGCTGTATAAACTGGCGCCGGTTGATGTTGTTGGTGGTGATGTACTCTTCGACGAGTTGATCCAGCTCTCGACGGTTGCGACGATCGTAAGGTTGCATAATAACCTCCTATGCGCTTTATGCGATGCGCATGAACAAAAGATACATACTATCCAGGCCTGGTTCGCTGCTCTGGGAACCTACGTGAAAAAGTTCTCCTTTCTTCTTGTAGTATGCTGCGCTTCCTCGCGTTCCTACCACTGGCACCTCTTCAGTGATAATGAATATCATTACGTCAGAACATGAAGAAATGCAAGCTCAACTATATAGTTGCTAGCCGGGCTTTCCAGCTTTTTCAAGTACGTGCCCATTACGACCAGGCTCACAGCTTCTGTATAAGATATATACGTAATATCGGGCAATATTATCTCTTGATTTTGATCAGGTTCTATAATGGGCTATTGTTGACTCTTGTGAGTGAGTTCTGCTATCTTATAGGAGATGGCGCTACAATTACACTATAAAAGATAGTGCTTCTCTTTATTTTTAGCGTTGTGAGAAAGGCCAGCCAGGTGAGTAAACAATACAAAAACCCACCGCTCAGCGAGGCAGTGTGCGAGTTTCAATTTGGGCAAGATTCTCCCTGGGATCTCACTATACCGGGGCTTGTGTATGAAAGGGTGCGAGAGACATTTCCCGTGCGCACTCAAGTGGCACGAGTTATGATGGGTATCTCTGCAAATCAAGGGGAAATCGGTCAGCAGATAGGCACTACGCCAATCATGAGATTTTCAAGTGAAGACGAAAAGCTCATTATGCAGGTAGGCATACATCTCCTCTCAATCAACCACTTGAGACCTTACTCCTCATGGGAACAATTTTTCCCCTTGATCATGAAGAGTTTTGAGACGTACCGTGAAGTAGCAAACCCTAAAAGCATTCATCGTATTGGCTTGCGCTACGTTAACACGATTGAAATCTCAGGGCCAGCCATTAATCTGGAAGACTATTTTGAATTTCGTCCTTATATTGGGCCAAATTTACCGAAAGCAATAGGCCCTTTTATGATGGGTGTCCAACTGCTCTATGAAGGTTCACGGGAAGTGCTAAACTTACAGCTAGCGAGTTTAGCAGGACTTTCAACGGACGTAGCTACCATTATTCTTGATCTTGACTATTTTCTTGCTCAGCCGGGAAGTCTTACTTTGGATGATGTTGCTTCATGGGTTAATGGAGCTCACGCACATATTGAGGAAATTTTTGAGGCGTGTATTACAAATCAGCTCAGGCAGAGATTCGAGGAGTAAGCAAATGATTGTCTCTAAAGAGGTCTTAGACGCAGAACGCTTCTGGATGGTACAGGGAACTTCAACAGTGAGTGTTCCCTCGACAGATATTCAGTACCGCAAACAATTGCATATCCTTGAACGCTGGTACATATTCAGAGGCGAGCGCGCAGAGATACTCCATTTTCTTGAAAAATATCCATTCCTTGTCCCTTTATTGATAGAAGCACACATCTATATTGAGAAATACTTCCCGCAGCCTTTGCTTTACCTTGCAATAGTTGCTGATCCGGAAGAGTTTACAATTGACCAACTGGTGGTTGCGATTGCAACAACGTTGAGTCCAGAAGATGCTGTTCATGCTTTGAGTGAGTTCGATAAGGCCTGGTGGTTGAACTCCTTGAGACGAGCACAAGGAAAGCTTTGTATTACGTTGGAGTTTGTATGAGTTTTGATTGGTCAGAGTATCTGGATGTCGCACAGGAGCTAGCTACACAAGCAAAAAACAGTGTACCCCATCAAGAAGCAAGATTACGCGCAGCGATTAGCCGGGCGTATTATGCTGTATTCAACAAGGCGCGTGATCATTTACGTCGTCATGATCGGATTAGGGAGCCTATTCCTCTTGTAGACTCAAACGGCAATCGAATCAACATCCATACATATGTACGGGAGCAATTTAAAAACGGCCCTAATGAAGATTACCTGGAGGTTGGGCTGGCTTTGGAACGAATGATTAAAGATCGCAACGCTGCTGATTATGATCTTACGAATGTGGCATTCAATAATCCGCAATTCACTACTCAGGCGAATCTCATGTGGGCTAAAGATGCATTACAACGTCTCAAGCGTTTGCAAAGACGATGAGAGTGCTTGAATAGTCTTTGAAGGTAGGGGCTTATCATGTCTAACGCACCAGAACACGAGCACGAGCGCGAGCAAGATGATCTCGATGTCGAGATTGTTGAAATACCAGGACCCGAGAAGGGTGCTGGAGAGAGGAAAATTCCTTCTTTTCTCACGCGCCTGCAGCCTCATCGCTTATCTCGCCAGCGCAAACTGCAACTTGCCGCCACGACTGGATTTGTGCTGCTGGCGCTATTGATCATTGTGGCCAGTACATCACCTGTACGCGAGCGCGTGCTAAGAGCGCTCATTCCACCTACGCCAACACCTCTACCAACCTTAGCGCCGGGCGAGGACCTTTTCTATGTTCAGGGTGAGCCTCCCTGGGGACATCTTTTCATTGATGGGCACCCAGTCGCGCACGTGCCTGTAACTTCTATCGGGTTGCCTTTGCGCCTGTCGCTTGGCCGTCATATTTTACAATGGCGAGCTGCCCCATTCATCACGCAAGCCTGTACCCTCTCAGTGCCCCCAGATTTTGCGAGCGACACATGCAGTGACAACCAGGTGGTACCCAAAGAAGGCGCGCTCTATGGCCTGGCCATTAGCTTTCCGGCCTCGTTGAACAGCGTCTTGCCTGGACAGCGTGCCTCCCTGATCGATGCCGTGCAGGCAGCCCTGGATGACCAACAATCGAGCACAATGGTGCATCCAGGAGAGCAGTATGTGTCGCCTGCTCCATGCCAGCATCCTCAAGCCGCGCCTTTTGAATTTTCCCCTTGCTATGCAGTAGCGCAGCAGCTATTGAAAGCAACATTGAGTTTCCGCCTGGATACTAATATGAGCAGTAATCAAGACTGCGCCAGCCCTGAGCCGCAGCCCGTGTGCTCGTTCAATTATCAAAGTTGCCACCTGTTATGTACGTTTGGGTATTCAGCCTCAGCATGGTTTGTTGGAGCGGCAGTGCAGGACTTGTGGACGTTTACCACGCTGGATGGACACGTTATTGCGCAGGATGTGCTCGATAATCAAATAGAAGAGTCCCTCGTAAGGATGCAGATTACATGGGATGGCACGCATTGGCATGTTTTGGCTGAGATGGGCCAGTCTTTTTTTAATGGTCCCATCTGCCAGCCAATCGAAATGAACACCAACCTGCTAGGAGAAGTGACTGTGCAATGGCAATTTATCTCTGCCCCGGTGTTGGCTGACGGTTGTGTGGCAGTAGCAACAGCCGGTCAGCTCGGAACCTCAACCCCGACCCCGTCTTCGACAGCCTATTGTCTCTATCGTTTTGGCGCCCTCGTGGCGGCAAACGATATAGCTCATCGCCTCTGGCCTTATATGCCGGTCGCCACTGGCTATGAGCAGAGCCTGGTACAACACATTGTTGGCTCAGCCAGTTAGGGAACGTGACCTACATCCAGGGCTGAGATGAGGTTATCGTTTTCTCCTGGAAAACATGGCGGTCAGGACTGCCAGTAATCCGGCAATGAAGAGCGGGGCTCCTACTTGCGCGCTGCCCGTCAGGCTCCAGAGAACGATGCCTACGACTTCGATAGCGAGACCGCCAACAAAAAGCAATGTGATGGCAAGAGGGGAATGTTCAAAGGAGGTGCGAATATCCTGCCGGCCATAGACCGGGGCGCTGCGAGCAGTTTCTTCTGCTGGCCTTTGCTGCTCGTCTGCAAAGGTGGTTTGAGTTGAGGGCACATATGCTTCAATGGCCTCGCGCACTGCGGCGAAAAGAGCCTCGATATAGCGCCGTCTTGAGCGAATATAGACTCTACGCTGGCCATCGCTCACCAGCAATTCGCGAAAGATCGGCTCAAATGTTTTCTGCCGCAATGAAATCGTCGTAATTGTTGAGAGATCAAAGGCTTCGAGGAAGAGGCGCTTGCGCGGCATGGTTGAAGAGTAATAGCCCATCAAGCGCTGGTTAGTGACGATGACATCGCATGGCGTGCTGCTGGGTCCCTGGCCATTATCCCAGATGGCAGGGATGGCCAGGAGCGGCTGCTCGCCCGGCTGCATGTAATCGCCCAGCCTTTTTACTTTTTGCAGTATCTTTTGCGCTGTGTACGCATTGTCATTCAGTGCCGGCATTGGGAGTACTTTGTAAATGGTCATTTGACCGATGAAACCCTGGCCCCCGCAAGGGAGCCAACGTGCCAATGAATTGGCACTCTACGTGTCACCAATCAAATGAAGGTTGACAGAGTCAATAGTTTGCATCTACTGCTGGTAATGCTCAACGATGTTGGGATCGCGAACTTTTGCCTCTTCTGGATTGAGACCGAACTCCCTGCGGGCACGGCGCTGGCGCAGTAAATCCCAACATTGATCCAGTTTCACTTCGATATCTTTCATGCGCGCATGTTCGACTTCATCTAAGCCTTCTTCCTCGGCTCGACTCAAGAGTTCGTGTTCCTCGTTGACCAGCTTTGTAATTGTTTGCAGGATCTCGTCGTCTTGCATCTATCTGTTTCTCCTCTTCTCGTATGTATATCCAGCTCTTGTATTGCTGTCGTAAGCTGTCTAAGTATATGACGTGGGTACAGTGAGATCAATTGAAGGCCGTGATCATCTTGACACGTAACCAATTGGTTACGTATAATAAATATGTAACCAAGCGGTTGCGCATTATGGTAGTATTTTTGAGGAAAGCAAAGAGCATGAGCATCTCTCCCAATGAACGCATTCACTATGAGAAAGAAGTAAATACTGTTCGGCGCTCCATCACCTTGAATGCTCCTATATCGCGAGTTTGGAAAGCGCTGGCAACTTCCGATGGACTTGCTTCATGGCTTATGCCCAACAACTTTCAGCCGGTCTTGGGAACCCATTTTACCTTCCGGGCAGAGCCTCAAGGAAACTGGAATGGGATTATCGAGTGCCGGGTGACTGAAGTAGACGAATTACGCAAGCTTGCCTTCACCTGGTGTGAAATGCCCGAACTTCCACCTACACTGGTCACCTTTGAGTTGCGTGACCTGGGTGGCAGAACGGAAGTGACTCTCATCCATACGGGCAGGGAGCAATTGCCGGAGGACTACGTCAGCCTGCTCGATCAGGGTTGGGGCTGCAACATGCTGCGAGGGCTGGCGAAAATTATTGAAGGGTAGAGGCGCGAGAGATATGGGAACAACGCATCGTTCATCGCATAAAGCTGATGATAGTGTGCTGAATGTTGTCTATAACGCGCTTGCCGACCCCACACGCCGCGAGCTTATGGAACTCCTGGCGGATCGGGAGCTTTCTATCAGCGGGTTGGCGAAGCATTTCCCGGTTAGCCGGGTAGCGATCTCGAAGCACTTAGGAGTGTTACAGCAGGCCGGGCTGGTTCGGGAACGCAAAGTTGGGCGTGAGCATCGCTACCAGCTCAATCCAAGGCCTTTACGTGAAGCCCACGAGTGGCTAGCCCATTACGAGCAGTTCTGGGATGAGAAGCTGGCAAATCTCAAGGCGCATGTCGAGGGCAACGAGGAATGAGCTCCTGGCAGGTGCTGCGCAGCCGCAATTATGCGTTGCTCTTCTGGGGTCAGTGTATCTCGTCAATAGGGACGCAGATGCAGGTGGTTGCCATCGCCTGGCAGGTTTACCTGCTAACTCACTCCGCCGCTGCACTTGGCCTGATCGGCCTCTTCCAGGCTGTACCTCGCCTGCTCTTTTCGCTGGCTGGCGGTGTTTTTGCCGATGTATTTGATCGTCGCAAGCTCTACCTGCTGATCCAGGGCATACTGGCCCTGCTTTCAGCGATACTAGCATTCTGTACGCTCTTTCATATAATCAACATCTTCATCATCTGCGCTGTAGTTTTAATTGTGGGCAGTGTTACTGCCTTCAGCTTTCCGACCATACAGGCCATTATTCCCGGCCTTGTAACTCGTGAGCAGATGGCTGATGCCATGTCGCTGAATTTGATGATGGGCCAGTTGACGGGTATCATAGGCCCGCTAGCAGGCGGCTTCACCATTGCCTGGCTTGGCATAGCTAACACCTACTGGCTCGATGTTATTTCCTATGGCGTCGTTGCCGGCTCGCTGCTTCTTATAGTAGTACCGGGCATTCCTACTGAGAAGCGAGCTCAGCCCGGCTTCAGAGCACTGGTTGAGGGACTACATTTCTTGCGTACCCACCCGATCATTTTCTCCGTGATTACGCTCGATTTTTTCGCGGTATTTTTTGGAGCGCCCTTCGCCTTGCTTCCGATTTTTGCCAGCGCTATCTTCCATGCCGGTTCACAGGGACTCGGTATTCTGCTGGCGGCCGATAGCGTTGGGGCTCTTGCTCTCGCCCCTTTTACGGGACGTATTGGCCGAATCACTCGTCAAGGATTGGGAATCGTCATATCAATTATGATATGGGGATTGTGCATCATTGCCTTTGGTCTCTTTCCTGTTTCGCTCTGGCTGGCAGCCTTGTTTCTTGGTGGAGCGGGTGCGGCAAACATGACCAGCATGATTCTGCGCTTCCTGCTTGTCCAACTGATTACTCCTGACGAGTTACGCGGGCGTATCAATGCCGTGAATGCCATGTTTGCTTTCAGTGGGAATCAATTTGGGCAGCTTGAGTCTGGCCTGGTAGCCAGCCTGACCACTCCTCAATTCTCAGTAGTGAGTGGTGGAGTGATTTGCATTCTAGCAACGCTTGCCATAGTTGCTTTTGTACCGAGATTATTGCGTATGCGGGTGAATTATTCGTGATGCTTATTGGTCTGTCAATGTTCTGAAAGCCTGGCCTCCCCAAGGGAGACCACTACATAATCGTTTTCCCGGGAATTGACATATTTTCACCTGTGTCTTATAATCTATGCAGACCCCCTACCCAGGGGTATGGGTTTTTGGTGAAGAGAATAAGAGAAGAAGGTGGTATGATGGCAGCCGGAGCTAAACAGCCCATGGAAGCAATGGGCAGCGTATCTCCGCAGGATCAGGCAAATGCAGATTGCCGTGTGGTACTGGCTCTTGAGGGGATGACCTGCGCTTCTTGTGCCATGCGTATAGAAAAGGGACTCAAGAAGGTTCCGGGCGTTGTAGACGCCAGCGTCAATTTAGCGACAGAGCAAGCTGCCGTTACCTATGATCCGGCGCGGGTAAATATAGAGCAGATGGTGCAGAAGGTGGAGGCCGTTGGCTACAAGGCGGAACCGATTAGCATACCGGCGAGGCCGGCGCCGCAAGCGATTCAGGCTGGCGAAGGAAGCACCGCTACGGCTACGCCCACTAGCGGCATGATGCAGGAAGATGAGCAGAGCAGGCGCAGGGAAGCTGAAATCAGGCACAAGCGCAATCTCTTAATCCTGGGCATTGCGTTAACATTGCCGGTTGTGATATTGAGCATGTTCTTCATGAATCGCTTACCCGGCGAGAACTACTTGCTCCTGGCGCTGGCAACTCCGGTATGGGCCGTGGTTGGTTGGGAGTTCCATCGCGGAGCCCTCAAGAACCTGCGTCACATGAGCGCGAACATGGATACCCTGATCTCGGTTGGCTCGACGGCGGCCTATCTCATGAGCATCGTGGCTACCTTCTTCCCGCGCGTTGTTGGCTCGACCACTTTCTATGATACAACGGCCCTGATCATCACCCTGATCTTCCTGGGCAAATACCTGGAAGCTCGTGCGAAGGGGCAGGCCAGCGAGGCGATCAAGAAGCTGATCGGCTTGCAGGCGCGAACCGCGCATGTTGTGCGCGATGGGAGAGAGGTAGAATTGCCCATCGAGCAGGTGCAAGTTGGTGATGAACTGATCGTTCGCCCCGGCGAGAAAATTCCTGTTGATGGCGTTGTGCTATCCGGCATATCGGCGGTCGATGAATCGATGATTACGGGTGAGAGCATCCCGGTTGAGAAGGGCGAGGGCGAGCCATTGATAGGAGCAACCATCAACCAGCATGGCCTGCTGCACATGCGAGCCACCAGAGTTGGCTCTGATACGGTTCTTGCGAACATTATTCGCATGGTGGAGCAGGCGCAAGGCTCAAAAGCGCCTATCCAGCGCCTGGCTGATAGCATCGCGGGCATTTTTGTGCCCTCAGTATTGCTCATTGCTACCCTGACGTTCATATTGTGGATGGCTCTTGGTAGCCTGCATCTCATACAATTCAGCGCGGGAGCCATGGGAGGCACCAGCACACCCTGGATTGTGGCTATTGTGGCAGCAGTTGCCGTCCTGGTGGTAGCGTGCCCATGTGCGTTAGGGCTTGCTACGCCGACCGCTATTATGGTTGGCACGGGCAAGGGAGCCGAACGAGGCATCTTGATTAAAGGTGGCGAGAGCCTTGAGCGTATCCAGGCTGTGCAGGCGGTGCTGCTTGATAAAACAGGAACGATTACGAAAGGCAAGCCTGAACTTACCGGTGCCATAGCGGTTGCCGGATGGCAGGTTGATGAAATGTTGCGCCTGGCTGCCGGAGCTGAGCAGGGTTCTGAGCACCCGCTTGCCGCAGCGGTCGTGGAGGGTGCAAAAGCACGAGGCATCAGGTTGGGCCAGGCTCCCCAGCAGTATAGCGCCCTGGCAGGGCGTGGGTTGGAAGCAGTTGTGGAGGGTCACAGCGTCGTGATTGGAACCCGGCGCCTCTTCACTGAACGCGCTATCAATTATGAGGCTGTAGAAGATCGGTTGGAGGCTTTAGAGCGGCAGGGCAAGACGGCGATGATAGTGGTCATTGATGGAGAGGTAGCGGGATTGCTGGCTGTAGCCGATACCATCAAAGCTGGCTCGGCTGAGGCGATCAAGCAGTTGCACGAGCAGGGGCTTGAAGTCTGGATGATTACCGGCGACAACCAGCGCACAGCGCAGGCAATTGCCGCCCAGGTTGGCATTCCTGCCGAACATGTGCTGGCCGAGGTATTGCCGGAAGAGAAAGCCAATCAGGTCAAATGGCTGCAAGCGCAGGGCCTCGTGGTAGCCTTTGCAGGCGATGGCATCAACGACGCACCTGCGCTGGTACAGGCTGATGCTGGCATTGCAATGGGCACGGGAACGGATATCGCGATGGAGGCAGCAGATATTACCCTGGTCAAGGGAAACCTCAAGAGCGTTGCGACGGCCTTAGAGCTTTCGCGTGCCACTATGCGCACTATCAAGCAGAACCTCTTCTGGGCTTTTGCCTATAACACGATCCTGATCCCGCTGGCTATCCTGTCCCCGCTGGTGCCATTCTTGAAAGAGCAGGCCCCCATCTTCGCGGCGGCTGCCATGGCGTTCTCTTCGGTGACTGTGGTGGGCAATTCCTTGAGGCTGCGTCGATTTGGGCGCAACTAACCTATGGAATTACCTCAGAGCTTTCGCTACCTGGTCAAGGATGTAAATAGTATCTTCCCCGTAATCTGTTACTTCGTCGGCGGAAAATACTTTTTGACGGCTCCGCCTGCCTCTTTCGATAATCACCTCATATGCAGCAACCCGCAGGGCGATTGGCGGCTGCGTATCGAGCAGGATATTACTGACAGTGCCTATCGTCTCCCCATTTTCACTCACGACCTTGTATGAGAGCAGGCTATGGCCCAATGGGAGTTCTGGCAGGCGACCATCGTGCTCCTCTTCGATCACCATTTCCTCGTTCATCACAGTAATCCTGGTGGGTTCGATGGTGTTGATCCAGTTGGCAGGCACGGCACGGTGGCCCAGAACGCCTCTATTTACACGCAGAGCGCGTACTGCATTGGTATCGGGTTCAAAATAAAAGTCTTCGACTGTGCCAAGTTTGAGAGTCGTATCGAGAGCAACTATTGGTAAGCCGCGTATCTCTGTCCAGTTTCTTATGGATGAGGTATGGTTCATGCATCCTCCTTTCAACGTAGATTATACAATTTATGGTGCGAGGGCAATTACGCGCAGCGGGCTGCCAGAGCCATTGACGATCTTGAGCGGTGCGGCAATAACGATCGCCCCGGTTGGCGGCAACTGGTCCAGGTTGACCAGGCTGGTGAGGCCGAACTTTCCCGCGCCGTGCATATAGGTATGGCAGGGGAAAGGAGGATCGAAGCCACCCCCCTGTCCGGCATCTGTGCCAACCGTTTCGACGCCAACGCCAAGAATGTCGCGCTCCTGCGCCAGATATTTAGCACAGGATGGGTGAAAGCCAGGAGAATGCGAGCCATCTGGTTGCAGGCCTAGAAAGGCCTCGCGACCTTTGTGCTTGCTCCATTCTGTACGTATGAGTACCCATGCGCCGGGCGGGAAGCTGCCATATTCACGTTCCCATTGTTCGACACGATCGATGGTTAGCAGGTAATCGGGTGATTGCTCAACTTCGGCCGTGATGTCGATGACGCAGGCCCGGCCAATAAACTTACGTGGTGGGATCGTATCGGTGGCGTTGTTGGGCAGGTCCTTGCCCGTGACCCAGTGGATGGGCGCGTCAAAATGGGTGCCAGTATGCTCGCCCAGGTTGAGGATATTCCAGTACCACGCTGGTCCTCTATCATCGTAGTGCGAAATTTCAGTGATCGTTAATCCTGGCGATGGCGCAAATATGGGTGGTAGGTCGATTACGGGCGTATCCTCCCCTAAAGGAGTCGTCAGATCAACGACCCTCACGCGGCCAGCATTGAGTTCTTCAATCAGTTGTGTCAACACGTTATTTCCTGTGTTCAACATGATAAACTCCTTTCTTACGATTGCTTACGTAATGATTCCAGGTAGCGCTTGAACTGGAAGCGATTCTCCAGGAGCGGTAAATCCATATGGAATGACTTTGGCCCGCTGGCCTCAACTTTTGAGACGATTGTCGTCAGTGTGTTGCTTGCCAGGGCTTCTCTGACGGCATCTTTGAGGCTGTCAGGGGTGTTAGCTTCCCTCACTTGCGGCACACCCGAGGCCCTGGCAATGCCCGCCAGGTCGGTACCGGTCGCTGTGGCGGTTGGGAAGCCTCCTACCGAGAGCAGGCTTTCGTTATCGAAGACGATGTGTAGCAGGTTGCCGGGTTTGTAGCGGGCCATGGTGCTGAGCGTTCCCAGGTTCATGAGGAGCGAGCCATCGCCATCAAGGACGATCACCTTGTGTTCCGGCAACGAGAGAGCGATACCGAGTCCCATTGAGGATGCAAGCCCCATGGCGTGTTCGAGATAGAAGAAGTTGTGGCGGTGCCCGAGCATGTAGAGCTCGGCGGCAACCGCGCCCATGATCGTGACCACGATATGCTGCTCCAGCTCAGGATAAATGGCCTCTAAAGCGTCTTGTCGTAACATAATCGCTCAGTCCTCCCACATGAGTTCACGTGACAGCAAAACGGCAACAGGGTGCAACGAGGAGAGGGCCAGGGTCTGAGCATCCCTGATGCGCCGGTGGATGTCAGTAGGGTTCACCAGGTGCCAGGTTGGGATGTTCAACGCCCGCAGGATTGGTTCGGTAACCAGACCGCCCTGTGTCTGCCAGGGATCTTTTTCGCCCCAATGCCCGCGATGGCTGATCAGCATCAAGAGGGGAATTTTGTACAGCAGCGCCAGCGAGACAATCGGGTTGATAGCAGCCAGGAAGCCATGATTTTGCATCAGCATTGCCGAGTTGACACCTGCTAGATGTGCCCCTGCCGAGATGCCGATGCTTTCTTCCTCTTTGGCGACCCGAACGAGGATCATGTCCGGGTCCTCGTCTGCCAGGCGAATGAGGTGGACGAGCCATGTTTCCGGTAAGGCGGAAATAATTTTCACGTCGCAGGCTTTGAGAGCCTCGTAGATTAGTTTGGAGTTGGTCACGGAGACAGGCATATGCATTACCCTCCAGAAAGATGAGAAAAACAAATTCAATGTGCAGAGAACTATTGTGTTGGCTTTAATTTAGTATAGCACACATTGAGAGGGTTAAAGGTAGGCTTTGAGGGGGAGCTGGACATAGAAAGTGGAACCGCTGCCTTCGATACTCTCTGCCCAGATGCGGCCACCGTGGAGTTTGACCAGTTCTTTGACCAGGTATAGCCCGATACCTAAGCCACTGATAGAGTGGTCGATGGTGCTGGCTCGATGAAAACGGTTAAAGATATGAGGTAGTTCGCTGGCCGGTATGCCGGTACCATGATCTTTTACCCAGAGCGTGACCTCGTGAGGCGATGCTGCTGAGTAGGTTACTCCAACCTCAATGTCGCCCCCGGATGGGCTGTACTTGATAGCATTGCTGACGAGGTTATTGACAATCTGGGCCAGGCGATTTTTGTCAACATAGCCAATTAACGTATTGTTTGGTTCAATGCCTTCCAGGACGAGGTGAAGCCGGTGTTTCCTGGTCATAGAGGCCTGCGTTTCTACGACACGAGCGACAATAGCGATGAGATCATGCGCTTCACGATGGAGCTTTAATTGCATATTATCAATGCGTGTGAGATCGAGCATCTCATCGATCAGCCTGGAAAGCTGCTGGCTCTGCTCGTTGATGACTGAAAGGGCGCGCAGGCTTTGTGGGCCGAGTTCCTTATCCTGTTCGATCTGGGCCTGGAGAATCTCTGCGTAGCCCTGGATGGCCGTGACGGGTGTGCGCAATTCATGGCTGGCAAAGGAGAGGAACTCGTTTTTCTGTTGCTCGATGCTTTTTTGTGCCGTGATGTCCTGAAAAACAAGCACCGCTCCTGTGATAAGCCCATTTTCATCGTGTAGCGGCGCGCTAGAGATGAGTAAGGCGGCTTTAGTGCCATCCGGTTTAAGCACTGTGGTTTCGAGGCCGCTGGTCGTTTCACCACTCAGGGCTCGGATGATGGCGAAATTGCGAGGAAGTACTGGAAGCCCCTGCATTCTTACGATGGTATTTGCCCGATCCTTCTGGTTGAGCGAAGCATTGTTCAGGCTGGTTAGAGAGATACCGAGAATAGTAGCGGCGGCAGTATTAGCATAACTAATATGACCATCAGCCGCTTCAATCATAATGATGCCCTCAGGTAACTGGTCGAGAATAGCTCGCAGGCGCGCTCGTTCGTTCTCGACTTCGGCATGGAGGCGTGCATGTGCCAGGGCTGCGGCAATATATGGGGCGCATCCTGCCAATGCCTGCACCTGAGGGCCATCTGTGTGGATAGCTTCTTGGAAGGTAGCAGCTAAGATTCCTTCAAAGCGGTCGTCAAACCAGAGTGGTATACAAATGTACCCCCTTGCACCGCTCTGCACGAGAGGATTATCACTCGCCAGTATTCCCTGGGATGGCGCCGCCTGGAGATCTTCTATCACGATCGGTTCGCGTCGTTTATGGGCCTGGGATGATGGAAACGAGCTATTATAAGGGATATGCTGGACCAGTTGAAGCACCTGGCTATCTGGCGGAGGATACATATAGAGCAGGCGTAATAGTTGCTGCGTAGGATCAGCCGTGTGAATATAGACATGCCTTGCTCCAAAGGAGGCAATGATGGCTTTGCTGGCAGCCGCGCTGATACGCCTGGTATGAAGCGATGCCTGCACACTTTGTGCAACTGTTTCAACAACCTCCAGGCGCTTGCGGTCGGCTTCGATCTCACGTGTGGCCTGGCTGAGCGAGGTTTTCTCTGCTTCGATTTGCTTGCGCGCCTGAACTTGCTCTGTGATATCGGTGGCAGTCAGTAATAGTTGAACGATACGCCCACTGCTGTTTCGGATTGGATCAAGCGTCCAGTTCCAGTATGTCATACCGCGCTCAAATGACGGGAAAGCGTATTCGCTGTTATGATAGGAGGTGCCTGTTTCTGCTACGCGGCGGAAAATGTCCACCACTCCCGTTGCCTCGGCATCAGGAAGCCATTCTGTGAGTGTATGTCCAATAGCTCGCCCATCCTGCCATGGGGGGACAAGGGATGTATGAAATAGATTACTTGCGGCCAACAAAATGAAATTATCCGCATCAAACAATGCCACCCCGATGGACATATGCTGGAGTATGGCATCCGAATAGCTGTAAACTTCGAGGCTTTCTTGTTTCACTTGCTCACTCATGTAGCTAGCTTTGCTCGCATTCTATCGTATGATGTCTTCCCCATTATTGTGACTTATCCTGAGTGTAAATGATGGGCAGTTATGTGTCAATGTATGTTCCACCACTCATCGGGCCAGCAACCAGGGCGAGCGGGTAACTAGGGCGAGGGCAAGCCTCGCCCCTACCCTCGATGATAGCCGCTCCCGATTTTTGATTAAAGACTTGCCGAATAATACTGCCATTATTATAATAGAGATTATCGGCTACCTTGCAACCAGCAGAAGGTTGCTCTAGTACTTCCGAGTATTTCTATTCATGACTAGGAAGGATATCTTCTTTATGCCGCAGGCTAATGATTCCTCCCAGAGCGCGAGTTCTTATTTCATCGATGCTGAAAATGCCGCGGAGATGGCCCGCCTGACTAATCAGGATCGCGTTGTGACAAAAAGTATGGGCGGGCTGTTCCCACCACAGCTCGATCTTTCCAGCATTCATGATATTCTCGATATCGCCTGTGGCCCAGGCGGCTGGGCGCTGGAGGTGGCGAAGGCTTATCCTGGTAAGCAGGTGATTGGTATCGATATCAGCCAGTTGATGGTTGAATATGCCAATTACCAGGCAAGGATACAAGAATTGCCGAATGTGCGTTTCAAGATCATGGATGTGTTGAAGCCGCTAGACTTTGCCAGCAACTCCTTTGATTTTGTCAATGCTCGCTTCCTTGCCGGGTTCATGCCCAAAACCACTTGGCGGCAATTCATCCAGGAGTGCTGGCGTGTTTTGCGACCTGGAGGTGTTGTTCGACTGACCGAATTTGAATCATTTATCGGCAACAGTCCTGCCGTTGAGCAGTTGAACGGCATGATCGCCATGTCGCTGTACAAAGCAGGACAAAGCTTTTCTCCCTGCGGGCTGCAAATTGGTACAACACCGATGTTGGGGCGGTTTTTGCGCGATGCCGGATTCCAGCATATCCAGAAGATGGCTCATGTCCTCGAATGTTCTGCTGGAACGGAAGATCATTTAAGCCAGTACCAGAATCTCATGACCTTATTCAAGTTGTTGCAGCCGTTTTTCATTAAGACGGGAGTGGCAACGCCAGAAGAGGCTGAGCGCCTGTACCAGGAGGCCTTAGAAGAGATGAAATCTCCTGATTATTGCTGCCTGGGGTACTTGCTTTCAGCATGGGGCGAGAAACCGCGTGAGGCTTAGAAAGGCAGTGATATGACTGAACAGGCTGATCCACCTCAGGACAAAAGCTCCTATGTAATTGATGCCGAAAATGCGGCGGAGATGGCCCGGCTGATCAATCAAGGCCGTGTGATTACCAGATGTATGGGCGGGTTGTTCCCCCAGCAGCTTGATCTTTCCCACATTCACGATATCCTGGATATTGCCTGCGGGCCTGGTGAATGGGCGCTGGATGTAGCCAGAACCTATCTTGAGAAGCAGGTGATCGGCATCGATATCAGCGAACTGATGATCGAGTATGCGGGCTATCTGGCGAAGGATCAAAAACTACCTAATGCGCATTTTCAGATCATGAATGCCCTCAAACCGCTGGATTTCCCTGACAATTCGTTTGATTTTGTCAATGCTCGTTTTCTCACAGGGTTTATGTCTAAAGATGCATGGCCCAGGCTGGTGCAAGAGTGCTGGCGGGTCACGCGGCCTGGGGGATTCATCCGGCTCGCTGAATTTGAATCCTACATTAGTAACAGCGCTGCCGTCGAGCAGTTGAATGGCATGATCGCCATGTCCTTCTATAAAATAGGGCGGAGCTTCTCACCCTGTGGGCTGCAATTTGCTACGACGCCTATGCTGGGGAAGCTTTTGCGCGATGCCGGATTCCAGCGTATCCAGCAGATGCCTCATATAGTTGATTGCTCGGCTGGAACGGAAGCTTATCTCAGCCAGTACCAGAATCTCATGACCTTATTCAAGTTGTTACAGCCGTTTTTCATTCAAGCAAGGGTGGCGACACAGGAGGAAGCCGAGCGCCTGTACCAGCAGGCCTTAGAAGAGATGAAGTCTCCCGATTACCGCTGTTTAGGCTACTTTCTCTCGGTCTGGGGCGAGAAGCCGCGTGAGGCTTAGAAGGATGGCAATATGACAGAGCAAACAGGCCCAGCCCAAAACAAAAGCTCCTATTTCATCGATGCTGAAAATGCCGCGGAGATGGCTCGCCTGACCAATCAGGATCGCATTCTGACACGATGTATGGGAGGGTTGTTTCCCCAACAGCTTGATCTTTCCCACATTCACGATATCCTGGATATCGCCTGTGGTCCAGGTGGCTGGGTGCTTGATGTGGCCAAAGCCTATTCTAATAAACAACTGATCGGCGTTGACATCAGCGAATTGATGATCGAATACGCAAGCTACCAGGCGAAGATACAAGACTTAGCCAATGCCCATTTTCGGGTCATGAATGCCCTCAAGCCGCTGGATTTTCCCGATAATTCGTTTGATTTTGTCAATGCCCGCTTTATTTCTGGCTTTATGTCCAAAAGCGCATGGCCGCAATTTATCCAGGAGTGCCGGCGTGTTTTACGGCCAGGGGGTGTTGTTCGGCTGACCGAGTTTGAATCCTACATTACTAACAGCTTTGCCGTTGGACAAATTATCGAGTTCCTCATCGAGGCTATGTACCGAACTGGACAAAGCTTCTCGCCTGGCGGGTGGCAGGTCGCTACAACGGCTATGTTAGGGCGGTTTCTGCGCGATGGTGGTTTCCAGCATGTCCAGCAGGTAGCTCACGTGCTCGATTCTTCCTATGGAGCGGAAGAGCATCTCAGCCAGTATCAGAATGGCATGGTGTTTCTCAAGTTGATCCAACCCTTTCTGGTCAAGGTGGGTGTAACGACGCAAGAAGAGGCTGAACGCCTGTATCAACAGGCTTTGGAAGAGATGAAGTCTCATGATTACTGTGCTTTATGGTATTTCCTCTCGGCCTGGGGGGAGAAGCCGCACGAGGCTTAGAAGGATGGTAATATGACAGAGCAAGCAGGCGCTTCTCAGGACAAAAGCTCCTATGTAATTGACGCTGAGAATGCAGCGGAAATGGCCCGTTTGACCAACCAGGATCGCATTATTACGCGATGCATGGGTGGGCTATTCCCACCACAGCTTGATCTTTCCGGCATTCACGATGTTCTGGATATTGCTTGCGGCCCCGGCGGTTGGGCAATGGATGTAGCGAAAGCCTATCCCGATAAGCAAGTGATCGGCATCGACATCAGCGAGTTGATGATCGAATACGCAAGCTATCAGGCGAAGATACAAGACTTAGTCAATGTCCATTTTCGGGTCATGAATGCCCTCAAGCCGCTGGATTTTCCTGATAATTCATTTGATTTTGTGAATGCCCGCTTTATAGCGCTTTTCATGCCAAGGGCGGCCTGGCCTAAGCTCATACAAGAGTGCTTAAGAGTTGTCAGGCCCGGAGGGATTATTCGCCTGACTGAGCTAGAGGCAACTATCAGCAATAGCTTTGCCTTTGAAAAACTCAATCATCTGACCATTCAGGCTTTGCTGCTATCGAAGCAGGGTTTTTCTCCTTATGGGCGGAATATTGCTATTACAACTATGCTCAAGCGTTTCTTGCGCGATGGCGGCTGCCAGCATATCCAGCACATGCCCTATGTGCTCGATTGTTCTGTGGGAGCAGAAGAGTATTTGAGCCAGTATCAGAATAGTATGGTCTTCCTCAAGTTGATCCAACCCTTTCTGATCAAGATGGGCATGACCACGCAAGAAGAGGCTGAGCGCCTGTATCAACAGGTCTTGGAAGAGATGAAGTCTCCTGATTATTGCGCTCTGTGGTATTTCCTCTCGGCCTGGGGTGAGAAGCCACGCTAAGAAATTTTCTAGATATGCACAATGATATTCACAACAACCGTTGCGATGCAGAATACAGTGGTGAGAATCATTGCCGCTATATCATAGCGTTTGAAGCGGAGTGCGCGGCGTTTGCTGCGCCGCCATCCTCGAACTGCTCCAGCGTAGCCGCGCGCTTCCATGGCTATTGAAAGCGCCTCGGCGCGGCGGAAACCGCTGAGGAAGAGCGGGACGAGTAACGGGCCAAGCTTCATGGCGCGTTGAATGAAATTGCCCTTGTCGAAGCGCACGCCGCGAGCCGCCTGGGCTTTCATCAAGCGCTCCAGTTCTGAAACAAAGATGGGTACGAACTTAAAGGCGATAACAAGCACCATGATAAAGGCGTTGACGGGAATACCGAGTTTTTGCAGCGGCGAGAGCAGGGCTTCAGAACCATCCGTCAGGTCTATCAGGGATGTTGTGAACAGGAGCATGGAAGCAAGGTAGTAGAGGAAGATGACGCGGACCATGATGAGCGCGCTGCGAATGATTCCTTCCCAGGAAATGTTGAAGATGCCCCATTGCCAGATCAGCGTTGTATGCTGCGTGGGCGAATAATAAAAGACGACTTCTATGATGTAAATGACGACCATGAAAATGGCGATGGCCCTGAAGCTGCGCAGGATGTACGCAAGCGAGATACGCGATTCCCATTGGATAACGATACAGCCGAGCAGGCAGAGAGCAAATGCTGTGAAGGTGTTCACATAGGAAACCAGGGCGATCAGCAGTACGGCGCAGATCAGCTTGGCGCGGGGATCCATGCGTGTTAATCTCGACCCGTTATTGATGTATTGCCCAAAGGCGATATCTCTAGAAAGTTCTATCATATGCTTTCTTCTCTATTTCTGCTTCCAGTTCTTCCAGGTTCAGAACATCCGTGCGCATAGTGGGAAGCACATCGCGCAAGTCGAGCGCTATTTGTGTGGCCTCTGGCAGCGCAATATCCAGGACTGCCAGTTCGCCGGCGTGAGCTAAAACCTCGCGCGGCGTGCCCATGAAATCTACCTGCCCCTGGTTCAGGATGTAGATAGTATCTGCCAGCTCGATCACATCTTCCAGTCCACTGGAAGTATAGACGATGGTCAGGTTGCGCTCCTGCTTCAGCTTCACGATCAGATCCAGCAGTTCGCGGTGACCACGCGGGTCGAGTCCTGCCGTTGGCTCATCGAGGATAATGACTTTTGGCTCCAGAGCGAGCACGCCTGCAATAGCAACCCGGCGCTTTTGCCCGCCACTCAAGGCATAGGTATAGCGAATGCGAAAATCCTCGTAGGGCAGCCCCACAGCCTCTAAGGATTCGCGTACTAAACGGCGCGACTCGGCTAGCGGCAGCTTTTTGCGGCGTGGGCCAAAGGAAACGTCTTTGCCGACCGTATCCTCAAAGATTTGCATTTCGGGTGACTGGAAGACAACACCCACATTATTGCGGATGCGCTCGATGTCAAACGATGCTGAGCTAGTATCTGTTCCCTCGAAGAGCAATGCTCCCTTCGCCGGTTTAATCAGCCCGGCCATGAGATCGACGAGAGTAGATTTCCCCGACTTGGTTGGGCCAACGAGCGCAACCGTTTGCCCTTCTGGAACGGAAAGCGAGATGCCATGCAATGCTTCGACAGCAAAAGGCGTGCCGCGTAAGTAGGTAAAGTAGACATCCTTCAGTTCGAAGAGCATAGCAATCCTGCCTTCAGTTGCTCAACTGACAAAACGGTCTCTGGCAATCCAGTCCAGCCCTTTGCCCGCAGCCGCTGCCCTAATTTCGTGATCATCGGGACATCCAACCCTATCTCCTGGAGCTCATTGATGCGAGCAAAGACGGAAGCAGGTGTATCATCCATCACTACTCGTCCCTCGTTCATCACAATGACTCGCTGGAAGCTGGTGACTTCGCGCATGGAGTGAGTGATATGGATTGCTGCAATGCCCTGCTCTCTTGCCAGGCGCTGCACAGTATCGAGGAGATGGCGTGCTGTGTGGCCGGAGATCATGGTTGTTGGCTCATCGAGCAAGAGATAGCGAGGGCGCATGGCCAGCACGCCTGCAATAGCGACGCGCTGCTTTTGCCCGACCGATAGTTCGCTAATGCCCATTTCTGCGTACTGTTCGATGTCAAGCAGGCGCATGGCTTCCTGGATGCGCTCTTCGATTTCAAAGCGCGGCAGGCCCAGATTTTCCGGGCCAAAGGCAATATCGTCAATGACGGTATTGGCCACAAGCTGATCGTCGGGATTCTGGAAGACAATGCCCACGCGCTGGCGAATCGTCCAGATCGCCTCGCCTCTGGCATCGCTACGCAGCCCATCAACCAGCACACTACCACTATCGGGGCGCAGGATGGCGGCGAGGAGCTTCGCCAGCGTCGTTTTGCCTGAGCCATTCTGGCCGATGATGGCCACCGTTTCGCCTGGCTCAATACGCAGGCTGACATCGCGAATGGCCGGGGGAGCATCTTGCTCCCCATGAGCGCTGTAACTAAAGGTGACGTTGTTGACTTCTAGCATGGTATAAGTTGATTAATATGGTAGTTGATCGCGAGATTTTGTTTCGGGCGCGCGCACATAGCGGCCCTGGACGATCTGGACGGCACCGGCGATGATCGTGGTGAGAATGGCCGCGATGATGGCCTCCGCAACAGCCTGTGGGATGATGGCCGGTATCACTTTGATTGGAATGTAACCACGCCACACGGCAACGGTGAGGACAAGGACCGTATTGGTTACTGCACCGGTGATACCGGCGACGAACGCTGCTACGCTCTTATTGAAACGCTGCAGGGCGGCATAGGCCAGCCATGCTGTGAGACCGATGAAGATGCGTGGGACAATAGCCACCAGTGGATCTTTAAAGATGGGTGTAGTTGATCGAAAGAAGCTGATAAGGCCGAAGACTAAACCTGTGATCATGCCGACTACCGGGCCGCCGAGGACACCACCAAGAATGGTGGGCACATGCTCAATGGTTGCGCTTGCAGTGATATTAGGAACAGGGATAAATCCGATGCCAGGAATAACACCCAGCACAATGGTAATCGCGGCCAGCACACCGGCGACGACGATGCGATACGTGGTGAGCGTCCACGGGCTGGCGGTAGAGGAAGTGGTTGTCACTTTGCTCATTATAAAAACTCCTTGTTTAAGTCATTGTATCTCAAGAATACCCCGCTCAATGGCCTGGAAGAAGCTCAAGGCATTCTCAATACTCCCTGCGGGCCACCAATGATAGCCTGCTCTGCCATATGCAGGAACAGGCCGGTTTCGACGACACCGGCAATGCGCTTGATGCGCTCATTCAGGTCAAGAGGATCGGGTATGCCGTCTGAGAAAAAGCAATCCAGGATAATGTTGCCGTTATCGGTCACAAATACTTTACTGGCTACATGGCGCAATTGCACCTGCGCTCCAAGCGCTTCTAAACGCCTGCGCACGGGGGCCATGCCAAAGGGAATAATCTCGACAGGAAGAGGAGTATGCATACCGAGCCGGGAGACCTGCTTTGTCACATCGCCGATCACAATGAAGCGGCGTGCGCAAGAGGCTACAATCTTTTCGCGCAGCAGCGCTCCCCCGTGTCCCTTGATCAGGTTTAACTGCGGATCAATCTCGTCTGCGCCATCGATATCCAGATCGAGTTCAGGGTAAGTATCGAGATCGGTCAGGGGAATACCAAGCTGGCGGGCAAGCTGAGCGGTTTCGTGAGAGGTAGGAACGGCCCCAACAATTCGCAGCCCTTCTTTGATGCGCCGTGCGAGCGCATAGACTAGGTGCGCGGCAGTGGTACCGGAGCCGAGGCCAATAACCATGCCATCTTCAACGAGCGCTGCTGCTGCCTGGCCTGCTATATCCTTCCAGGCATCATGTTGACTTTCGAGTTGCATATATTTCCTATAGCCAAAGAATATGGTTATAATGATCGACCGCTGAGATCCTGGCCTCCACAAGGGAGGCCACCACATCTCGTGCATCATCTTCTTAGTGGTCGTCTACCATGTTGGCTTTAGTATAGCATATTAAGCAGCGAACCATCACCGAGGTGGTCATCCCATATTCAGCCTGGGGAAGTGAACAAATACGGTTGTATTCTTGTACCCTCTTCGTTGTAATTAGCAGGTGATGATCGTTAAAGAGGTAGGCGTTAAGTTTTTGCACGAAAGTGGAGAGGTGTCCACCCTGGTACGATGTACTTGCCAGGCGGGCGGTACCGTGATACACTCTCTGGAAAGACGAAGCAAAATCTTTTGCAGGTGGGAGCAGCGATGCCTGAGTTATGGCGCGTCCTCGTGGTAGAGGATGATGAGAATCTCAACCAGAACATTGTGAATGCACTCCGTAAAGATGGATACGCTGTACAGGGCGCCATGAGCGGAGCGGAAGCCATACGTCTACTGTGGTCGGAAGAGTACGATGTCGTCATAGGTGATCTGAAGACGCCAGGGGCTGACGGCCTGGAACTACTGCAATGGCTGCGTACCTATTGTCCCCGCACGCGCATGATTATGGTAGCAGCAGCAGGATCGGCTTCGCTGCGCACACAAGCGCTCGAAGGCGGTGCCGCCGGCTACCTGGAAAAGCCTCTTGACCTGCACGGGCTTAGGGAAGAACTGCGCCGCCTGCTCCAGCAAACTGGCTTCTCTGCCGACCTGGACTCCTTTGACCTGCTCGACGTGATTCAGATCATTACCATGAGCCGCAAGGACATTGCTCTCCTGGTGGATACTGGCCTGGAAGAGCAGGGCGCGTTATATTTTCGAGGGGGGGAATTAGTTTGGGCCGAGTATGGTGTATTGCGCGGAGAAGAGGCCTTTTTCGCGCTTGCGGCTCATAAGAATGGCACGGTCATCCAGCAGCCCTGGAATGCACAAATCACACCCAATGTGACGCAGCCGCTTTCACGTCTCATTTTGCAGGCCCTTCAATACCGGGAGAAGTATGCAGTCATGCAGCAGTCTACCGGTAAACAACCAGCCATTAATCATAAACCGGTAGAGCAACTGCAATCGCCGGAACCCATTGATGATACTCCTTTCCTCGTTCTGGCAGAATCGCAAAGCGCTGCATTGGGAGAGCGGGCAGCACAGGCGGATCGCGAGCAGGTAGTAATGGTTAACCAGGAAACAAAAGAGTGGTGGGAACAAACAGGAAAATATCCGGCGAACGGTAAAGGTAATCGACAGGGGACAGAGCCATCAGTTGTTGCAACCCCTGCCGCGCCGATTACACCTGTGCCTCGTGAACAGCCGCTCGCTACCGCAACAAGTATCCATCCCTCGATTGTTCGTAAGACTCCTGCGAGCCAGCGAGCAGACCTGCCTGCCTGGGTGATAGAACAACCGGCGGAGCCCCATATGCCTGTGCATCGCTCTTCGTCTCTTTCAGGGACAACGCAGTTGCCGGCAACGCCTGCGCCTGCGACAAATCCTGCCGAATGGCAGCCACCGCCTTCGCCTCCCATGGCCAGGACAACCAGGCCACTTCCAGGCAAAGAGGTCAGCGGGCAGGGGCCTGCATCCGGGAATGCAGTTGCGGCACCAAAACAGCCCGCCTCACCTGAATGGCAGCCGGTGGAAGCAGCTACTCGCCTCCGTTCGCTTAGTGAGCCTTTGCAGAGTCTTACCCAGACCAGGGATACACGTAGCGGCCCAATTTCTCCACCTGGACAGCAGAAACATACACCTGGGACAACTCCAGGAAGCGCGGAAACCAGGCGTGTATCAAGGCGCAATTATCCTGCGCTCGTCTCGGCCCTGCAAACCCTGGGTTATTCCATTGTAGGTTTCGTGGCAGCAGCAGTTGTATACCTGGATGGCCAGCCGATTGCCCAGGTTGCCCTCGATGACCGCGATATCTCGCCTCTATACAAGCACTTCAGCCTTGTCTTGCAAAGCACGCTGCATGCTCTGGACACGGAACAGTGGGGCAACCACGAGGATACGGTGATTACGAGCGCAGATAGGCGTATCCTCTTACGTCTGGTTGGTAGCGAAAAAGATATCTTCCTGGTTCTGATCACGACTCGTGAAGCTGACCCCTTAGAGAGCTTAGCGGTCATGGCAAATGTAGAGGGAGCGATTGTCGCCGCGCTCCATTGAAGATTCGTTATCCTTTATCTGTCATTTCGAGCAGCTTCTTGAGCTGTTCAATGTCTATTTCCTTGCGAGCGGAAGGCGCTGCCGGAGGTTCCCCTGAAGCGGGCGCATGCTCTGGCTGTTTTTTCGATGGGGAAGCTGATTGTGGTTGTGGCCGTATGAGGGATGAAGGATGAGGATAGCCTTCGTGAAGCAGCGGGGGTTCATGCCTGATCTGGCCTTTCGTTTTTAATTCTTGCATCTGCTGTTCGATGAGTTGCTCTTCGCTAAGCTGGCTGAGCTGTGTATCAAGGTCGCGCTGGTGTAATTCTGCCAGCGCTCTTGCTCGTGCCTCTGCCTCGAGCACCGCATCCTGCGCGCGCATGGCCTGTTCCCTATCCTTGACCCCGCCAGTTTTATGTAAAGCATCATACACGCGCTGCTGAATCACAGCATTGCGTTTGCGTGTGGCAAGGAGATCAATGGTCATCTCGACCTCGGAAATTTTGGCTTCCAATTGCCGCAAGGCGGTGCGCATTGTCGCCACCAACTGCTCTTGTTCCTGCTGTAGTTGCTGGTAGCGCCTGGCCTGCCTGCGAATATCGTTATAGCGGCCAAGGGCTGTGCGTGCTGCGTTATCGTTATTGTGCTGGATTGCCTGCTCTGCTTTTTTGAGCCAGGTATCAGCTTCCGCCTGTTTCTCTTTGCTTTGCCTTTGCAGTTTATGACTTTCGGCAATGGCGGTGGCAACCTGGGTTTTAACCTGGACTAACTGGTTGCGCATATCAAGCTGCAACTGGCGCAGGAGTTTTTCCGGGTCTTCTGCGTTCTCAATCATGCTATTGAGATTTGCCCCTAGCAACGTCAGCACGCGTTCCAGCAGATTCATGTTGTGATATCCCCCCTCGAATATAGGTTGTAGGGGCGCAATTATGCAGGTTAATAGGATAACGCACCAATAGGCTGTAGGGGCCGATTTATCGCGCCCACCGCCGATTGATCGGCCTCTGTCCTAATCACACTATTGGCGGAATACTTTGTTCATCTTCACGATTGCGCCCCTACGAAAATCTTTATTTCTCCTCCGGTGTGCTCTCTCCAGCAGGGCCAGTGGTTTTGGCCATCGTGCCCGCCCCGCTTGCGCCGTCCCGGTTATCTTCTTGATTGGCCAGCGCCGGAATACGGTTCATCAGGTCTCCGATGCGAGTTCCGCTGAGCAGTTCAAAGAGAGCGGGAACTTGCGCCACCATGTTCATGACATCACCGGTCAGGCGGCTGGCTCCCATCCCATGAGCGCCATCGGCTGAGCCGGTAGAGACGATGGTAACTTTGTCAACCTTGCTCAATGGCTCGGCGATAGCACGGACAATCTCAGGCATAGCGGTGAGAAGTTTGTCGAGAACAGCCGCCTGGTTGTATTCATGGTAGGCAGCCGCTTTGACTTTCATGGCATCAGCTTCCGCCTCACCTTTAGCGCGAATCACTTCGGCTTCCGCCAGGCCGCGCGCCCTGATCACTTCGGCTTCCGCCAGGCCACGCGCTCTGTTCGCTTCTGCATCGCCCAGGCCTTTAGCTCTGGCGGCATCTGCCTGCCCTTGCGCTTCAAGAATGAGCCGCTGGCGCTCGGCCTCCGCGACGGTCTCGATGCGGCGTCTCTCTGCCTCGGCTGCTTTCTGCACTGTGGCTTGCAGCTCCAATTCGCGCCGCTGGATCTCGGCCTCCTGCACCTTGATCTGGGCCATCTTCTCTACTTCGGTGACCTTGACGGCC
>CADDZH010000007.1 GCA_902812455.1 Chloroflexota bacterium | reverse complement strand
ACCACAGAGCGGCAAAGAGAGGACGGAGAATCTCTTCCTGTGTTCCTACATGCACCACACACTCCTGCACCCAACCTGTCTCGCCCAACGCAGCAAGAACCAACGCTGCGTCACGCGCCTGTGCGCTCGCCGCTTGCTCTGCAAGAGGACCCAGTTGATGACGCAGTAGATCCAGTACCCCCTCGCGTTTGTTCTGACGAAATGCCGCTACTATCAGTTCTGTTAAAGGGGAATCCCTATTCACGTGCTCGGCTCTGACGGGAGACTGGATCGGAAGGTAGAGGACGCGCACAATCGCCTGCCACTCCTGGCTTGCTTCCACCTGTTCCCAGACCTGGACAGCATCCGCCTGTCGCAAAGGAAGCCCAAGATGCGTGAAGCAGGCTGGATGGCGTTCGGCTATTCCCTCAAGCGCCACCAGCATGGAACCGGCCGGCCCGGCATAGGTCTTCCATGCTGTGACGAGGGCCGAAGCGATAGCAGGGGTATCCCACTGTGTTTCGATCACGAGATCGATGGCCGCATAGCGCCGCTCAGACTGACTATCCTGGATAGCGGCAATGAGAACCGTTTCCGTCTCAGAAGCTACCGGAGCAGGACAGCGCTGTAAGATGCGAAATGCCTCACGGATACGCTCGCGGATCACAGGCGGAATCGCTTGTTCGCTCCTTGCCATAGAGCGTGCCAGCAGTTGTTCGGCGACCCGTCTGCCAAAGCTCCCTGGGGGACGTTCGCACTCTGCACAGGCTGCCGCCACCAGGAACTCGCGTCGCGGCAGCACACTGCCAACCGGGTCAGGCGCATCCAGTAGCGCGGATAACAGTGTTCCCAGGCGTCTATTTTCAGGGTGTCTGCTGCGACTGACAATGCCAACGGCCAGGACCACCGGTTCGCGCCATGCGGGGTCAAGTGAGAGTGTAGCCAGGCGCTCGATCAGTTGCCGCCGGGTTTCATCGTTATACGGGTCGGTCAGGTGCAGAGCGACGAAATATTCCTGAAGTGAGCGATGCAGAAAAGCGTACACCCCTTCCCCTCGCGCTACCAGGAAACCCGATACCTCACGCGCTGCTACTAGCACGGCGTCCACCTGCTCTGGATTCTGCAGCACGCTCTGCAGGCAATCCTGCACCTGGCCTTTGTCAGTGAACCCGGTTGGTTCTTGCGCATGGATATGGTAAGCGACGGCTCCCAGCGCCCGCTGTAAACGCAGCGGGGGAATCCCGGCGCGGTCCCAGAACGCTTCGCGTTGATCGTAGAAGAGACGCGTAACCTCTTCAAACAACCCGACACGGCTGGCAGGCAGTGTTCGTTCGGGACTATTCCAGTACACCTGAACCAGGAGCGTCGAGAGCAAAGGGTTGCCTGCCAGCGCGCGTACCCCGGCGTGCGCATGGTGGAAGAGGAGATCGGTAAGTTTACCAGTTTCCTCTTCTGCTTGGGCATTGTCGAGGGTGGGAACGTGACACATCCAGGCACGGTACAAGGCGGTAATGGCCTGCTCATCCATCTCTTCAATCGTATAGTGGGGTAGATCGGTGAGCGGATCGAACTGATAGCCCACAATGCGCGAGGTGAGCAGCAACATATTCTTGCTCCACTGCTCAAGCGTCGTGGAAAGTGCGATGGCCGGCGAGGAATGCTGCATGAAGCGTTTCACCTCGTGCATCACCTTCTTGCGCTGCTCGGGGTCGGCGACCTCATCTAACCCATCCAGGATCACAAGCGCCTGCCCTTTGGCCAAGAAATCCCAGGCGATGGCTTGCATCACGGTAGTGGTAAGATCCGCCGGTCGATCCTGCTTGTGTTCATACTGACCCAGAAAGCGTTCCAGGGGAAGATCCGTATCATCCTGTCCCCTCGGCCAGCGCGCCTGGGCATAGGCGGCTACGCGAACCAGGATGGGCAAGCGGGTCTCACCGAGATCAAGCAGATCCTCTGCTTCTGTCCCGGGACGGACCAGATCGGCATGAACCTGGACGCGTGGCTCGCGCCGAAACATGGCTCGTGCATGCTGCAACGCGAGCCACTTGCCTAGGGTAGACTTCCCTGAGCCAGGATCACCCAGAATGACGATGTGTGGGTGACGCCGCACAACATCCGCAAGGCTGAGCGAACGCTCCCCCTGGCTCGCGAACTGCTTGCGCCAGTCCCGTGCGGTCAGCTTCAGTACCTTTGGGTGGCGAACAATGGCTTTACGGAGCACGTCAAACGCTTGATACTGGTCTATCACCTCGTGGGCTGCCTGCAGCGCCTGGGTGATCTGCTCCACTTCGTCAAGGTAGAGATCATGTTCGGCCTTCCATTCGGTCGCGTTCATCTCATCTGCCCGCAGTGAGACGTAGATGCGCTCAAGTTCCACTATGTTTCTATCAGGAAGTTCTAAGCGTTGACAGTTAGTGATCAGGTACTGGAGATAGCTGTTGAGTTCTCCAGGACCGTAGGTCTCCGGCCAGAGTTGCAAGGTGGGATTTAAGGCTGCGAGCGTATCGGCAGTGGTTGCCCAGGCAAACCTGGTTCGCTCGTTGTCTTTGTACTCGCTCACCATGCCAATGACGCGGTCGGTGACGGTGTCCAGCACCGGGGAGCCGCTCAGTCCTCTATCAATTTCTGCTCCCTTGAGCTGGAGCATGGGACCCTTACGTTGATCGCGCACGGAAACAACACCATCAATGATATCACTGACCTTGCGGCTGTCGTAGTCTGCTAGTTTAGCAAAGCCGAATGAGCCATAGGAATGACCATCGCTGTGCTCGGCAGAACCCAGCACAACAGGACAAACACCTGCTGGTACATGATCGATTTGCAAGAAAGCGACATCGTCGACGGTGGGCGGCGACCATCCAGCTTCTAGAACAACGGCTTCCTGTTCCTGTCCCCCCTTATAGAACTGGATACGAAGTGATTGTTCGCACGTACAACCCGCTTGCTCTACGACGTGGGCACAGGTGACGGCAAGATGGTCTGCAACCACAAATCCGGTACCAATCGTTGCTCCATGAGCGTTCAACACACGGATGACGCTGTGCTCAAGAATCTGCATCCCTGGCCTGTTCTTCCTGCTTGTCTCGTTTCCTCAACGAATGATGGAATATGCCTTTTGTGATGCATGCAGTGTACAATGAATTGTCCTGCTTGACAAGGGGATGGAATGATTCAATGGAGCGATGAGCAAGCTGCTGAATACCTTTCACACATCTCGCAGGCAACTTTAGCTTGCATGCTCAGTAGACGCGAATGTGTCTCATCCACTTGTACTTACGACTTTTGTTAGCCAGATCGTGAACTGAGGCGACTGAGAGATGTGCAAGAGAAGAAAGTAGTCCAGGAAGATCATGTTCATCCTTGTGGCTGACAAGTAAGCACTCTGGATCTAATTTCAGTACAAATTCATCTTTCTGGAACATAGCTAGCACTAGACGCACAAATAAGACTCTGTTATGATAAAAATCAAGAATCTCGTTACTGCTGTAATGTGCGGTATATGAGGCAGGATTGGAATCCCCTTGCTTTTACTACGCAAGAAAAATGAGATGTTGTCCAGCACAAGTAGCAAAGCTATTTTTTCTCTCGGCCAGTCTTAGCGACTTTTTTTGAGTAAACACCTTATCATAAAGCTTCGGAGAACGAGTGGATGGAGCAGACTGAATTCATTGTGCCAGCTACCCTTAAGGCTAGATTTACACAGTTCCAACACAATCCAATAGAGCATTTCCGCGTGGGGGTACGCCAAATGCGTGCGCAGCAGCTTCGTCAGTTGCTCTCAGACCCGGCTGCCATCAGTCTAGAACTATTTAATCGCGAGGTCTGGCCCATCGGGAAGATGGTTGTGAATGGGCAACAGATCGGTGATTTGTTGGGAGAAGAGGCCCGAATCAACCTCTCCCAATTGCCAGAATTAACCGCAGCCCTTGATGACGGCCGGCTCGAAATCCATGGGAATTCCATCTGGGGATCGGCGGCCCAGATCTATGGGGCCAGGTTGAGGGAAAACGAGCAAGAAAAGGTTCAATTCATCCGGCAAGCCCTCACGATCTTGAATACTGCTGAGTTATCGCCAATAGAGAAAGCTAAGCGTATCGACCAGATTCCCGGATTTGGACTGAATAGCGCTACTGGTTTGGTGATGGTGTTTCATCCCACGGAGTTTGCTATTTATAATCAGGTCTCCAAAAGTGCTTTGCAAAAGCTTGGATACCCAGCTGAGGACCTACAAACATTTGAGGGTAGTGCTCGCCTGCTGAAAGAGCAACTAGAAGCTGCGGACTACATTGAGTTAGATTGGTTCCTCTATCTTCTCAACGAAGGGTGCATCTCAGTTCAGCCCCCTCAACACGTTTGGTGGGTCAATCAGGGCGCGTCATTCGCGGTGGAGAAGGCCGGTGGGTATCTCTGGGCGCCAAAACACGGCAGAAATGGCGCTACCTATGAGCACTGGACCAATTTGACGAAGCTTCAGCCAGGAGACGTCGTGTTGCATTATGCCAATGGTGTACTGCGAGCAGTAAGCCAGGTAGTCGAGGCCGCCCAGGAAGCTCCCCGACCAGAAGGTCTACCAAGTAATGCCTGGGAAAAAGAGGGATACCTGGTTCGCGTGCAGTATCAGCTCTTACAGCAACCTATCCAGCTACAAGACATCCCAGTTGAGTGGCGTCTCGAAGAGCCAGGCCCCTTCACGAAGGAAGGTGGTGTGAAGCAAGGCTACTTGTTCCCAGTATCGGATGAGTTTGCCAACAAATTACAGGATCGCTTCCGTTCAAACTTGCCGCCAATTTTCCACGCAAAGAATAGCCAGCGGCAAACCTGGCTATTCCAAAGAAACCCCAAGATCCACGATTTAGCGGCACAAGTGAAAAAGGTAACGGTAGGCGCAACGGATGATTGGCTCGTCACTGCACATAGAAAAGAGATGCATTCTGGGGACCGCGTCGTGTTGTGGGAAGCAGGGCCAGAGGGAGGCATTGTTGCTCTTGGCGAGCTCACTGGAGAACCGTTTCAGCGGGAACCTTCACCTTGGCGTCCAGGGCGTCATACAGAACCTGAATGGGCAGTGCCGTATCGTTTTACTCATATATTGAAGAAGCCAATCTCCCGTTCAGAGTTGTTAGCAGACCCTATCCTGCGCAATATGCACCATCTGCGCTTTGCGCAAGGAACGAATTACAAAGTTACCGCTGAAGAATGGGAGGCGCTCGAGCCCTTGCTCAACCAGCAGTCGCTGGTGCGGGAGGTACCTTCGGTTCCATATGCATTGCCCATACGATTTGCAGAACTCTACCAAAGCATCTTAAGTAAGGGTTTATTTTTCTCCCCTCAAGTCGTCGCCAACTATCTGCTCGCATTACAAACAAAGCGCTTCGTTATCTTGACCGGCATATCAGGGACAGGAAAAACACAACTGGCTCTAGCAGTCGCGCAGTGCTTTAGCTGGACAGCGACGCCGCCAAGCAGCACTATTCCTCAATCGTTTTCCAACCAACGTGTGCCGCATGATAATGGTGCCTACTCTCAGCTGTATCGGCTCGTTGCAGTGAAACCGGACTGGCGCGATAACCGAGGGCTACTGGGCTACTATAACCCATTGATGGAACGCTATGCAGTCACACCAGCACTACGTCTGCTGCTCGATGCCGAAAAAGAATTCGCACTCGCCGCGCAGGAAGGGCGCGAACCAAGCCCATTCTTTCTCATTCTGGATGAGATGAATTTGGCGCGTGTCGAACATTACTTTTCAGATTTCCTGTCTTGCCTCGAATCAGGGGTACCCATAGATCTGCAAGATCATCCAAGTGCAGGCGTGGATGACACTGAGGAAACGCTGAGCGTGCCAGCACAGCTGGCGATTCATAACAATGTATTTATTACTGGTACCGTGAACATCGATGAGACAACGTACATGTTCAGTCCCAAAGTCCTGGATCGCGCATTTACCATGGAGCTAAATGAGGTGAATTTAGCGGCACTTGGCCAACGTGAGCCACTTAGCGGAGTGGACTCCAACACACTGTATCTGCATCACTTTCCCGGTCAGTTGCAGTATACTCATAAGCCAAATAGCCTGGACTGGGAAGAGTTTGGCAGGCTCCTTAACGGCGAATTACAGCAGGTCGTGCTAGATCTGAACACCTTACTGAGCAATGATCGCAGAAACTTCGGCTATCGCGTAGCGGTGGAGATGGCGCGCTTTGTCAACCTGGCCCATGAGCAGACAGAAAGTTCGGAAGCAGCTTTATGGACCGCCTTAGATTTGGCCATTGTACAGAAAGTTCTGCCTAAATTCAACGGCACGCAACAGGAGCTGGAGGAAGTATTAGGTGAGGTCTTCGTCTTTGCCATTACCGGCACATGTACAGACCAGTCCGTCAAAAAGCGTTTGCAGCCAGAAGCCTGGCACATGGAGCAGGGACGCATTTTCCTGAACGGGCCAGATCTAGAGGAGGAATATTCGAGACCACGCCTGCCAATGACAGCAATGAAAGTGTGGAGCATGTGGAATCGGTTACGTAGGCAGGGATTCACCAGCTATCTCTCTTAGAGGAACAACTAGCGTGAGCGCCATTACGATCCATTCTCGTCGGTTCAATGTCCAGCCGGAGCGCTTCACAGACCACATCCGCCTACAGGGTGAGGAAGTTTGGTATCTTGAGGGATCAGAAGAGAACATAGAGCAAGCAGCAGCGACGCTTGCAGGTCTCTGTGAACCCATTACTAACCAGGTATTGCAGGTGAGCTTCGGCAATGCCGTGGGATGGTTCAAGGTCCCAGGCCTTGGGCTGCTAGAGGTCGTCTCAGGCAAGTGGGGGAGTAGCGACTTCGATCGTATGCTTGTCGAGCTCAGTGTATGGGCGGCGGCATTGCCATTCTCGAGTCAAGGTGCGTCCGTAGCCTCTGAACGAAGTGCAACCGAGCAGGCGAGTATTCTCTATCATGCCTTTGTCTATCTACGGTCGGTGCTGTCACACGATGTCCCACCTGAGCGCCGCTTATTGGATGCCTTACATGTAGTGATGCAACATCCTCATCGTCAGTTGATCCATGCCCAACGCGAGGTTCCCTTAGAAGCTGTGCGCCAGATTGAATCTTCACTCCTGGAAGATCTGGCTGCAGGCAGATATCCATTGCAACAGGTAAAAGGCCCAATGCGGCATCGATTGGCTGTGGCGGAACGACTGCGAGGATTTATTCCAGAATATGTTGGCGACATGCAGAGTGAGATCATGTTCGACACGCCGGAAAACCGCTTTGTCAAGGCTTTTCTCGATTATGCCCTCTCCACCATTGCCCGTATGCGGCAATTCATCGAGGGCAAACCACCTGAGTTGAGGAATGCCTTCCAAAGGCGTGTCCTTGAAGATTGTGATCGCATGGATAATGCCCTGCGGCCAATCCGGCAGCATGCTATGTGGAAGGAAATCGGGCCAATGGTGCATGTTCCAGTTGGCTCAACTGTGCTGCAGCGACAGCAGGGATATCGTGAAATTTTCGAGCATTATTCACGGATGCTGTTAGCAACGAGGGTTCCGCTTTCAAAGGAGACGGAGCGAGATCTCCTTGAGGTCAAGGATATTGCACGGTTATACGAATTATGGTGCTATTTTGCCTGCGTGAGGCAGATAGAGTTCCTGCTCGGGTCTCCCGTAGCGGCAGGCCGATTAGAAGCGAAGGTAACGGAATTAATTGCACCTTGGGGAATCGAAGTGCGTTGGCAAAATGGAGTGCGGCTTGTCTATAACGCGCATTTTTCTAGAGCATCACCGGCACAGCGATATTCTTACTCAGTTCCGCTGAGGCCAGATATTGTGCTTGAGGTGCCGTATGGTATAAACAGAGGTTTGCATCTGCTCGATGCAAAGTTCAAGGTGAAGATTGTGGACGTGCTACAATCCAGAGACCTTTCTCTTGATGCTGAACTCTCACCCAATGAGCATCGAGGCCAATATAAGCCTGAAGATATCTACAAGATGCATGCCTACCTGGATGCCATTCAACAAGCCCGATCCGCCTGGATCCTCTATCCAGGGGACGAGCTGTGTTATTTTGGACGCAGCGATTATGCTCTTATCCAGGTAGCACAAACGCTGCCCGAGATCATCGAGGGGGTAGGTGCTGTCCCTCTGAAGCCTGGTGGTGAGCGGCATCCAGAACTCATACAAGTATTAGGCCGTATGCTGGGTCTGTAAAAGGCATGAAGAACATGGCACGAGCACTCTTTTTGGCCATTGATCTGGCCCTTGATTGGGCCGCAACGTTTGACCTGAGGCCGAGATACGTGTAAACTAGGGCAGGAGGGAGACGGATAGAACAGGTGAAACCATCTCTATGGTTCTGTCTGTCCTTCAGTTACTCATTACCTAGCTATTGTCGCAACGAAGTCAGTGGCTTCAAACTGCCTGTTCAGGAGTGAGAGTATGAACTATGGTGAAACGCTAGCTTACTGGTACTTCCGTTTCAACGGCTTTTTCCCTCTGAAGAATTTTGTCTTGCATTCTTCTCGACAAGAGGAGCGGCCTATTCAACCTGGAGGCTACATCCAGGGGGCTGATTGCGATCTTCTTGCAGTTCGGTTTCCCCATGTCTATGAGGAGGTCGGAGGGCGACCGTGGAACGAAGAGGACGTTGAGGGCCGAGAGGGTGATTGGGACATTCGGTTTCGTGACTGGGGATTTTCCCTGGAGACGGAAATAATTGGCCTCATTGTAGAAGTGAAAACTGGGGACTTAAGCAGCGATCGCAAATTAGCTGAGGCTTTGAAATCATTTCAGGCGGAACGAATGCAAAGTGCTCTACAGAGGATGGGCATGTTCGAGAAAAAGCAGGTTGAAGACTATTGGGTAAAACATTTGAGGAGGCATGCAGTGTTTCCTCTTCGAGGAGAGGAAACGTCATATCGTATCGGGAAACTGTTTATTAGTGCAGAACAAATAAGTGAGGCAAGGTTTGCTCAGTTGGAACAGGAAGATGTAGATCATCAAGTCCTCAATATCACCGTAAGAGAACTGGATACTTTTATCAAAGAGCGCATCCGGAAGTATAAAGATCGGAAGTATCGAGATCGTATGATGTTCCCAGATGACTTACTTCAATATTTGTTCTGGAAAGAGAAGGGGTGAAAGCTCTTCTTGCTTCTGAAGAACAGCGTTTTGGTTCTCTTTAGAGACCAATGACTTCTATGGCTTCTCCTGGTCGGATTCACTCTGTCCTATGTTCAATGAATCTCGGTCTTCGATCGAACATATCTTCCCGTCGGAGCGTGGCAAGCCCGAATGCATCGTTTGGAATGCCTGTACGTACCAGAATGCGGTTTTTGGCGGACAAGGAAATATACCCTGTGAGCAAAAAGGCAGTCAAACGGCCTTCTTGTGTGCGAATCGACGGCGCAAGTGTGGTAATGGTATGTCCGCATATATGTAATCGGTGTTGGGAGAATCACCATCGCTTTGACGTGAACTTCTCCCCTCGCCAACTTGCAAGGCATACTGCCAGGACAGCGACCGCACAAAGATAGAACAGCGTGTGATGACTGATACAAGCAGACTGATTATGCCATACCGCAGATCGTGTGCAGGGTGAGCGTTTTCCTGACCGAACGCCCATCATCTCATCAAGCCATGACTGGCATAGCTCTCGGTTGCCAGATGGCGGAGACCGTTTCCCGTTCCTGACCATCCGACATGGGTGGGAAGATGTTCGAACTTCGCACTACGGAAAGTGCCGCCATCTCATCGGAGAGCAGCCCCAGAAACACCGTCAAGTAGTGGTCTGCCTCCGGCACATGCTGTCCCCTGACAATGCAGAAGTCATGCACGTACCTGCCGTGCTCGAAGACACGCACGCGCCGCTCGCGCATCTTCGCTGGATCCCGCCGCAACCTGTAGACGCGCTGCACGCTCGCATAGCAGACACTGGACACATCGAGGAAGTGCTGACTCTCCAACTGGTTGTAGCATTGCTCACCTAAAAACAACCTCAGCGTGTTTTCAGCACGCTGTGCAGGTACGAGTCCATCACCCAGATCGACCTGATCCCCAACACGCAGGATATCAGAGAGGCCAATGTGCGAAGGAGTGAGCGTAGACGCTGATCCGGCTGCCCGGCGTGCTGCTCTCCCTGTTGCCGGGCGGCGATCAATGCGGAAGTGCTGGGGCGGCTGCCCGGCCATGGGATAGCCACCCAGGCGTGCAACTTCGGCGGCAATAGCATAGCCGGCCCAGCCAGCTACACCCGCCTGCATACGGGTCAGGGTTGGCTGATGGCGCTCGGCAAAGGCGACGACGCCGGTGGCTGTGCCCCCGTTACCCAGCACGAGGCGCAAGAGGACAAAAAGATACGGGTGTGTGTTGATGGGGGCCAGCCGCTGCTCAACGCTCCAGGTACCGCGCAAGCCCGGCCATTGCTCCTGTATTGCCACTAGCAGTTGGTTGGCGCTTTCTGGCTGCAACACGCTCCCCATCACTGTTGTATCGGTAGGGGTAGCACCGAGGAGCCTGGTGGCAACCTCGGTGTGCATGCAACGGCGGCGCCCCTGTTCGTCGTGCTGCCGGTTGAAGATGAACGGGGGGCAATCACAGCTCAAAGCCCCACTCTGGCGGTCGGCCAGCACGCGATACCAGTTGTCTGGCCGCGAGGCCGACTCGATGGCGATGAGCAGCGAATAATCCCCATTGGCTAAGCTTCTGGGCATAGCTTTCAACGCTCACCTGACTGCAAGGTCAGGTGCCACGAACTAACCACCTGCGATACGGGCAACGACCATTAAGGATTCGGCACGAGGATCAAAGGTCTGCACTGGACGCGGCGTAGGAGTGCTGCCTTCTCTGACCGGCGTAATTTCAAAAACGGCA
This sequence comes from Chloroflexota bacterium, assembly GCA_902812455.1. The sequence goes on along the minus strand of CADDZH010000007.1, from coordinate 72,964 downwards.
CGACTCTGGCGCTGGGCCTGCGCGACAATCTGCTCTGCCGCGCGCACCGCCCACTGTTCATCAGGGGCCAGCGTGTCCAGGATATCAAGAGAAGTAATGCGCGGGAACTGCACCGCAGCATCTCCTGAGCGCCCCATGACCCGGATCGTGCCGACGCCCAGGACGGCGGGGCTAAATGCACCAGTACGCACCCGCTCCTGCCAGCGACGCTCAAGCTCAAGCGCAGTAGTCGAAGGAGAGTTATTGGCCATGATACGTGTTCCTTTCGCAAACTGAAAACAAACCGGAGAGGGCTGTTTGTTCCCTCTCTCCTCTCCATTCTTTTTGCAAGGCGAACACGTGGTAATGACAGAACGAACGACGTGGCTCTTCTCCTGCCCTCTATCCTCTCGCACCAACCGGTGTTGGTGGCGAAGCCACAGCAGGCTCATTCTCCCCACCAAGGCGACGGCGGGCCGTCTCACGGCGCCCTACAGCCGGGACATGGCTGGTTGCCGCAGCCAGGCCAAAGACAGGCATATTGCCGTACACCACCTCGTATTGGCCTGCATTGATCATATAGGTCTCGTGCCAGATGCCCACACTGCCATCTGAGCCAATCGCTTTATTGAAGCGACGCCAGGCAGCCAGATGTGGCTCCTGGCGATCCCTGGCGAAGCGCTCCAGGTCCGCAAATGAGCGCCAGTACTGCACAAGGGCAATCCCCCGCCAATAGAAGAAGATCTGTGCTCCCAGAAACCCCTTCTCAGGATGCTGGAACAGGATCCGTAGCATTGGCCGCATCGCCATTGCCACCGGTATCCATTTCCAGAACGCCAAAAACTTGTTGATCCGCATGCCAATCAGAAACTCCACAAATGGTTCATCGGTCTGGGCCGTATAGCGCCCTGGCATCACTTTCGCCATGGTTGTTCTTTCCTTCCTGTCTTTCCTGTCTTGTCTTCGCAGCCTGTTCATTCTCCGCGAGTCCGGCCAGCGTCGCAAGCACTTCATCACACCAGGCGAGCAGGGCCTGGCTCACATGCCGTCCATAACTAAGCGTCATCAAGGCATACAGCCGCTCAGCCTCATCGACACACACGGCGTGAATGCGCTTCTCAATCTGGGCGTACTTCTGAAGCAACTGGACTTGCAGCGCCCGGAACTCTCGGACATGCTCCACATTCGTGGCAACCGTCGTGTGCCTGCCAAAGAAGAGCTTGAGCAAGATCTCAATGCGTCCAACAGTATACTCAGCAGGCTCGGCCAGCCACCCTCGTAATGCCTGCCACCCTTTGCCTGTCAGCATATAGACATAGCGCTCCGGCTTCCCCGGCTGCTTTTCGCTCTGACTGCTGGCCAGCCCCTCTTCTGTCAGTTGCTTGAGGAGAGGGTAAATCTGTCCATAGCTCTCGCTCCAGAAGTTACTGATGCTGCGTTCAATGAACTTCTTGATATCGTACCCCGACATCGGGCCCTGACTGAGGACGCCCAGAATGGCATACTTGCTTGTGTTTTCCTTACTCATATTCTATCTCCTAGATATATATCTAATAGATATATAACATAAAGATATAAAAATGTCAAGGGTCTTGACTAGCAACATTCCCAGACCTTATGAATGATGACGGCTCTCTCCTTGTAGAAGCCTATCTGAGATGGTAGACTGCTGAAGAACAGGAAGGGGAAGAGCATGCCAGACTCAGACTCGCTCGTCTTTGTTGTCCAGAAGCATCACGCCTCTCGCCTGCATTACGATTTTCGGCTGGAACTCGATGGCGTCCTTAAAAGCTGGGCAGTCCCGAAAGGCCCGTCGTTGAACCCTCACGAGAAACGGCTGGCCGTCATGGTGGAAGATCATCCTTTTGAGTACCGTACCTTCGAAGGGGTGATTGCCGAGGGCGAGTATGGCGCAGGCGAAGTGATCGTCTGGGATCAGGGAACCTATCGACCGCTTATGGGCACAGCCAAAGAGGCGATGCAGGAGCAGGTCAGAGAGCAACTCGAGCAGGGTCATCTGCGTTTTGTGCTGTTCGGAGAGAAATTGCGCGGCGAATTCGCGCTCATCCGCCAGCAACGCCTGGGCGAGAAGGCCTGGCTCCTGATCAAAAAACGCGATCAGTATGCTTCAGAGCAAGATATTACCTTGCAAGATCGATCGGTCCTCACTAGAAAACGGCTAGGCGAAGCGAGATAAGCCAGGATGATTCTTTTCTCTTCGAACACTTTTGTGGACAGTGACAGTCCGTGCCAAACATATGGAGAGAAGGGACGAGGTCAAGGCAAGAAAGGGGCAGAATGCGAGCGCTACTGCTGCCCGTTTCGTCGCGTCAGGCCCGTCCTCCGGCGGCAACGGTTGCCGCCAGGAAACTGGATCACATATTGGCTTGAGAGGCGGGTTGGCGGTGAAAATTGGGGATGGTTCCCTTCTTTATTAACATCCCATTATAATGGGAGGGAACTTTTTGCGCGGCCTAGACCATTGCTGCGCAATAGACTGCCTGTGCCTAGACAAAAGAACCGATCTGCCGCTCCAATGATGAGAGATGACCGACGAGTGTGCCAAACAGGAGAATTTCAACTCATATTCTATTGACAAGCTAAAAGCTCAGTCATACAATTACGAGCGATGTAAGCGGAGTGGATGTCCTAAGGAGTGGTATCAGCATGGCAGATCGTCTTGGTCAGCAGCTTGGCAATTACCGGCTCATCCAATTGCTTGGACGCGGTGGGTTTGCCGAAGTCTATCTTGGCGAACATGTACGGCTCAAGACGCAAGCAGCTATTAAGGTCCTGCATACCCAGTTAGCAAGCCAGGAAGAAGAAAATTTCCTCAAAGAAGCCCAGGTCGTTGCTCACCTCGAACATCCCCATATTGTCCGTATTCTTGATTTTGATGTAGCAAATGGCGTTCCCTTCCTGGTAATGAGCTATGCCCCCAACGGAACCTTACGTCAACGCTACCAGATCGGCATACCACTGCCACTTCCAACCATCATCTCCTATGTCAGCCAAATCGCAGGTGCAGTGCAATATGCGCATGATGAAAAGGTAATCCACCGGGACATCAAGCCTGAGAATATGTTGCTGGGACGTCACAATGAAATCATTCTCTCCGACTTTGGCATTGCCACTATGGTTCAGAGTTCTCGCTATCAGAGCACCCAAAACATGGTTGGAACGGTCGCCTATATGGCTCCAGAGCAAATTCAAGGCAAACCGCGTCCTGCCAGCGATCAATACTCTCTAGCTGTCGTCGTTTATGAGTGGTTAAGTGGCCATCGCCCTTTTCAGGGATCATTTACTGAGATAGCAACCCAGCATATTTTTACGCCGCCCCCATCCTTAAGAGAGAAGATTTCAACGATTCCTCCATCTATTGAGTACGTGGTCATGACGGCACTAGAGAAAGAGCTCCATAAACGATTTGCGAGCATCAAAGCATTCGCCACCGCCTTGGAGCAAGCTAGCCAGGAAGACATATCATCACCCACTGGTGCGGTACAACCATCTCTACCAGATGCAAGACCTACACCCGTTGTATCAATTCCTGTCAGGGTCACAAAGCCATCTTTTTTCCCAACGGTGATCTCAGTCCCCTATGAGGCGAGTAACCTCCCTACAGGAACTCTCCTCTGCACCTATCGCGGCCATGTCGGAGCTGTAGAAGGAGTCACATGGTCACCGGATAGTACATATATTGCTTCAGCAAGCGATGATGGAACGGTGCAGGTGTGGGAAGCGATTACGGGAAAGCACATCCTGACCTATCGAGGTCATACTCAGTATGTGACAGCAGTAGCATGGTCGCCTGATGGCTCGTGTATTGCCTCTGGCGGTGGTGATCAGACGGTGCAGGTCTGGGAGGCCATGACAGGCAACCATCTGCTAACATATCGTGGACATACCGAGGGCATATTCTCACTTGCCTGGTCCCCTGATGGAAGTTGTATTGCCTCTGCAAGTGATGATCAAACAGTTCACGTATGGGACATGCAGAGCGGAAAAGAGATTTTTACTTGTAGCGGTCTGGATGATAGTGTCTGGGTTGTAGCCTGGTCCCCTGATAATGAGTATCTTGCCTTCCAGAACAATAATACTGAGATCCAGGTATGTGATTCGCTCAATGGTCATAAAGTCCGCACATATCGAGGGCATACCGATTCTGTATGGGCTATAGCCTGGTCACTTGACGGGACATATATAGCATCGGGAGGAGATGATAAAGTTGTCCAGGTATGGAAGGCCAAAGGACGCAAGATATTCACTTATAAAGGTCATTCTGACAGCATTTCAGCAATAACATGGTCACCAGATGCGGATGGAACGTATATAGCCTCCGCGAGCGAAGATCACACTGTCCAGGTCTGGGCTTCTGTTACAGGAAACGAGGTTGTAACCTACAAAGGTCACTCCAATTGTGTCTCTGCAGTAGCATGGTCGCCAGACGGGGCTTATATTGCTTCTGGGAGTTTAGATCAGACTGTCCAGGTTTGGACTGCTCCTTCCATTTTAATAAGTTGATACTGAGGTTCACTCATTTTGTGGAATAGTATACTCTAAGCTTTCACTACTCCACAAAAGTGGCTCTTCCGCATTTGTAGTGCTCAGCAATAAAGAGAAAGTAGCGAGAGCAGGCCTGCCGAGACGTAGCACACCCATTCGTAGCACACCCATTCAATGTGTGAGGGATAATTTTTTGGGGAAATATCCCTCAATGCTGTTCTGGATTGGTTGCTTATCAACTCTATACAATGGTTGAGCACGGGAAGTGCGGAAGAACCACAAAAGTGGGGGAACCTCAAAACGGGATAGACTACGAGAGTGTAGGAGGAGGGTGGGACGGTGTACTGGCGGGTAGGAGCACAGGAAAGAGATGAGGGAAAAAGCTATGCAGGTCAAAGGACTCACTTGGCTGGGAGTGCGAACGACTCAGTTTGAAGAGATGGTCACGTTCTTTCGTGATGTAATGGGCATGCAGCCCATTCGAGACGAACCGGAGATTGCGGGGTTCCAGTTGACCAATGGGACGCAAGTGGAACTCTATCGTCCCGAGGAGCCATTTCACGCGTTTTTCACCACCGGTCCTGTCGTCGCCTTCTGGGTGGACGATGTCGATGCAGCACGAGCGAGCATGGAAGCAGCAGGGATTGAGTTCATTGGACCTATTCAGCGTGCGGGCAAGACCAGTTGGAATCATTTCCGCGCCCCAGATGGGACCGTGTTTGAGATTGCGGGTCGGGCCGCTGAAGAGCAGTGAAGCAGGCTTCTTTGACATCCATACAATGGCGTAAAGCTCCAAAGCAAGATGCCGAAAGGCAGAACAAGCCACAAGACGCTCTAGGAGTGATGCCGCACCAAATGTTGCGAGAAACCTGATCCTCTGAAAGCGCAGGGCCTCGTGGCAAGTTATTTGAGAACCGGCCCATTTTCTCGGATACATGACATGTAGCCTTCCTGAATAGTTACTGCAGTGATCTCATTAGCAAAATTGCATCAAGTTATCATTTAGTGGGCAGGGTGTTGATTAGCAGTGTTGGGATAGGTGGGCAGGATGTTGATTAGCATAAACAAAAAATCATCACAACAGGCAGGCACAGGTAGCACTCTACTTGCCGATCATGCCAAGGTCGCAGATGCTATCAGGTAGGTCACGATCGACAAGTGCCAGAGTACATGGGTAGTGCATCTATACTCTGATGCGACTATCGACAGCGCGAGTAGCCAAGTTTGCACGTAGCGCGCAAAGAGGTGTCCCAGCAGTGATTAGTAAAGAAGGGAACCACTACCAAGTTGTGCTATCAACCCGCTCCACAGGCTACTGCGCAAATCACTTTCGTGGTTGCAACCGTCGCCGCCCAAAAACGGGCAGGACATGCGAAACCCGACCTGCCTTCCTTCATCTATATCGCGCAACCACCACCGCCGCGAACTTGAATCACACATTGCCTTCAGAAGCCAGACAACACAAGAAATTGCCTGATCCGCTGCGCGTGAGATGACCCACAAAGCCGACGATTTTGGCGATCTACCCCTTGACACGAAAAAATGTTCCATGCTATATGCTGATACATGAACATGTTTTCTGGCTTTCACGAAAACCAGACAGACCGGCTCATCTGCCGGGGCCAACCCGTCGCCGAGATCCTCGCCGGGGGCCAAAGATGGGGATCGTCTCTCCCCCATCCCGTGTGCTTGAGCTTGCTCGCCGGGGATGACACGAGATGAGGGGATGGGTGTATCCGCCCTCGACTCCAGTCGCGGATAAGTTCCTTGCCAGGAGTCAGAACAGGATACCGCATATGGTTCTTTGTATGTAGCGCGTCCATTGTCGTGCGTTCATCGTAGGTCGTTATCGTAGCTCATCAGCTGTAGTTCGTTATCGTAGCGCGTCACCGGAGCACGAATCATCGGAGCGCATCTAAGTAAGCAAGCAAGTAGGCAAATAGGCTAGCGAACGAGCGAGAGAAGAAAGGAGGCAGAAAAGAGTCCACTAACAACAACAAGAGCGTGCCATGTGCTCATGTTCAATGATGAGCATGAGCAGGGGAGATTCTGTCTTGCGTCCTGACCTCTCGTTTTTCCGCGAGCTGCGCACGCAGGAAGGAAGTATTTCCCAATGGCACAGTACAATCACCATCACAACAAACAACCCAACTCCAACATGAACTCAGCAGGCGAAGGGTCGTGGCCATCGTCGATGTCAGGCATAGGGCCATTGCCGGTGCCCGCACCAGGACCAGAGCGTGGAGGGTATAGCCAGCCCCGAGAGGACTGGCAATATGAGCAGGCAGAACATGGCCGGCAACGCGAGCAAGAGCGCGAACAGCAGCGAGCAGAACGCGAGCGCCGAGATGCGCTCCGGCGCGAAGAGTTCGCTTTGAAGCAGCAGCTTCTCCGTCTCGACGCCCAGGAAGCAGCCATCTCAGCGCAGTGGTCGGCTCTGCCGCCGTCCCCTCCGCCGCTGGTACGCTTCCTCATCGCGCTCGTAGTCCTCATCGGCATCGCCGTCCTGGTAAATCTCTACCCGGTGCTCCTGGTGCCGCTGATCGTCGTCTTGCTCATCATGACCAGCACGCGCCGTCGTCATCGCTGGATGGCGAGGCAGCGCTACGCCTGGACAAAGCAAGAACGCATGCGGCTGGAAAGTCGATGGCAAGCAATCATCGCTGAACGTGCGGTGATCCAGCAGCAACTTATGGCCATCCAGCATGAGCTGGCAACTCTTCCGTAACGGGACCGAACCAGGTGCGGTTCACCTATGGTTCACGCACGGTTCCTTCTCCGTCATCCCCTGCTTCTCTCGTCTCGCGCAAGGACGCTTCCTTCGAGGAGCGTCCTTTGCATCTCCGGACCCTCTACGTATTTCCTCACACTGCGGCGATGTGCGCCGCAAGTGATGTGAACATGCCTTCAGCAAAGGAGACTAAACATGATTACGGCAGTCATGACCCGGCAGGGGAAACGCATTCACGTCCTCTCCGAACATGACCTGGATCTCACCCTCTCTGGCTCCGGCTCCGGCGAACGCCTGCGCGCGTTCTGCCCGGTGCATGGCAGCGATCACCAACGCTCACTCTCCATTGATGCAGCAAGTGGATGGGGGTTCTGCCACTGTTGCCACTCAACCGTGCTGGTTGAGGAGTATGCCCCGGATGCGGCCGAGACGCTGCGGCGCAGCGAGCATCCCGTCGATCATACACGAGGTCCACCACTCCCAGTAGGCATTCGTCACCCATTGCCTGAGCATCCCACCAGACCACGCCTGCCTGTTGCTCGCCCGCAGTGGCAATGCGATGAAGTGGCTGCGCTGGAAGCTGCCTGGCCGCTCATGCAAGAGGAACTGGCATCGTGGCGAGCAAGCGCCTACCTGGACGAACGCGCCATCCCGCTGGAGATTGCCGCCTCAAGCGAGATCGGCTACCTCTCCTGCTCCGCCTGGGAAGACACGCCCGTTCCGAGGGAGCAGCGCGATGTGCTCACGCGCTGGATCGGGCGCTTCGTCTTTCCGCTCGGCTCGCCTGATGGCCGCGGCTTCATTGGTCGCACCATTGTGCGCTGGGAGCCAGGGATGGATGAAAACGAGCATAAAACCATCCTGGAAGCCGCAAACATCAAGCGCTGGATCAAGACCAACCCCGCAGGCTGGTACGGTTCTCATCCATCCCACTACGCTCCTACGCTTGCCCTGGTCGAAGGCGGCTTTGACCGGCTGGCCCTCATCGCGGCAGGTGTGTCGCCACATACTGTGGTGGCGCTAGTCGGCACGGTAGCGCGAGCGGATTGGATCGTTCGCTTCGCGCCGCAGGTGAAGCGCGTCGTGCTTGGCCTGGATGGGGATGAAAGTGGGCACGAAGCAATGGAGCGGTTAGCCGGTGGGTTCCGGCAGGCCTGCCTCGCCGTTGATCTCTGCCCGCCACCACATGATGGAAATGGCAAGGATTGGAGCGAACGCTACCGGGAATGTGGTCCAGCCGGTGTGTGGCCGCTGTGTGAAGCGCTGGCAATGGACCGCCACAACGTAACAGAAATCAAAGGAGGCCTTAATAAACACAAATATAGCAAAGGCCCATCCCTCTCGAACAGGGATGGGTCTTGTTGTGTTGCTATGTCAAACATCCAAAAAGAAGGATAGCACTGTGATTCACAAACGTCAAGAGCCGAACTGAACAAAGCAGAGGGGAACGCGGCAAGCACGCCAGTTTTCCCGGCTCTTGATGCCGCGCATTGCAGACAGGCCACTTCCTCACTTCATGAGGGGGTGGCCTTCTTCATGTCTTTCACCACAACGAACGAAAGGAGAAAAAAACATGACTCTAGCACTTGACCTCGTTCCAGATGAGGATAGCATCCTCGCTGCTTGTTCTCGGCGGGCCGAGACCGATGCTGCTCCATTTCGAGAACAGGCATTGGCGGCCAGCGAGATTGCCACGCTTGCAGCACAGTACGCCAGTCTGCGCTATATGCCCAACGCCCTCTTCAATGGGATAGAGCAAGCGGCGCTGCGAGATTGCTACACCCTGGTCTTCCGGGTCACGGCAACGCCACTGGGGCAATGGCGAAGCCTGGACGGTGATGAGCGATGATGCAGTTCACGCAACATCGCTTGCTGCCGTACCTGACGCGCCTCACTGAGTGGCAGCAGTTCATCCTCATTGAGCCGCAGCAGGACTGCAAGCCGTCCATGCAGCCTCTTGACGCAGCGGTTCAGGCCTACCTGCGAAGTCACATGCCTCATCCCCTCTTCGATAGCCCGGTATTGATCTGGTGGAACGAGGCGCAAGATCACGCGCTGATCGTCCCCTGTAACCTGCTCACAAAAGGAAGTCATATCGTTGTCAAGGACGTAAAAGCGTTTCGGCTGGTCAGAACAAAGCCGCTTGCTCACTGCAATGAGCAGGCGGCTTCATCGTCCTAGAAAAGGAGATCTCACGATGTCACGAACAATCGTATCACAAAGCCGGCCTCATGTCCGATACAACATGATGTTTGCATTGCCCTATCCCGTCATCAAGTACAGCAGCCTCTCCACCTTCCTGGATATGCCACCCATGCCCACGCGCATTACCTGCTTGCTCACGCAAGAGGCCAGAGAGCGGCAAGCGAACCTGGGAAAGGCGGTGGCGCCATGAATGGACTGGATGGATCATCGCTGGTCTTGCCCTATCATCCCGATGGCTTCGTCGGAGCGCTTGAAGCAGACGGGCAATCAGTACAGGTTGCAGCGCTGGCCTGCGATGGTGAGCACATCATCATGCTCAGTCTCGTTGGCTACGACACCAGCGTCGGCGTCATGCTCGGACGCCTGTGGGGCAATACGAAGGTGCAGTTCAATCCGGCCTTCGCCTGGCAGGACGACTGGCGCGGCCCGGCGCAGGTGCAACGCGCCAATGGCAGCTACCGCACCACTGGCGGCCAGCTTGCCAATGCCCGGCAAGTACACGTCCTCGCCCTGCTGCGTTCCGCCAGCATTCGCGAAGGCATCCTCAACCCGCCAGAACTGCCGGAGCCGCCACCAGCGAAGACAGATACAGATGAGAGTCACGCCGCATCCGCTGAAGAGAGCACTTCGTTGGACGCGCAAAGGCAGAAGCCCAAACCGCCGCCCTGGGTGACACGCTACATCCTGGGTAACTGGAACGAATGCGGCCCTAATCGCCGCGCCTTCCAGGGCGTGCTTTCGGCCTTGCGCATTCCCATCCTCTACCGTCACGACAGCCGTCCCGAGCTCCCAAACGCCTGGGCCGATGCCCTGTGGCAGCGCGGCCTCTCTGCCGGCCTCATTGCGCCCATCGAGGCCCTCGGCATCCGGGCCTGGCGCGTCTCCGGCGATCTCCTGGCCTGGGCCGCGCTCACCGGCTCAGGTGTGCGCGAGGGCTGGCTCCCCTGGCGCTAGCGAGTGACCAGCCTCAACACCTCTCTCACTCGGCGTCCTGCTTTGCACCATTTAGTATGCAAGTAGCGAACACCATATTTCCACACTAAAACCTTGCTCTCACGAGGTGTCCTGCCATGCACCATTTGGCGTGCAAGGTGGGACGCCATCTTGTGTGTCGTTTGTTTGTTCAATCATCTCATCCATGTACGAAAGGAGTACTTCATGCCGGTTGGAACCCTGGCAAATATGGCAAATTCCGCTTTCGTTCGCACACCACCTGCTCTTGCCGAGCGCATTGTGCGCAACCTGCTGGCTTTCCCAGAAGGAAAAGCGGTCAACATCCTCGACCCCACAGCGGGCGAGGGCGATCTGCTCTTGCCCTGTCTCACGCTCGCGCAGGCCCGGCTCTATGGCGTAGAAATCAGCGCCGCGCGAGCCGAGGTTGCCCGCTCGCGTCTTCCCGGAGCCGAGATCGTGGCCTGCGCCTTTGAGGGCACGAGCATCCCTAAAGGCAGCATGAGTCTTGTGCTGGCCAATCCGCCCTACTTCTTCCAGAATGGCGAGCGGGCCGAGTATCGCATCATCGCCGACTCAGGCCTGCTGCTTGTGCCCGGCGGCATCATGGTCGCCATCATCCCGGCGAGATCAGCCTGGGACGGCACGATGATCAACCACTTCTGCAAGTGGTACGAGCGGGTGCGCATCTGGAAATTCCCCGATAAAGAGTCTTCCGACGACGAAGGGAGTTTCGAGGATTTTTCCCAGATCTGCGTCATCGGCGCGCGCCGGGCCGAGCCTCGCGACCCTATTCCCGCAGAGCAGCGGCGCCTCTCCGGCTATCGCTATCGCGCCGTCGTGCCGAAGGGGAATCCACGCCTGCGCCCGGGATGGGAACGCGGCGAGCCGCCGCCGGTCATTCCTGCTGAACCCGACCTGGATCCCTCCTCGTGCCGGAAGCGACCTCGCGCCCATCCATCGTTGTGCGGCACGCGGATGAAGCCACGCTGCTTGCCGCACTCGAAAAAAGTGGCGCGCATCTCTCGCCCTGGTGGGAGGAGGCCACCACCTGGGAACCGGAGGTCATGCGCGGCCAGCCCATGATGCCACTTTCCGGCGAGGCCCACGTGGCCGCCGAAGTCTTAACGGGCCTCTTGGACGGCGAGATCATTGAGAGCCCTCAGGGCGAGCCACATCTCTTAACCGCCTTCGTGGGACACGAATGGACGCCCATGAAGGTGGATGAGGAAGAGCGAGAGAAGTTGCGCGAACACGGCGTGGTCTCCGTCTCGGTGCGCCAGTGGCAGGACAAGCCCATTTTGGGCATCCTCAATCTCGAAACAGGCGAGACACGCTACGAGCAGGGCGAGGGCGTCTTCAGCAGGCTCTCGCCCTGGCTTGGGCAGCTTGCCGCCCGCGTGGCGAGGCTGCGCGTCCCCCTGTACAAACTGGACCCGGCAAAGTGGGAGATGCGCGTGCTGGCCCACTTCGGGCAGGACAAGCAACTCCCCAACGCAGCCTTCCCCGGCCTCTCCCTTGCCCAGCAGCACCGGGTCTACGCTATGGGCCGCTCACTCGATAGATGTGGTCGCGCCGCCATCCAGGGGGAGCCGGGAACGGGCAAAACAAGGTTGGCGACGGCGACAGCCGCGCGCATGGCCTACCAGTGGCGGCATCGCAATACCCCGCTTTTCCTGGGGAAAGAGAAGCAGCCCGCCTGGATGCGCGGACTCAGGCAGGCCTGGCTCAAAAATCCCCGCGCGCTTGCTCTGCTCGGCCTGGAAGCTCTACGCGAAGAGGGGACAGGGCGCATTGTGGCCTATCGGCGAGCTGATGGCACGCTCCTTGCGCCCGAGGACGCCGGGCCACAGGCCCTGCCGGTGCTGGTGACAACGCCCAAAAAGGTCACGAAAGAGTACGCCGCAGAAATCCGCGCCGCCTGGAAGGAAGCCGGGGCAGAGGTGATGCTGATCGAGCATCACACCGATATCCCCAGGTGGCTCAAGTGCTGCGCAACCAGTTCCGCGCCGGCCGTCATCGCCATCTTCCCGCACTCCCTTACCCGCGCCTTTGGGCGAGCCTGGCAGCCGGCCGTCATCGAACGACAGATCGTGACCGAGGTGAAGGTGACGGAGCCCGACGAGAGCCTGCTTGAGCGCCTGAAACCAGTAAAGAACGAGCATGGTGTGCTGCTCGGCTACAAATGGAAGGACTCCGGTGAGTGGTACACCCGCCCGGAAAGGGCCACGCGCTTCTTCTGCCCCTCATGCTTCGGGATGGTGAAGGCCGTCCCCGGCAAACTCCACGAGGTGGAGAAACAGCCGCAGGACGAGGGCATGCTCCTCTTCAAGAAGAAGCCGGAGATGGCGGACAACGAGGACGGGGACGACAAACTCGAGCCCGTGACTTCTCGCACCTGGCTCACCCTCAAGCCGCGCTGGTGCCACTGCCGGGCGGATGCCCATAGTCGCACACTACATGAGCGGGCGCAAGAGCGGGTCCGTACCCCGCTCTGGACGGATGCGCGGCGACCGGAAGTACAGCAGAGGCACCCCCAGTTGTCGTTTGCGTGCTGGTCGGAGGCGATAGAGCGCGTGCAACGGCGGGCACAGATCCGAGCGGGGAGCCTTTCGCCGCTGGATTATGCGGCCATGCTCCCGCTCGTGCAGCAAGTGAAGATCGCGCTGGCCGATCAAGAGGCGGCACAGGCCTTGCTCAACCTGGTTGCGCCGCTCGACCCGGCGATCCGAGAGTCCCCCGGCAGCCCATCTCTGGCAGAAACTATTGTGCAGGCCCTTCGCCGCCACCCGCGCCAGGGCATAGCCCTGGCACTCGCGCGCCTGGTCATGCCCCTGGTGGATGTTGCGCCTCGCCTGTTTCGTGACCTGTGGGAAACGGCTTATCCAACGGAGAAAATGAGGAGTGGCAAGGAAAGGGAGCAGCAGGCCAGGAGTCTCAAAGCGATGAAGGCCCCGGAAGCGTACGCTTCCCATCAGGCACCACCCACAGGGAGCAGAGCTGCCATGCTCGCCCAGCGCAGGCGCAAACTTGCCGACGCTCGCAGGCAGCGTGCTGGCCAGCAGTATGCGATGGCCACGCCCCTTGCCGATTCATTTTCACCCTACGACTACCTGCACCGCTTCTTCAAGGGATGCGTAGCCCTTGCCATTGTGGACGAGAGCCACAACGGGCGCGGGCGCGATACCGATATCGGCCACGCCTTCCATCAGGCCATGCTCGCCTCGCAATGCCACATGCTGGCGACAGGAACGCATTTTGGTGGCGATCTGCTGAGCTTCTTCCACTACTGGTTCAGGTTTCACCCCCAGTTCTGGCAACGACTCGGCCTGGGATGGAACGACGCGGAGAAGGCGCTCGCGCGCTACGGGGTAATTCAGGAGTGGACGAAGCAGTATGAGAGCGAAGCCCGGCGCGGCTCCGGCCAGACCAACGTGCAGGTGTCCACTATTCCCGCGCCCGGCCTCTCCGCCAAACTCATCCCGTACCTCCTGGAAGACCTGGCCTATCTCGCGGTCCTGGACGTGGGCGCGCACATGCCGCCGCGCATCGAGATACCCGAGATTGTCTCCATGAGCGATCAGGGGATTGAGGACGTGCTGAAAGAAGTCGTCGCGACAGAGCGCCTGGCCAAAGCCGAGCTGGCGGCCTTCCAGCAGGCCACCAGACGCGGCGAACTGGCGATGCTTGAGGACGAGCAGGCGGTGGAAGCGGCCCGCTTGCAGCAGGCAGTCGAGCAGGCGCTCCAGCAAGAACAGGCAGTCAAGGAATGGGCGCACTCGCGCCACCTGGCCGCTCACTACTGGCGCCTGGTGCATGAACTGGAAGACCTGGCGCAGATGCGCAACCAGGCGGCGCGACTGGCCAAAGGCACGATCCCACGCTGGTTTGCCGCGCTGCCCTGCGACGCGCCGTTCGAGGTGTGGCAAACCAAACGCGACGGTTGGGGCGACCAGACGGCACGTGAGCTCCTCGTCTCGACCTGCCGGCTCGCCTGGGATCACCTCTACCCGCTCGAAAAGCGGCTTCTCACCATTGTTGAGCGGGAACGCGCTCTAGGCCGGCGCGTCATGGTGTATCACGAACAGAACGAACTGCGCAGTATGGCCCGCCGCCTGGAGTGGGTGCTGCGGGAGTATCATCCCTGGACGCTGCCCAACAGCACGCCCGCCGAGGACCGCCAGGAAGCCATCCTGGATGCCGTGCTGAAGCGCGGGCACGACGTGGTGATCGTCCCCTACCGGCGAGTGAATGAGGGCCTCAATCTGCAGTCGGCCATCGATACGGTGCTCTGGTACGAGATGGCCTTAAACCTCTTCATGCTCGATCAGGCATCCCGGCGCGCCTGGCGGCTGGGCAAATGTGAGGAAGTAAAGATTTACTACCTTGTGTATGCCAATACCGCCGGGCATCGCAAGCTGCGCAAGTTGGGCCAGCAGAGCGGAGCGGCGGCAGCCTTCGCAGGCGAGGTAGCCAGAGGCGCGCTGGTCGAGGAGGCGGGCGCGGACCAGACCACGCTGGCCCGGCTCTCAAGCCTGCTGGAAAAGGATGATGAGGGCGAGTTCGCGCCGCCGGTAGTGGTAAGCGAAGGTGAGCTTGCGCAAGAGGAAACCGACCTTAAAGCGGCCTTCGCGCGCCGCGCCGAAGAGTTACAGGCCGCTCTCAGGGCAGGTCGCGCGTTCCTGGGTGGCATCGAGGATACGCTGGAACAGCGGCTCCGCGCGCTCCTCGGGGATCCGGCCTTCACCGCACCCGTATGGAAGGAGCAGCCCGTTCCCCATCCCATCAGGTTGCCTTTGCCCAGACAGGATAAGCCTCTGCTGAAACCAGATCCTCGTGAAGGCAATGTGGACACACTTCCAGCAATGCCAGCACCGCCTATTGCAACCACAGATGCGAAGGACGAGCCAATTGCACCTGCACTGCAAGGACACCCTCAGGCCGCATCTATGTCCATACCCACGCCCTTGAAAACAGCGAGCAGCCGCGCCGAGGTGGAGTTCGGGAACCTGGCTCACATCCAGGCATTTGCCCGTCGTCGCTCGCGTCGCGTGCGTTCCTATGACCGGGTAAAGCGACCTGCTCCCCTTGTCGAACGCGACATCCCCGCGCTCGACGACACGCAGCCCGCTCCGTACAACGGCCAGAGCGCCCCGGCTCCGCTGACACTCTCGCTGTGGGATATGCTCGCAACACAGGCTCCAGAAGCGGATCATCTTCCCGTGCATCCCACGGCGTTACCTCACCCTTCTCCGGCTCCCCAGCAATCGCGCATGTGGGAGTAGTTGTCTGGCCACAGGATCATGACGGACGGATCCTGGGGCCTTTTTTCCTGAAAGGACAGTATCAATATGACACAAACATTCTCTGGCGACAAGGACATCGCCACCACCGACGCGCTTCTCATGCGGCGGCTCGGCGTCGATGCCCTGCCTTCACATGAAACGATGCACGTGCCGCTTGAGCGGCTGATCGTTCCCAATGCGGCGCAGATCGAGCGATCGGCCAGGCGACTCGTCAAAAGTATTCAGCGCGTTGGCATCCTACAAGCCCCGGCAGTGATGCGCTGCACCGGCGGCGATATCCACGATCCCGATGCCACCTTTGAGGTGATCGCGGGGCGCAGGCGCGTGCTGGCTGCCCGGCTTGCCGGCCTTGAGGTCATCAAGTGCGAGGTGTACGAGGCGAGCACCCCGCAACTGGCCTCGCTTATCACACTCATTGAGAACGAGCAGCGCTCGGCGGCCTGGGTCAAGGAAGTCGAAGCCTTGCGCAAACTTATCGACGAGCGCGTGGGCATGACCCTTGACGACCTGGCCGCCTTCGGTTTTGACCGCGCATCGCTCTCCGAGCGGCTCAAGATCGCGCAATTGCCCGCGCCCCTCGTCGAGCGCGTGCTGGCAGGTCACATCACCCGCGAAACGGCTCGCAAACTCATTCGCCTTACGCAGGCACAACAGGAGCAGATCGCTGCTCTAGCCGAACGCGGTGAGGAGATCACGGTGGATACTGTGAAGCAGGCGCTGCGGGCGCAGATCAACGCGGGCTTCGCGCCGATGCAGGCACAACTGCGAGAGGCATGGAGCCTCGCGCCGCTTGCACCCGGAACTGCACCCGCGCCATCATACCTCGCTCCGGTTACGGCGCCATCACCCGAGCAAGGCCTGGGCATGGCCCATACCGCTGTAGCATCCGCGCCGGCCTCGGCGCTGGCGCAACTGGTTGCCGATCTGCGCCGCTTTGAACAAAGTGACGAGTACAGATCGGTCCCGCAAGCCGTGCGTAGCCTCACCACCGCGCTCATCCAGCAGGCAGAGGTCTACCTGCGCACGGTAGACACAATCTCACGATCAACAGGAACAAACAAAAACGAAAAGTAAGGAGTGAAAGACATGTTTGAAGAACCGATGTTTGGCGATTTCCCCAAAGCTGATCCCGTAGAACGCGGCTGCGGCGAGCGCGAGCCGGGCGGTGTGTATTGCGAGTGCGGCCTCTCCCCCAGAGGACGCCCGCTGGAGGATTTCCTGCTCGATCCGCCGCTGCCTATCCCCGATGGCCTGGATTTACCGAACAAGCCGCAGCTCTGGCAGCGCGTGCTGCCAACGGGTGAGGCTCTGCTTGATGAGCAGGGCCAGCCCATCTACGATCTCTTGATCTGGGTGGGAGCCGAGCATTATGAGTACTGCCCGGATTACCTCGAGGAAATACGCCGTTTTGGAGCCTCACGCAAGCTCAACCCCAATCTCGATCTGTCCTTGCTCTCGCAGGCTAGCCGCATGATCCTGGCGCATCCAAAGGTGATTAATACCGTATGGCAGGAGCAGAGCCCGCCACAAGAATGTCGCAAGGATATTCCCGGTCATGCTGCCACTCCCGTTCCTGAGGCGGGCGAAGAGGATGAAGAGGCGTGGGATGAAGGCGCATGGGACGAAGATGAGTGGATGAGGGAAGAGGAGAAAGCGAATGGGGCAAGCGAGCGCACCCGCGCCATCGCCCTGGCGCATCCTGCTCTGCCTGAACAACTACCCGCACAATCCAACGAGACCCACACGGGGCCGTGCCTCTTTAAAGTGTGGGAGTTAATCCCGCAAGAGGCAGCGCAGACGACAATCAGCGTAGAAGGCGAGGAACGCCCGCTCTGCTTGCGTGAAATCGGCAGCACCACTTACCAGTACCGTCCAACAGGTGAGTCGGAGGAGGGCCTGATGCCTGGCCTGTTCGCTGCTCTGCCTATTACGGGTTTCGCCTTGATCCAGTTCGCTGACGGCTCGGTCAATGAGAAGGCAAAGGAGAAAATCCTCGCGGGCCTACAAACGCATGAGGGAAACGCTATCCCGTTCTACGAAAGCGAGCGGTGACCACTACGCTGCCGGTCTCTCTGCATCAAACTGCTTGAGTTCGAGCTGCCGGAGTTCAAGACGCCTGACCCGGCAACCCTTGATCTTCTGAAGAGGGTGGAATTGGGAGACGTGGTTGAGGTAACGGCCACGACCTCTGTAATCTCCCAGGAACTGAACAATAGACAATGTGTTGGGACCCCCAGGAAATGTTTTGGTTTCCTGGGGGTTCCTTTTTGCAAAGGAGTTGACATAATGGCAACACTCATAACCCCCGAAGGGAAAATCAGCACGATCACGCCGAAGAACGGCTTGGCCTTCACGACCGATGAACTGCATTCGCTGGTCGATGGCTATCTGGAATGTGTGTACCTCTCCAACGGACGCCTCATGTGGATTGATGAAGAGGGCAAGCTGAAGGATAAGCGACCGAACATGGTGGCGACTTTCATAGCCCTTGATGTGCTCATGCCAGGTGATGTAATCGTCGGTAATGCCGTGATCACGACCCTGTCAGAGGCGGGAGAAGAAACATAACCGCTTTCCAGCTCTCGCCAATCCTCTCCTTACCCAGTATCCCCCAGGAACACACTGCTGGGGGATTGTTCATGCCCGATTTCATCGAAAGGAACCAACTATGGACAAAAACTTCGAAATCACTATCACCGCGCAGCGTACACTCGACGATTTCACAGAGGCATGGCAGAGAGAAGATAGCCTCTGCCAGCTTTCCCCTGTGATGATTCTCGGCTCACCAGGCTTTCACTGGCTTGCGCTCACTATGCGCTCTGACTCTCTCCGTGTGGAAGCGATCCGCACTAAGCCTGAGCGCAGAGATGACGGCCAGTGGGAGCGGCCACGAGCGTTTCGCATTGTGCGAGTACAAAACGGGCACCGTGACGAACAGGAGTTGCCCGCACACCTGCTCTTTCATGTCGGACAAGGAGGCTTTGATCCCTGTTCTGATTGGCTGCCTGCTCTCGCATCCTCCAACTACCTGATCTTGCAATATGCGGTTGGACGGCACATCGTCACGATCACACCAGTAGAGTGAGCCTGTGCGCCAGTCGCCTCTTTACTGTCCTCACAACAGCCTCGAAACACGTGTTCCGAGGCTCTTTCATTATGGGAAAGGAGCAATTCACTATGACACGCAAAACGAATACAAACTGGCAACTCCCGCTCGGTGCGCATGCCGAGACACCAGAACCTGCCCAGGGCCAACCTGTTGCGCCCTCTGTATCCGCGCCACCTCTTCCCGATCAGCAGAGCGATATACCTGCGCTGCTCATGCCAGATACCTCGCCCGGCGCAGTTGACCTGGCCGGCATTATCGGGCAGGCTCACGCGAAACGGGCGGTCGAAGTGGCAGCCGCAGGAAGACACAGCATCGTGTTTACCGGCGCGCCTGGCTTTGGCAAATCGATGTTCGTTCGCGCTCTGGCCGGACTCGTTGACCCCGCGCCGTTCGTCGAACTTCCCCCGGTGCTGGACGCAGCCAGCCTGCCCGATCTGGTACATGAGGCAGAGGGCGGCTATCTCTGCCTCGGCGCGCTTGCGGTTATCCGGCCAATCTCGGCCCTGCCGCTGATCCTGCATATCGCCGAACGCTTTCCACAGGTCGCCCTGGTCGCCGAGATGCGGCCCTGCCCATGCGGCTACTATGGCGATCCCGTGCATGAGTGCAGTTGCACCACCGGCATGATCCAGGCGTACCTGTCACGCTTTTCGCCGCTCGCAGAACAGGCTGACATCTGGATCGAGGTTCCGCGCCTGGATGCGGCGGCCATGTTCGACGAGCGGAAAGCAGAAACGAGTGCTCGAGTTCGCGCTCGCATCGATGAAGCGCGCGAGCGGCAACGCAGGCGCCTTGCAGGAACTTCTCCGGCTTGCAATGCCGAGATGGGGCCGGCCACGCTTCACGCATTTTGCCAGGTGGATGCGCCTGGCGAAAAGCTGCTCAAAGCGGCGGTGCAGCAGTTGCATCTTTCGGTGCGAGCCTTTTACGGGACACTCAGAGTTGCGCGCACCATTGCCGACCTGGCGGAAAGCGACTTGATTCAGGCCAACCATATTGCCGAGGCCATCCAGTACCGGCCTCGCTAACGCCTCTTGTTAGAACATCTCGTACACATCCCCCCGGCAGCACTGTTGCCGGGGGATTTTTTTGAAAATTTTGCATGTAACAGAAAAGGAGGAAAACATGACTCACACCACCCCCGGCCATGTGAAGGCATGGCGACGCACCCGTAGCGATGCCAGCCGAGAGCGCATGATGAATGCCTGGTACGATCGTGGATGGGTTATCACCATTGGTGGCCAGGCAATACAAGGGAAACTTGTCAGAATAGACGAGCTGGCGTTCGTCACTGACCGCACCATCGATCCGGCATTTACCATAGAAGTTGATGAGGGCGGTGAAACAATAGAGCTTCGCGCTCATTTCACGCGCTTTGAGCCAGTCTCAGGCGAGGGTTCGGCTAATCCGCAACACGGGTCGCGTGCGATAGCGCAGCCGGAAGATACCGGCGAGCAAGAGCGGGTACAGATGCTGCGCGAAGCTCTTGCGCCTTACCTCTGCCTGGACAGCTTGCGCCGGCTGGCGGCGCGCGGCGAAAATCTCGTGGCTGCACTCCGCAGCACCGGTTCTGTGCCGGACGAGGTACGAGCGATCATCTCGCTGCTTGCGGCCCTGCTCTCACCCGCCTCTGGCGAGACTATCCGCACGCCGGCCGATATCGCCGCCCTGCTCATGCTGGAAATGGGCGGGCTTGACCATGAAGAGTTCTGGATTGTCTGCCTGGACACCAAAAACCATGTCCAGCGCATCCACCGGCTCTATAAGGGAAGCCTCAACTCCTCGGTCGTGCGCATAGCCGAAGTCTTCCGCCTGCCCATGGCGCTCAATAGCGCCTCGATTATCGTGGCTCACTCCCACCCATCTGGCAGTACCGAAGCCAGTCCCGAAGATCTGGACGTGACGCGCTCTTTGATCCAGGTGGGCGAATTGCTCCAGATTGAGGTTCTTGACCACCTCATTATCGCGCAAGGCCGCTGGCTCAGTATGCGCGAGCACCGGCTGGGCTGGTGATATGGGGAAGGAGAGTGCAACCATGCCAATAAGAGAGGCAATATCGCGGGGCAGAATGAACGAGCGCCTCATCCTGGGCATCGATCCCGGCTTCGGCATCGTAGGCTATGCCGTGCTGGCTATACGGGATAGCGAGCTTTGCCTGCTAGCCTGCGATGCCATTATCACCCTGGAGAATGCGGCTTACCCCAAACGCTTGCAGCAAATCTACGAGGAACTTGGCCGACTGCTTACCCGCTATCGTCCACAGGAAGCTGCGCTGGAGAAATTGTTCTTCGGCAGGAATACGACAACGGCCATTCCAGTTGCCCAGGCACGCGGCGTGGCTCTCCTGGCGCTGGCTCAAAGTGGCTTACCCATCAGCGAGTACGCGCCCAACGAGGTCAAGCTGGCTGTGACCGGCTACGGCGCTGCCAGCAAGCGGCAGGTAGGAGAGATGGTACGTATGCTACTTCACCTGCCAAAGGTACCCAGACCTGATGATGCAGCCGATGCTGCCGCCATCGCCATTTGTCACTCTCACTCGTTTCACTACGACACTATGAACGCTCGCAAGTAGGGAGTACGGGTCGGGTTATTAGTAGGGACAGGATAGTGATGACGTAAGGATGGCTTTTCAGGTTAAAAGCCATCCTTTTTTGCTTTTGGCGAACTCTCAGATCAGCCGGTGTATCTTCGCTTAGTGTTGTTTACCTCAAAAAGAGATTGATTCTGGCACATCTGGATATGGAGTCGGCTTTTAACAAGTGCATAAGCCAGGAGTTTTGTAGATACTCAATAAACGCTTGCCGATCATAGGCGTTCTAAGGGGGTATGTTTGCGAATTATGAGATCAAGCCCTATTGCCAGGAAAAGCCATACCCAGCATTGTTCACCGCGCACTGCTTGCGAGTTCCTATCATGGTTTTAATGAGCATAATATCAGGCTGTTCCAGCCAGGTGTAGGTACGCCGGTGTTCGCGTAAGCGTGCATCAAATGGTTGCGTGGCGATCCCGACATGGACAAATCTGAATCGTGAAGGGTAAAAAAAGTAGATAGATATGCCAGGGTTTCATCTTTTTAACAGGCGTTTTGTATATCTTGCTCATAGGCTTGTAAATCGGTGATATAGGGCTGCCCGCTGAGCGGCGTATTATACACAAGTAAGCAGTCCCCATAGACATAGGTGGTATTGTACTCCCCTGTTGCATACCGGTCGTGGCACACGTCTAACGAGTTGGTAGCGCCAAGCGTATCAGCCGCCTTAAGCGCATCGTTCGCGGTATTAAATACTCCTAAACACATCGTATTAGCGCCCGCGCTTCCATCTGTCCATTCTTCACTACCATGCCCAGGGTAATAGCCGACCGCTTGTATCCAATCTGTGTCACTGATAGGCGAAGCAATATAAGTGCCGGTACTGGCATCGTACATCAAATCTATATGGGGGTCTTGAGCAAACATCTGTAAGAGGCTCTGAGCAGTAGGCCCATTATACGGAGCTGGCGTTGGAGTAAGCGTCGGTGTTGGTGATGGCGTTCTTGTAAATGTTGGTGTTGGAATAGGCGTTAACGTTGGATGTGCCGTTGGTAGTATTGTTCTTTTTGTATGTGAGATCGAGGGTGATTTCTGACTTGTCGAATGGGATGGTAGATAGGTAAAGGCTGCATATCCCACTCCGGAAAGCGTAACGACAAGCAGAAACGCAATGAGCGCGGGCAGCCACCATCGCTTTTTCTGAGATGGCGGCGGTGGCGGCGGTATGTTCAGATAGTCAGGGTAAAGATTATACGTCACACCTGGTAAGTAGACCGGTTCTGTTCTGTCATATGGTGGGGGAGCCGGTTCAGTAGGTTCCATTGGCACTTCTGATGGGGGAGCCGGTTCAGTGGGTTCAATTGGCGGCATAGTAGGATCATTCATTGGATTGCTCTTCTATATGTCCCGTTTCTTTACTTTCCAGGTGAACTGCTTATCTTTTCCAAAAACGTTGACAGTTGGCGTTACATCTAAAGTATACACTGTTTGGGAGTGAGTCGATCCGCCTTTTTTTCGTTTCCGTCATGTATGTTCTTCGACAATGATCGCTGCGTAGGCACCTCATAAATAAGACCGGTAGCTCTATTAGCTCGTTGACAGGAACAACGTCTTCAGCAATGATAGGCTTCTATTCGTGCTCCAATTGTATGAAAGACGAATTATGAGTGGATCTCAGCTACCTAGCCAATTCGCTTCCAGGGAGTAACCACCAAGGCCTGGCATTGCTGCTGATGCGCACGTGAGCGAAGAATATAGAATCTGACCCTGTATAATGCTTCTAGTGCTTCTGGGATAGGTTTGAAGTATTACCGGCAGCCACCTTCAAGCCTTTCAATATTGGCTTGCAATCGCGAACGAACGCGCAGAGCTAATTCGTTGGATGGCTCGATTGTAAGGAAATCATCCAGATCATCTATAGCATCTTGAAGATGTACTATTGACGAACAGGTTGAAATAAGTTCTTCATATCTTGCAAGGGAGTTCCCATAAACAAGATTATAAAGAGCAAGGTTAAAGCTAATTGTCAAATTATTAGGATCATCATGCAACTTAGACTGAGCTAATTCTATAGCTGTATGAAGAGCGTCTTCAAATTCCCTCTTTCTTCCTATCGTCAAATATACCAATGCTTGCTTATACCTATTCCAATCTTCCTTCTCATCGAGGACTATAAGGCGATCAAAATCTGCTAAGGCTTCCTCATACCTGCCTAGCAGCCGGTAGGTTTCCCCGCGACAGGCAAATGCGAAGGCATTCTTCTTATCAAGGGCAATAGCACGATCAAAATCTGCTACGGCTTTTTCATACCTGCTTAGCAGGCGGTAGATTTCCCCACGAGCGGCAAACGCCCCAGCATTCTCCTCACCCAAGGCAATAGCATGATTAAGGTCAGCTAAAGCCTCCTCATACCTTTTCAGTAGCCGATAGGTCCATCCTCGCTGAGCAATAGCCCACGCAACCTCCCCACCCAGGGCAATAACATGGTCGAAGTCAGCTAAGGCTTCCTCATACCTCTTCATATCCTGATAGGTCACACCACGCCAGGCAAACGCGGTGGCATCCTCCCCACCTAAGGCAATAGCATGATTAAGATCAGCTAAAGCTTCCTCATACCTCTTCAGCAAGCGATAGGTTTCTCCACGACGGGCAATCGCTAAGGCATCCTTCTCATCAAGGGCAATAACACGATCAAAGTCGGCTACGGCTTCTTCATACTGCTCCAACCATCGATACGTCCATCCGCGAGCCTCTATCTCATAAGCATCCTCCCTACCTAGGGCAATAGCAAGCTTAAGGTCGGCTAAGGCTTCTTCATACCTCTTCAGCGAGCGATAGGTCAAACCTCGCTGCGCAAACGCGAAGGCATCCTCCCCACCTAGAGCAATAGCATGGTCGAAGTTGGCTAGGGCTTCCTCATACCGCTTCAGCAAGCGATAGGTCTCCCCACGCTGGGCAAAGGCCCAAGCATACTTTTCATTGAGAGAAATAGCACGGTCAAAGTCGGCTAACGCTTCCTCATATCGCTCCATCCGGCGATAGGTTTCCCCACGACGAGCAATCGCTAAGGCATCCTTCTCATCAAGAGCAATAGCACGATCAAAGTCGGCTAAGGCTTCCTCATACCGTTCTAGAGATTGATACGTCCTTCCACGCACCAAAAACAGATAGGCATCCTTCTCATCAAGAGCAATAGCACGATTAAGGTCTGCTAAAGCATTCTCATAGTGCTCCAGCCATAGATACGTCACTCCGCGCTCGACAAACGCCCAAGCAATCTCTCCATTGAGAGCAATAGCACGATCAAAGTCAGCTAAAGCTTCCTCATACCGCTCCATTTCTCGATACGTCACTCCGCGCTCGACAAACGCCCAAGCAATCTCTCCATTGAGAGCAATAGCACGATCAAAGTCAGCTAAAGCTTCCTCATACCGCTCCATTTCTCGATATGTCACTCCGCGCCACCCAATTGCCCAAAAATACTTCCCATTGAGAGCAATAGCACGATCAAAGTCAGCTAAAGCTTCCTCATACCGCTCTAGAAGCCTATATATCCATCCGCGGCCCGTAATCGCGTCGACATCCTTCTCACTCAGTGCAATAGCACAGTTAAAGTCAGCTAAGGCTTCCTCATACCGCCCCATTATTCCACAAGTTTCTCCATGACGGTTAATTGCCCAAATATACTTTTCT
Organism: Chloroflexota bacterium; assembly: GCA_902812455.1. The sequence continues at coordinate 47,954 of CADDZH010000007.1, read as the reverse complement.
TCCAGAGCTATAGCAGCATTAAAGTCAGCTAAGGCTTCCTCATACCGCTCCAGCCACCGATACACCCACCCACGATGGGCAATTGCCCAGGCATCTTTCTCATCCAAGGCAATAGCCTGATTAAAGTCTGCTAATGCCTCCTCATATTTTTCCATCAATTGATAAGCTCTTCCTCGATATGCGAAGGCATAGCATTTTGCCTGAGAAGAGAGGCCAGAAATAGTGCAAAGCTTATTAAACATTGCGAAGCCATCTTTGAAACCGCCTTTCTCGATAGCATATAGCTGCTCTTTAAATAACTGTGCTATATCAATCTGATCACGAGAAAGCTCATCATGAACATCTTCTGAATTTAATAGTTCTATCAACTCAATAGCAAAAGCACGCCGTTTTCGCAGTGCTACCGTAAACAGACTTATGAATTCATTCCAGTGCTGAATAGGATCAGCAGCAAGGAAATGATACATATAAGCAAGCGTACATGCACGCCAATCTTCGTTCGACCATTCTTCTCCTATTGAAATGCTTATTTCGCCTCGTTTCGAGTTATAAAAATCGGCAAGAACCATGTGCATATTTTGATACGTTTGCGGGCTTTTTTGCTTTTGGTAGCGTAACATCATACGTCGCACAACACTATGATACTGCCAACCATCTGAATGTTGTTGAACAAACGGCATAGACAGCAGCCAGTTAAAAGCTGCTTGTAGATCAACGCTTTGCTCAGAACTGCTGAATACCATCTTCAAGATATCTATGTTAAAGGTACGGGGAAGTGCCGCGAGCAATGCTGCTTGCCGTAATGTTGGTTCAGGAACCCAACGTAAAAATCGTTCAACGATATCATGTGTAGGTACAGTCGGATCAAACCCTTGACCTGCTGGGGCAGCTAACCAGCTCATCAGTACCGGAAGACGCCCGGAACATCCTAAAATCTCTCTCCGGCGGTTCTCATCTCTAATGTTGTAGACATCTAGAAAATCCTCAGCTTCCTGTTCTGTAAAGACATCAAGACGAACAGTAAGTGTTACCTTTCTCAAGGTGTCCCACTTTGCCCCTGGCTGATCGCGTCCCGCAATGGCAATGCGGATATTTTGAGAAGGTTTATATTCTCGGAGTCGCAGCAGCCACTCTTGTAGCTCATGGCGGGTTGCTTCAAAGTTTTCAAAGCAGAGCAGTACGCGCCGGCTCTTTGCGTTCACAGCTTCATTCAAGTCTTTAAAAAACAGAGGAGTAAGAACGGCTATTGGTTCTCGTACAAGCACAACCTCATCCTTGTCAGAGAACTTCTTAGCCAGATACGTCGCCCATTCACTGGCTTGTGTTTCTATGGTTTCGCGGGGAAAGTACTCCAATCCTTTTCTGATACCTGGTAATAGGTCACCACCAATATAGGCAACACGCACAACTGTACGGCCTATGAGAGCAGCTAAACCTTGAGGAGCTTCTGGATCGTTCTCAATTTCATGCATTTTCTGACGATAAACCTTATATCGTTCGTCGAAAGACTTGAAGGTGATACCTTGTTCGGCTAGTTGGTGAGCGAATCGACCAAGCACAGCAGGTACATCGTGTTGTAGTTCATTACAATCAGCTAGTAAAAAGCCTGAGCCTCTCGCAATCTCTTTATAACGGTTCAACAGGGTTGTTTCCCCCACCCCCCCTTGTCCGGTGATGTAAAAGACAAGGTAGCGAGGAGGAACGCAATTTATTTCTTGTCGAAAAAGAATCAATTCTTGCTCACGTCCAACAAAGCTCTCTTCTTCAGCCTTGCCAATGATATCGTCCCAATCACCTGTTAATGATGCCATATCGATACCCTCGCATCAGAATGATCCTGCTAAAAAATGCCCTGCATAGCCAAAAATGTCGTACTTAACCTCTCTATTTGCACGTAGTATACCTCAAGAAACAAAAGAAGGATAGTATACAATCTACGCGATTATATGCTACTCTGCATGAATAATTTGACGATCAAGAAGCTTGCAAGCTAAATTTGATCCGCTTGCGTTGTACCTCAGCTCTATAGCTTTTTCCCACTTGAATTTTTGACCACAACGCTGCTAAGCAGCTTGCCTGGTTTGTAGCGAAACTCTCGCCGTCGTTGTATGGGGTGAGAGGGTGCGCATTACTGGGCTTTTTCAGTGCAGGGCGTGACGGGCCGCTCGAGGGTCCCTATCCCTTTCTCTGAGTCTCTGGCTGGCCTTTTTTACCACTTGGCCTGTGTCTGCCTACGAAGCTCTTCTATCCTCTGTTTATAGGCATCGTAGACGCCTTGTTGTTTTGTGATCCCTTCAAAGTCGTGCTTAGCCAGCATCGCTTATTGTTTGTTTCCCACTTGGATGAGAAACCGTACATGTCCCAGCTTATCCTTAAGGCTTTGAGGCATCGATCCCCCTTTGCGGAACAGTTCTTATCTGCTCCTTCAGTTCCTCCCTTTGGGTATTATAAAAAGATGCAAATGTAAGCTGCAGGAAAGTGTACCGTCTTCCTACCCTGATAGCCAATCCGGCCCCCTACTGCCTTTTCAAGGTGACAGTAAACGGGTATATTGTATAATCTCTACTGTATGAGAGAGCCAGCATGGGAAAGAATCTTTACGCCCAAAACCCGAGAGATTTCGGCATAAAGGCTTCGGAATGGCGGTTATCAACAGAGACGATCTGGTGAAGGCTGAGCATCTGCCTAAGCCTAGCGCACTGTAGAGGGATGCTCACACGAAACAGCTTGAGAGCGGAGACCAATGATCCTGATTTGCAGCCAGAGCAATGGACAAGGGGAACTACTCTAAAAGTTCCGGCATCCCCATTTATGTACCGCTTCAGGAAACTCCTTCCAAGGGCCTTCTTCGTGAAAGACGATGGCCAAGCCGTCAGGTAAATATCCGCGAAATCCTTCCTTGGGGATAGAGGCCAGCATCCTGTTTGCCCATCCAATTGATTCTTCCTGGCTGTATACTTTGCCGCCGGGCTTTAAAAACTGCTCCAGGATTTTCTTCTCAATTTCGGTCCAGGGAGTACGCATACATACGAGCCGGCGGGTTGCACGCACAATTTGCGCCTGATCTGCACTTGATTCAATAACACTCACATAGCCGTTCATGGCATTAATACCGATATGGAGCACGGCATGACAGGGTTTGCAGACAGTTTCAAGATTTGCTGGATCGTGGATATCTTCCGGCCCGATATGGTTGACCATCATAAATTTAAAGGCACGAAACCCACAGTAGACGCATGTCCAGTTATCCCTCTTTAAGACCTGCTCCCTTATGTGTCTCCACTCCTGCTGGTTATGTTCTTCACGCTTGTACCATTCCGACGAGCGTATGACTGATGGGCGTAATAACTTGGCCATGCATACACCTCTCTGTTCTGGATTCTTCCTGCGACACTGCAGTGCCTAGTTGCCGTCATTCGCGGGAAAATCCGCTCTCAACAAAGTACCGGTAGTAGGGGTCTTAAAGTGTGACGCCTTTGTCTTCAAGAACACCTTGAAGGGACTGTCTTGCAGCCAGTGGAGCGGGGAGGGAACCACGAGCATAGAGCAGGATACCGTCGCGAGCGAGATTATCGAGGAACATGGAGTCCCAGGTCTGCATCGCCCGATCAGAGAGGAGCACATTGGCCTCCCGTGGGGCATCAAGGTGAAGGGCGCACGCATCGATGATGGTCGCAAAGATGTCGTCCCGATAGGGCCTGACGAGGCGATCGCTCGTGTCAAAGATGGCCAGCAGGTCCACATCACTTGGAGAGGGATCGTCCAGAGGCCGCTCGTCATGGCGGGCCACAGACCCGAAGAGAATCACGGCCAACAAGATATCAGCATGCCGCTTGATCAGCAGGTTCACGGTATCTTTGACCAGAGCCGCTGTCGCCTCGTCAAGCCAGGCGGGAATAGATGCCCTTTTCATAAGCCCTTCCTTCTAAGTCGTTGCCCATGTCCGAATACGCTCAAGCAGAGCGAGCGCTTCCTGGACTTCGCTCTCACCCGCCTGGTTGCCGTAAAACCCTGCCTGTCGGATATCCTCAAAATTGCGCCACCATTGAGCCAGCCGTTGCTCCCCCAGACCCACCAGATAGGCGGTTAACCCCTGGTGCTTGTCTCGGTGCTGCTGGTACTTCTGCATGCATCCGTAGCTGATCCAATGGTAAGCCGCCCCCCAGGCATTTTCAATAATGGCGACAGAGGTCGCTGGATCAGGGCGTGCGAGGGCAATGGCTCGTTCCAGGCTCTCTGCGTGGCTGCGATGGGCTTCGGCTTTCATGGTGTATCCTTACTTGTTGAAAACACATTAATTCAGTTCCATTCAGCATGATTATATCATAGCACCTGACAGCGATACGATTTATGGTGAACCTGCAACCGGCGATTACTGGCATTGTGTGAGCAACGAACGCGCTGCAGGGTGCGAGGGAGTTCTTAAAACATACAAAGATCGGGGAACATGTTAGTCTTGGTTATCTACGGGGCTAGCTCTCAGCTTTTTGATTAGCCCTGTGCGCCGCTTGGCAGTGAGCCTCTGCACGCGGCTGGCGGGGGTCGGACGTGTAGGTTTGCGTCGAGCGAAGACGCGCTGCCGTTGCTCCAACCGTTCAGCCAGACGTGCGAAAGCAGCTTCGCGGTTGGCCTGTTGTGATCGCCGTTCCGTAGCCATCACCATGATTCCGCTGGGACGGTGCACCAGTCGCCTGCCCGTTGCAACCTTGTTGCGATGCTGCCCACCGGGCCCACTGGCAATGGAATACTCGATAGCGCTATCGCGCTCTAACGATTGGCGGTCGGTTGGATATCGTTCAGTCACTGTTTGCCTTCCTATCATGTCTTGTTCTCCATAGAGATTATGCTGTCCAGAAGGCCCACGCATGCAGCAATCGCCGCAAGCCTGGTACATCTCGTGCTACTTGCGTAATCCAGAAAACGACTCACTCCCTGATCATCATGCTCACTTCAATTACCCTTTGATGGCTTTCAGCTTGCCCTTCACTTGCTCCCTGCTCACCTGCGTATACCGCGCTGTTGTCCGGATCGCTGGCGCGCCTGATTTCGTAATATGCCCAAGGTAATAGGCCACTTCTTCCAGGCTCCATCCGGCTTCACGCGCCCGGTGGGCAAAGTCATGCCGCAGGTCGTGAAAGGTCACATCCCCGATCAACTCTGCTTCCTTCTGTCGTGCTCGCTCCTTTATCCCTTGCCACCACACGTGGATGCCATCCTCGCTCCAGCGCCAGCCATCGATTTCCCCCTGCGAGAGCCGCTGTTTCATGCGCTGCGACGTAAACACATAGCCGCTGGCTTTGCGCTCACCGCTCTCGACATATTCTAGCTGCGCCCGGCGAGCTTCGTTGGTCAGGTCAACTTCGCGTTGCTTCCCACCCTTATGCCCAACGAGCATCCACCCGGCTTTTTGCGTCACATGCAGGTGGTCCAGGAGCAGCCAGGACACATCGCTCACCCGGCAGCCTGCCCAATAGCCGAGCGCAAAGGCGGCCTTGCCTCGCAGGTCGGATTCGCGGTCTACCAGGTCGCGCAGCACGTAGCGTTGATCTTCGCTCAAGATGCGCGGAGCAAGCTGAGCCTGCGGCGGGATCATAATACCGCGTGCCGGGTTCTTTTCTAGAATGCCTTGTTCCTCAATGAGCCAGGTGCAAAAGCCGGAGAGCGCAGAACGAGCAAGATTCTTGTGGCTCGCGCTCCCTAGCGTGGATAGATACATATCGACTGCTGTGCGCGTGATGCTCTGGGGGTAGAACTGCCCGGCATTGCCGGGACGTTCGGCCAGCCAGAGTGCGAACCGGCGCATGACGCGCAGGTAGGCGTCAATAGTGGACTCGTCTTTGCCGGAGAGCGCCACGCGATAGTCCGCCAGCCACTCGTCAAGAGCCCGGCCTGGAAATGCCTGCACCGTTGCCTTCTGTTTCATCTGTTTCTTTCTCTCTTTCAGCCAATTATTATCAGGATTTCACTCCTGGCTATAATCTATGCATCAAGAACGAGAGGTCACAGAACTCGCATTCCCATTTTGGATGTTCTCCTTCCATCCATACAAAACGGTATTTTTCTGAATAGGAGTCCCTCCGATTGACCTGGATGCACTATGCTCGAGACTTCCTGCCATGAATGACCGGTCTGCATGAGGGCGCACACCTGCTCTTTGGCTGCGCGGGTTTGCTCCTCAAGACTCTACCATACCAGCCGCCCACTGCCGAGCCAATGCCTGCTCATACCCATCGGCTCGTGGGAGACCCCAGGCATGCTGTGCTACCTCATTCACGGCCAGCAGCAACCCAAAGCGATGCAGGCAAAGAGCAAGAAAAGGCGCAGCATGCGTTGGTGTCGGTGTCATACTCGCAAAGAACTGCGGAGTTCCTTCTGCCACACAGCCTGCGGCAGGAACGGCACTGGAGGCAAAGTGCCATTGCAGGTAGACCGGCTCTCCACTTGCATCGGCTGGCGGCTCAAGCCCCTGGACTTCAAGCTGGGCTGCTGTGCAGACCGGATTAGTGTAACCCGAACTATGCACGTCTATGTCAGGGGCAGCATGCCAGACTGAGCCATCCCAGGTAATGCCGAGCGGCATCAGCGCCTCATCGACAGCAGCGCTGGTGACGACAGCGCCGCTTGCGGGATCCGACGGGCTCATATCCGGCACTCCCTGGTCAAGCACATGCCCATCCTGGGTGGCAAACGTCCACATGACACGCACCGGCACCACCACATCCCATGCTTGCCCGGCAGATGAGGCAGTACAGAACAGGTGGCAGTTCTGACCCTCTATAACGCAGCCAGGGCCAGGCTTGGGGTTGACACATGGTTCGTCCAGGGTGGCATCCGTATCCAATTGCCAGACGAGCCGGGCCTGCAGCGGCTGCTTCGCCATCCCATAACATCTCGGCTCTCCAGGGGCCCACTTGCACGCGGGGTCTTGTGGAGCGAGCGCATACAGCTCTCCTGGATGCACCGTCTCCGTCAATGGCTGGGCATCCAGGGCCGCCTGCGTCACCTGAACGAGAGCCACGCGCTGCTTCTCAGGCAGGAGGCTGAGCGAGACCGCGAACCTGATCACCCAGACGACCAGGTGAGAGCGTAGCTCCACGGTCTCGTTCTCTGGACAGCTATCCCCATACCTGGGCGGCACCGAGAGTGTACATTGTTGCCTCAGAAATGGCCTGGCCTGCCATACCAGCACATGCTGGCCTGGCGATAAGCGTAAGGGCGGCTCTTTCTGGATAATAGGGAGATGGGCCACGAGGCGCCCATCAATTGAAAGCTGCCCCTAGGGAGGGCTACCCTGGAAGTAGAAGAGATCGACCCCAGGGATGAGGGTCGGCGTGGAGCTAGGCGCCATGCGCATGAACACGCCTACGACCAGATTGCGCGCAGGAGCAGTGGTCACCAGAATGACGAGTATAGCGAGGATCACAAGAGCAGCAGTAAAGGCAAGTTGCCACCTGCGGCGAGATGCAGATCGCGACCGGAGCGCTGTATGCGATGACTCCGAGATGGGCGCTGCCGTGTCCGTCTGGTCTATATCGGTCACCTCAAGGCCCAGGTCATCTTGTGGCTGCTCAGATTCAGCATCTTGCATAGCCTTCTCCACGAAGCAGGCTTTGTACAGCCCACCACCCATGCGTTCCGCGTGCGGCGAGAGGCCCAAACTAGGGAGTGTCACGCAATACGGAACACTGCTATGGGAACCCGTCCTGAGTGTAGCATGAGAGGCCATCCCTGTCTAGATCAGCAAAACCGTCCATGGCCTGGGATTCTGTTTGAGTCGATCGAGATTGGGATACTCCTCTCTGCCCTGCTGAAGGGAAGCATGGTTGAGCAGACAGGCCAGCAGGGGATCAGGGAAGTACACAGATACACAGCCCCACTGCTGGACAGCCATCTCTGCCTGGGCTATACTGCTGAAGGACACGGCATGGTGACCCCCTTGCTCCTGGAGGAGGACGATCACGATGATTTCGACACAATTCTGCCCGGCATGTGGGGCAGCCAACGAACCAGGGCAAACGCACTGTTTTGCCTGTGGACAGTTCCTGGATGCTGGCAGCAATGGCCGGGAAGTGCCAGGAGACGTGTTGTTGCACGGCCGCTACCAGCTCGGCGCGATCCTCGGCGCCGGTGGCTTCAGCATGGTCTATCGAGCACGCGATCGGCAGAGCGGGCGCGAGGTAGCCATCAAACAGATCTCACTGCGCGCTCTTAGCGCCAAGGAGACGATTGAAGCCACCGATACCTTCAATCGTGAGCTGCGCTTGCTCTCCGCGCTGCGCCATCCCCAGGTGCCGCAGCTCTATGACCATTTCAGTGATCGCGATCACTGGTATCTGGTCATGGAGTATGTGGAGGGAATCACCCTGGAAGTCTACCTGCACAGGCGTATCACCCAGAGCCATCCCCTCCAGCTCGATGAGACGCTGGCCACGGGGGTGCAGCTTTGCCACGTGCTGGAATACCTGCACACCCGCCAGCCGCCGGTGATCTTCCGCGACCTCAAGCCGGGCAATATCATGCGCACCTCTGGCGGCACCCTCTGCTTGATCGACTTCGGCATCGCTCGCCACTTCCGTCCGGGGCAGGCCCATGACACCCAGCCGCTGGGCTCGCCAGGCTATGCCGCTCCTGAGCAGTACGGGCGGGAGCAGACCACGCCGCAAAGCGATATCTACAGCCTGGGCGCGCTGCTGCACCTGCTGCTCTCAGGGCAGGACCCGGCTGAGCAGCCCTTTGGCCTGCTCCCCTTGTCCCTAGGCTCAGAGACCTGGGAAACTGAACTGGCCGCCCTGGTGCAGCGCATGCTCTCGCCTGATCCAGTCGAGCGGCCGGCAAGCGTGCGGGAGGTAGCTAATGTACTCGAAGCGATCAGGCACGAACGGGAGATGCAGGACGCGACACGCATCTGGTGGCCACCCACGCCGCAGAATCCGCCTTCTTCACTGGCAGGCCAGCAAGCCATCCAGATGCAGTGGCCCGCGCCATCTGGGACCAGCCCTTCCAGGCACGGCATCAGCCGGCGCCATATGCTGGTTGGCCTCGGTACGCTGACCGCTGCCATAGTGGTAGGAGGCAGTCTCTGGTGGAACAAAGCTTCTCTTCCCCATTCATTTCCCGGTTTCCCTTTCTCCCCAGCTCAGGACTGGCAGAGTATGACGTATCGCTCTCCACAAGCAGTGACGGCGGTAGCCTGGGCGCCTCATAGCGGGCGGATTGCCTCGGCCTGCCTGGATACTACCGTGCAGGTATGGGATGCAAGCGATTTTGGGCATGTCTTGATCTATCGCGGGCACTCGGCACCTGTGAGCGCGGTAGCCTGGTCGCCTGACGGCAGGCGTATCGCCTCAGGTTCCTGGGATCACAGCGTACAGGTATGGGATGCGACCAATGGCGGGAATCTCGTGCTGAAGCAACCAGCAGTGTATAGCGGGCATGTTTTGACGTATCAAGGGCACAAAGATACGGTGACGGCGCTGGCATGGTCGCCGGATGGCAAACGCATCGCCTCGGCTTCCTCCGATGATACCGTGCAGGTCTGGGATGCGAGCACTGGCCGGCCTATCTTGACCTATCGTGGACATGCAGCGGCTGTAATGGCAGTGGCGTGGTCACCTGATGGCAGGCGCATCGTCTCAGCCTCCGCCGATCACATGGCGCAGGTGTGGAATGCGAAGGATGGCCGCTATATCTTTAGCTATCGAGGGCATACCGATAGCGTGGCAGCGGTGGCGTGGTCACCTAGTGGCAGGCGCATCGCTTCAGGCTCCTGGGATCGCACCGTGCAGATCTGGGATGCGACAAAAGGGGTGACTATCTTGACGTATCACGGGCATACCGATAGCGTGACAACAGTGGCCTGGTCGCCTCAGGGCAAGCGCCTCGCCTCGGCCTCCCTGGATACCACGGTGCAGGTGCACAATCTGGAGAATGGCCAGTTTCCTTTCACGTATCATGGGCACACAGCGGCAGTGGCCGGGGTAACGTGGTCGCCGGATGGTAGGTGGCTTGCCTCGGGATCTGATGATGAGACCGTGCAGGTGTGGGAGGCGCCATAAGGGATATGTGCCGTCCAGGTAGCCATGAACAAGTGAACGCGAGTGCATCCATACATGGTCGCAAGGCCACGCTTTTGGCTCGCACAGTATGCTATAGTGAATGAGGAGTGGGCCCGGCTAGGTTGGGCGTCTCCCATCCGAAGGGGAACTGATGGGCCATCAGCCCTTCTGTGTGCATGACCGTTGTGGAGTCGCACACTGCTCCTGTTTGCTCGCTCGTTTGCCGTGCATGAAGCGTTCGCACTTTCCGCTTCGTCGTGGCCCTTTCGCCCGGCTCTTTAGGCCAGGCGAAGAGAAAGAACAAGAGGTGTTGCATGCAGCAGCCGTTCTCGTCTATCCGTCTTGGCCCGATTCTCGGCCTTGTGGGAAGTATCATTGTCCTCAAGTTCTTCTTTCTGCCCTGGAACAGTTATCTGAGCGAATGGAACAGTATCGCCTGGCAGGGGATTGTGGACCCGATGGTAGCGTTGGTTCTGCTGGCAGCACTGGCGGTATTCGGCTTAAGCGCAGCCGCCTTGTTCCGTCCATTCTCGCCTGTGCTTGGTGGCCTGGGTCTTTATGCAGCGAGTGTAGGGCTGCTCGCTCAGGTGTATATCTTCCTCCATCTTTTCATGGACACCGGGGCAACACTTCTGAACATTCCACAATTGTTTTCCATTTTGGTTTCTCTTTTGTTTACGGGCTCCTGGCTCCTCCTGTTCGGTTTTCTGCTGAGTGGAGGTGCCATGGCCCTTACTGCTCTTAAGGCAGAACAGCGCTCAGGAGCCGCTCTTCATCGCGATCACCTGCCTGATTCTCCCGGGACAGAACAACCTGTCAATGAATATCAGCCAAGAGAAAGTACAGGAGGAAGACCATCGAGTCAAGAGGAGGTGGATGAGCAAGAGAGCGTATGGAATATTGATAAACGCCACATCCTGGCAATGACTGTGGGAATCATGCTCTACAGTGTGCTCAGCAACCTCTACATCCTTTGGGAAGGGCCTGGAGAAGAGAACGTTGAAATCGTGTTTCCAGGAATCGTCCTTGTGCTGTATTTCGGCATTGTCTACGGTCCCTTGGTGGGACTGGTGACCGGTGGGATAGGCAGCTTCCTCAATTACGCCATCAGCACCCTTGCCCATGTTCCCTACTGGCTGCTCAGTAATTACGGGATGCTGAACAGCGTCCCGCTTAATACATCGCATCCTCGCGTCTATTGGCCAATCGTCATAGGGGACGCCGTGGTTGGCTTGATAGCAGGTTTCCCTCTTTTTGGCGCAGCAGGACGGGACAAGACAGCTCGCTCTCTGCTGGCTGTGATGATGAGGGGCGCTCTCGCTATCGTCATTGGTATCTTTCTCATGGTTATCTGCTATCAAGTTGGACAACCCATGGCTATGACCCTCTTAGGCATCCAAAGCAGCTTTACGTCTGAAACCATTCCCACGCTCCTCGTGGTCATGCTTCTCCTGCCCCTGTTACTCGTCCTCTCACTACGAGAACCACGCGCAGGAGAGAGAGCTAGGCAGTTCCACCTGTGAAGAATTGGTAACAACTGTGAAGCAGACTCATGGTAGAAAGTCGCAACATTTCGCTTGCATCCACTATGGCAAGGCAGAGGAAACTTCTAGTTCTTCTGCGGACTTGGCTCTTTCGGGAGAGCTCTGCGCTGGCAAGAGTGATGTTTAGAGACGTTGAGCCTGATTGATAGAACTTTCCCTACAAGGCATGATATACTTAACGTCGTTCAGTTTTGCCAACGGCTTGCGACATACAAGAGCAGGAGCAATCATACAAGAGCAGGAGCGATCATGAGCAACGAACAGTTCATTCGAGAAGCTTTGGTACTTCCTCCCACCGTCATTGACTACCATGTCAGTCAGAGCCTGAAGCAGCTTTTTCCTGAGAAGGCCTGCCTTGAAGTGGAGGCCGGGCCTTTTGATGTCGAGAGTTATGCCGAGGCTGGGCAATGCCTGCTCACACAAAAGCCCTTTATCCACAATCAGATGGTGACCTACTGGCTCGAGCCTGGCCCAGAGATCATGCCTCATGGCCCTGGCCCCCATGCAATGCGCCCTGGCGGCGTGCCAATGCGCCCGCACCGTAGTCACCAACGTGAGGAACCAGGGAAGCCAGAAGAGGAAACCATAGATAGGGCCAGGCATGCCTGGCTGGAAGTGCAATGGCAAGGAGTGACGCTTGACCTGCTTTGCCTGAACAGGCGCTACTGGCTCCTGGCCGATACGCAGGAGATGGCGCGGGCCTTCTTTGTGGCCGTTTGCACATGGAATACCGAGGTACATGCTGAAGTGCTCGTGTTTGATGGCGGGTGGTATAAAGATGAAAACCTCTTTCAAGATATTCAAGGGGCCACCTTTGACAACCTGATTTTGCGGGGTAATCTCAAGCAGGAGATTCGTGATGATCTCGTGCAATTCTTTAATGCGCGCGCCCTGTATGAGGAGTATGGCATCCCCTGGAAACGGGGCATTCTCTTTATCGGCCCACCAGGCAACGGGAAAACGCATACGGTCAAGGCCCTGATTAATGCCATGGACCAGCCCTGCCTTTACGTCAAATCCCTGCACGGCATCCAGCAGGTCTTTTACCGCGCACGCAGAATTGCTCCCTGTATCCTGGTGATCGAAGACCTGGACTTGCAAATCCAGCCGCAGAACCGCTCGGCCTTCCTCAACGAGTTAGATGGCTTTGCCGCCAACATTGGCATTGTGACTCTTGCGACGACCAATCATCCTGAACGCCTGGACCCCGGCATCCTTGACCGTCCCAGTCGCTTCGATCGCAAATATCACTTTGAGCTGCCAGATGCCCCTGAGCGCTCAAGCTACCTTGCTCTATGGAATGCATCGTTAAAACCGGCATTGCAACTCTCTCTTGAAGGAATCACGAAGATCAGCGAGCTCACCGCAGGGTTCTCGTTTGCGTACCTGAAAGAACTCTTCCTCTCCTCGATGATGCACTGGATAGCCACGCCAGGGCAGGGCAGCATGGAACAGGTGATGATGGACAAGGTGGCCACGTTACGCGAGCAGATGGTGAGTATGGCTACCCTTGATGAAGGCGCAACGGAGAGCGAGCCGCCCAGACCTCTCAGGAGGCATCCGATGAGATGATGGTTCTTCCTACATCTCAACTTGTTATAATGCCTTCGGATGTTTCTTTTAGGTTGACAATATTTCTGGCTCAATCAGAGGGGAGCACTGGTGACCAGCGAGGAGCGGACGAGCCGCGCTGCCTCAACCAGATGGGCGAGCGCCGGGCGTATTTCCTCCCACCTGCGTGTTTTCAGTCCACAGTCGGGATTGACCCAGAGCTGCTCAGGAGGAAGGAACTGGAGGATAAGGTGCAGGTTCTCAACCAATTCCTGCGTAGTTGGCACGCGCGGTGAGTGGATGTCATAAATGCCAGGACCGATGTCGTTTGGGTAGCGATAGGCGACGAATGCCTCTAGCAGCTCAAATTGAGAGCGCGAGGCTTCAATCAAGGCCACATCGGCGTCCATGCGTGCGATATCCTGGATAATATCGTTAAATTCCGAGTAACACAGGTGCGTGTGAATCTGTGTGTTGTCCTGGACACCGCCACAGGTCAGACGGAAACAAAATACCGCCCAGTTGAGGTAGCTCTGCCAGCCCGTATGGCGCAAGGGGAGTCCCTCACGCAGGGCCGGCTCGTCTATCTGAATAACGCGGATGCCAGCGGCTTCCAGGTCCTGCACTTCGTCGCGGATGGCCAGGGCAATCTGTTGACAGGTGTCAGAACGCGGTTGGTCATCCCGTACAAAGGACCATTGCATGATGGTGACCGGCCCGGTGAGCATACCTTTCACAGGACGAGCGGTGAGCGATTGAGCAAACTGCGCCCAAGGCACCGTCATGGGCTCAGGCCGTGCCACGTCACCGTAGATAATGGGCGGGCGGACACAGAGCGACCCATAGCTCTGTACCCAGCCTTGCTGTGTAAACAGCAAGCCGGTGAGTTGCTCAGCGAAGTATTCGACCATATCACTCCGCTCGAACTCGCCGTGTACCAGCACATCCAGTCCAACCTCCTCCTGGAAGCGGATAACGTGTTCGATCGCCTGCTTGAGGAATGCTTCATACCGCTCACGATCCATCTGGCCGTTCTTGTAGGCAGCACGAGCGGCACGGATATCTGGTGTTTGTGGATAGGAGCCAATAGTGGTCGTTGGCAGAAGCGGAAGCTTGAGTATCTCTTGTTGACGCTGTTTGCGCTCGCGATGGGCATGTGGGCGCTGTGCCATCTGCTCGTTGATTGCCCGGACACGACGGGCTACCTCCTGATTGTGTATACGAGGCGAGCTGCGGCGGCTGGCAAAGGCCTGTCGATTGACCTGAAGGGCTGAGTCGATTGAGGCGGCCCCTTCATTGAAGGCACGAGTAAGAAGGCTGATTTCTTCGATCTTTTGCTTGGCAAAAGCCAGCCAGGATCGCATTTCGTCGTCGAGGTGCGTTTCCTGCATGACGTCGATGGGAACGTGCAGGAGCGAGCAGGAGGGGCCGATAAGAATACGTTCCGGCCCAAGCGCCTGGACGGCACGTTCGATAAGGGCAAGGGCACGGTCAAATTCGGTCCGCCAGACATTGCGACCATCAACCACGCCAAGCGAAAGCGAGAGCGATGCCGGGGCCTGGAGAAGCGCCTGTTCCAATTGTTCGGGGGCACGGACCAGGTCCAGGTGGAGTGCCGAGACCGGGAGACGCAAGACGGTCGGCAGATTCTCGCGCAGGTCTCCAAAGTAGGTAGCGAGCAGGATGCGCAACGCTGGCGCTTGATTTGCCAGATACGTCGCCAGCCGTTCATATGTCGCCTGGTAGGCCTCGAGCATCTCTCCATCGAGGTCCAGTACCAGGAATGGTTCATCAATCTGCAGCCAGTCAGCGCCACCCCGTGCTAAAGCGAGCAAGACCTCTTCATACACAGGCAACAATCGCTCGAGGAGCGAGAGCGGCTTCACCTCATGTGAATGCGTTTTGCCGAGGAGCAGGAAGGAGATTGGACCGAGCAGGGCAGGACGGGTATGGATGCCGAGCGCTTTCGCCTCCAGAAACTCGTCAACCGGCTTGGTGGAGGCAAGAGAGAACTGCTGCTCCGCTTCAAACTCAGGCACGATGTAGTGGTAATTGGTGTCGAACCACTTGGTCATCTCCATGGCCGGGATGGCGTTGGATTGCTCCTGGTCCTGAAGGACGCCACGAGCCATGATGAAGTAGGTACGCCAATCGACATGACCTCCGTCCCAGTGGTAGCGTTTGGGGACGGCTCCGACCATCGCGATGGTATCGAGCACATGGTCGTAGAGAGAAAAGTCGTTGGATGGAATGTGGGTGAGGCCGAGGTGCTGCTGGAGCTGCCAGTGCTGCCTGCGAAGTTTGGCAGCTTGCTCTAATAGCTCGGTTTCACTACTCTTGCCTGACCAGAACTGTTCGAGCGCTTTTTTGAGTTCACGCTTGATCCCGATACGAGGGTATCCGAGATTGCTCGCCTGTACCATTGATGTATCCTTTCATTGCTCTGATATTCGCTACTGTAGCGCGGTCTGCGTGCCAGATAGAGGCACGCTGCCACTTGTCTTCTGGGTAGCTTCTTCTCTGAAGGCACTCTTCGATCGCAAACCCCGCCTCCTTCAACTCATCTGCAACCTGTCATAACTTCTCTACACATGCTCAAGATACTGGTCCATTCAATTCCACGTTCTTTATGAGGCATCTTTACTAGAGAGTATACTGGAGATCGCCTGAGATGTCTAATGCGTATTGCTCTTCTTGATGTATGACCAGATGTCAGAAGGGGGGACACACACCTACGTCACGATAGGCAGTGCACATAAGTGCTTCGTTTTCCCTCTGCTTCGAGACCCGGATAGAGCCAATCTTCATACAACCTCTGCCTTTTGTGTCACGTCCTCATCCCCAGAATTTTGACACCCTTTTTGAGACAAGCTAAAGCTCGCTGCCAGTCGAAAGAGCTCAGCCATCTGTGTCAGAAATCGGCCGATTTCTGCGAATCTTTTCAGCGACCTCTTCGAGTTCTGGACCATGTGAGTCAGTCGCGGCTGACCAGTTGATTCCATTTGCTTGTTGCTGCGATCTTTCTTCCAACATGGACCATTTTAGGATTGACCAGGCGCTCGCCAGGAATATCGTCACCCCTCCACGGGTCATACGATTACCTGTGTTCCTCGGTCGCTTCCCGGCTGGACTGCTCACGGAGCCTGATGGTCTCGTGTTGAAGGACCTGGCCCACCCGCTGGGCAAATGCATGGAGCAAAGCCAGGTCCTCGGTCGTGTACTGCTCAAAGAGGTCAGCCAACGCCTGGTCGAGCGGTGCAAAGAGGCGCGCCACCCCCTCTGCCCGTCCTGGCAGTAGCCGCACCAGGATTTTCCGGCGATCAGAGGGGTCTCTCTCCCGCTGAACAAACCCGGCGTGTTCGAGGCGATCCAGGATGCTGGTCACCGCCGCCGTGGTCAGCCCGGTTAACTCAGCTAAGCGCCCCGGCGTCAGCCTCGTTTCCCCACGGATCAGATCCAGGCACTTGAGATCGGTCACATGGATGCCCAGGCGCGCGGCTACCGCTTGATGAAACAGGAGCGAATAGGTACTCAGGTGGTGTCGGAATTGTTCACCTAACGCTTGTTGCAAATGTGCGCGTTGACTTGACAAGGTTGCTTTCTCCCGGTTATAATTTAAACAATCTGATATCTAGATTAGCTAGATATTAAAAGAGCTAGTGAATGTGCTCTTAGTATAGCACAGGAAAGGATGGAATGATAGAGATGAAAGTCCTGATTGCCGGGGCAACTGGCGCGTTGGGTGTGCCTCTGGTTCGTGCCTTGCTTGCCAGAGGCCACGAAGTGATCGGTCTGACCAGAACGCCCGACAACGTTCGCACGCTCTCTGCGCTGGGTGCGCAGCCGGTGGTGGCCGACGCCATGGACCGCGACGGCCTGCTGCGAGCCGTCGATGGGCTGCATGCCGACACGGTCGTCCATGCGCTGACCGCACTCAAGAAGACACCGCTGCGCCACCGTGATATGTATCAGACAAACGCCTTGCGCGAGGTGGGCACCGCCAACCTGCTCGTCGCCGCTCGTGCTCTCGACGCGCGCAGGTTCGTGGCAGAGTCCATGACGATGGGTTACGGCTACGGCGATTGGGGCGAGCAGATCCTCACCGAGGAGTGCCCGTTCGCCCCGCCTGGGCGCTCTCAGCAGTTGGAGCGGCACCTGGCAGGGTTCCGGGCGCTGGAGCAGCAGCTTTTCGAGGCGACGCAGGCGGGCTGGATCGAAGGCGTGTCGCTGCGCTTCGGGGCCTTCTATGGGCCGGTCTCCATCCAACCCATCGTCCAGATGCTGCGCCGCCGCAGCTTGCCGCTGCCCGATGGGGGACGCGCGGTCATGTCCTGGATCTATCTTGAGGATGCTGCTGCCGCCGTTGTGGCTGCGCTCGCACGTGGCAAAGCAGGCCAGGCCTATAACATCGTCGATGATGAACCGGTGCGGGTCCGCGACTTCTTCGCGAGGCTTTCCCAGCAATCTCACACGCCAATGCCCCTCTCGCTGCCCGCCTGGCTCATGCGACCGGCTGCTCCGTATGGGACCGACTTCTTTACCACGACCATGCGCGTTTCCAATATCAGAGCCGCTCGCGAGCTAGACTGGCGCCCGGTTGCCGCGCCGACGTACAAGGAAGGCATCCGGCGAGCTGTCCAGGTAATGGGCCAGGAGGAGATCGCTTCTGGCCTCTGACTCGAAAACGCTACGAACGGATTGCTGCAAGTTCCTAGAGCCCAATTTCTTGTTGGAGCTTCGTCATTTCGGCGCGAAACGCTACTTCCATGACCTGTTTCTCCTCTCTAGGGAGGAAGCTGTAGCGCACTGCATTGAGCAATATCTCGTTGACCGCATTGAGATCAAGATTGAAGGGGTCAACCAGCAGTTGTACCTCGTCATTGAGGGTTGTGTTGAATAAGGGTGGATCATCAGAGTTGATGGTCACAGGGACTCCGGCTGCATAGAGGCGAGGCAAGGGATGCTCGGCAAGAGTAGTGTAGACCCCTAACCGTATGTTACTCGTTGGGCATATCTCCAGGGGGATATGGTGCTCGGAGAGGTAGGCGACGAGGAGCGGGTCCTCGATTGCTCGCACGCCATGGCCCAGGCGCTCTGCTCCCAAAGTCTTCAAGGCACCCCAGATACTGGGTGGACCAACAGTTTCTCCTGCATGAGGCACGCTATGCAACCCTTCTGACAGCGCCTTCTCAAACCACTGGGCGAAGGTTTCGGGTGGGTACCCTCTCTCGGCTCCGCCGAGGCCTAAGGCCACCACGCCGTCCTGCTTTCCTTCTATGGCGACAGCGGTCACGTAGTCGGCCAGCAGGCGGTTACGCGCTTCATCCTTGATGTTGCGCACAATGTCGAAGATCCACCTGATCTCGACGCCGAAGTCGGCTCGCGCACGTTCACGTCCCCGTGTCAGCCCACCAAAGTAGGTATCGTGAGGGACGCCGAGGCTATAGCGATGGGTGCTGGGTGAGAAGGTGACCTCGGCATAGCGCAAGTTCTGCCGCGCCATGCTCGCGCCAAATTCGTAGGCGATCAGTTCGTAATCTTCGGCGGTTTTCAGGCAACTTGAGATGTCAAAGTAGATATCGATGAAGTGGTTGAAATCACGATAGATGAACCATTTTCGCAATTCCTGGGCGGTTTGTCCGGGCAAGCTTACATGATTGCGCTGTGCCAGGATGAGGAGTGTAGCCGGTTGGATGGAGCCTTCAAGGTGGACGTGGAGTTCCGCTTTTGGGACAGCAAAGAGGTAGCGGTTTATGCTTGCGGTGTTCATTCTCAATTTCCCCTGGTCTCGTAGTGATTTTTTTCTGCCCATATCTTACGCCGATTCGGTTAACTGAGCAAGAGGGGTACACTAGCGGCCTGTTCTCTATCAAATCGCATGCAAAGATGCAATTTAATATCAGATCTATCAGGAATGCGGATGGACAGGAAGTCAGGCCACTCGACGTTTTTGCACATCTAGAATGGGACGGGGGGATCGCGCACCATTCAACGAGCAGGGTCGCGTTCAATCGCTGTTTCCATCTCAGCCTTTTCCAGAACCGAGCGGACAAAGGCGGTTTTTGCCTCGGTGTAGCCGTCACGGTCTGCCCCGAAGCGGCTGGCCAATCCCTTCTTCAGCAGATGATCAGGGAGTCACGGTGTTTTGGAGACCTTCTGCGCAGCAAGAACGCAACATGAGGGTTGGATGGTAAAAGAGAGCCGACGCCCATCTGGGAGACGAGGTGATGCCTGATTAACCCGTTCACACAGGATGACCAGGTCTCGATTGAGCGCACGGTCGTTGAATGGGCGCAGTTCTACCTGCACCATCGTAGCGTCCTGCGAGATGATGCCGGGGAGTTGAAAAAAGGGCAGCAGACGCTTCCAGGCGGCCTGCGCATAGGATGGCGGAAAATAGTGATCACGTACCCACATCGCCAGATTCGCCGCGGCCACTTTGCACACGGTCATGACCTGATCTTTTCGATTATCCAGTTCATACATGGTTCGCTCCTGCTCCTTCAAACCTTCTAGCGCACGAAGCGCCGCACGTTGCTCCTGGCTGTAGCGTTCTTGTTTGCGGAACTCAGCATTGCACTGTTCATAGGCTTGCCATTCTTTGCAGCGAAGCGGTTCTAACTCAGCGTCGATCTCGGCTTTGCGTTCCTTGAGCTTCCGTCGGAACACATACTCAGGCAGGCTTTGTTCTTCCAATGTGAACTGATAGGTTGTCAGTTCACGATAGAGCTCCTTACTGCGCGTGTTGTAAGCAGTGCGCAGCCGTTCCCGCCGTCGGCTGGCCTGGGCCCCGCGCTTGCCTGCGCTCTGTGCCCATTGCTTGAGCCTAGCTAGCCGCTGCTCCAGGTGCGTTCGCCTTTTGGCGACCTCCGAGTTCTCTACCTCGACCTTGGCAAATCCGTGATTCGTGTCCAGCCCCAAGGGCAGAAGATAATCTTTGATGATATTTTCCTGCGCCGGCCAACGGTGAATGTAGGTCTGCGCAAGTTCGATTGCATCGATGGTGGGAGACACTTCGGTGGTCACAATGGGGATGAGTTTCGGTGTCGTCTCTTTAGCCGGAGCGGCGGTGGCTTGCCAGCCTTCGCGCCACCAGGTCCGCTCATCAGGCGGCAGATCGCTGTCCCAGCGCGGCTGGTTCTCTGCCTCTTCTGGATCAGGCCGAACCGGAACCGTCCGGCGCAGGTCACGGATGAGGGCTACCTGTAAGCCCAGAGGGTCGTCAGGATGGTCCTCACGTGGCAAGGTGATGCGAGCCGGAGCTACTTCGCGGGTAATCTGCCCGTGGGTATCAGTACTCAAGGGCACAAAGGTACCCACCTCGGAGAAGGAGGAGAGATCCCGATATTGACTGGTTTGCAGGATCGTCACCACACAACGCCCCTGCTCATGTAGGCTGGCGAGAAATTCGGTGGCCATACCCTCACGATCCACAATCATCCGTGCGATATGACTGTTTCCTGCGTGCTGTTCATACCGCTCTAGAAATGTAGGGACACCCACGGTCAAATGCTGATCGCCGCGATGGGTGGTCATGAAGAGAGGATGGCCCTGCTCGTCGTGCAGTAACAGGAGCGCCCGGCAGCCCAGGACCACCCCCAGACGCCCGATGAGTCCGCGAGGGAGGAGCGCGTCACTGTAAACAGGTTTGCGATGACCATCCACATAACAGGTCAGTGTGTGGGACTGCTCAGCTCTCTCAGTTCCTCCGGTCGAATGCCAGAGCTGTGTGGCCCAGAACGCGAGGGCAGCGGTGAAGCGCTCTGCACCATCGGCGGAAGCCACCTGCGACAAAAAGACTTCGGTGTAGCGGTAGCCATAGGCACGCATCCGTCCGGTAAGCAGCGCCAAGCCATCAGCAGTATACCCGCGCAGATCCCACGTTCGCTGCAATCCGACCGCTCCCAGAAACAGCAGGGTGAGTAGCAGGCGCTGGCGCACTGCTGGACTCGCTGCCAGCGGAAGGCGTGGTGGCTCCGATGGAGTTGAGGAAGGGGGCAGAGCCTGCTCCAATTGCGTCAGGAGCCCAGTTTCGGTAGCGGCTGCCAACAAGAGCAAGCTACCTGCCTGGGCATTCGATCCAGAGGCAATGATGACGCCCGTTTGCGGCTTTTTTTTCTCGCTGTGGGGTCTTTCGGCTCAGCCCGTGAGCGGCACGTACGCGGTTGAGTTGGCTGACACTCACCGTGATTCTGAAGCGTTCAGCCACGAGGTGTTGGACCTCGCGGCTGGTGGCAGACGCGTGGCTCTGGCAGTAATCCAGCACACAGGTGAGCACTTCCCCACGCAGTTTGGCCGGGTGACCATGACGCCTCTCGTCCAGAGCGTCCTCACCTTCACGCTCGACTCGCTTGAGCAACCGATAGACCGTGGTACGATGCATCGGAACGGAGCAGCGCTTTCGTGCTTCTCTTGCCGTTGCCCCAAGCTTCACCTGTTGAACAATCTCTTGTCGAGCTGATCTCTGTGCTTGAAGGTCATCTGGTGCCACCAGTGCCATCGCCATCGCTTCTCTTGTTTCCATCATTCCTGTCCTTTCCTGTTGCAGGAGGCGACAAGCTGCGTGAGCTGTTTGTTCCTTGACAAAAACCCGGCACTCAGCCATAGAGGTATCGACCCCTTTCCCGCTGTTAGGAATGGTCCTGTTTCCACGCCAGGTAGCCCCATGCTGCCAGCAGCGTCAGGCACGCACACCCGAAGAGCAGGAAGATGCTTTCCCAGCCTTGCAGCACCGTGGCCTGTTTGACTGGCCCAGCGACTTTGCCAAAGAAGGCCAGGGCCGGATAGGTTCCAATGGGAGTAAGCAGCGTATTACTCAGCGTGGGAATTCCTCGATTCGCTGGCAACAGATTGCCCCAGAACCAGTAGCCGATCAAGCAGAACTGGTAGAGGGGAACCCAGAGGATGGTGGTACAGGCCAGCGAGAAGGCCGCGACAAAGAACAGCGCAGGCAGCACCATTGCGGCGAACACGAGGAACGCCTGTCCAACGACCACAGGTATCCCTGCTGGCTGGATGACCCCCGCTTGCTGCATCAACACCAGCAAACGTCCGACCTGTAAACTGTACAGCAGAACGTACGGGACCAGGGTTGCCAGAATACCGCCGACATACTTGCCAAAGAGCCTGGCTCCACTGCCACTGGGAAGCGTTTTGAGGAGTTCTTCCATATGGACCTTGCGGTCACGCGGCAAGCGGTCGGCGAGAAAGATCCCGGCGACAATGGGCAGAAAAATGTTGAATTGGAAGGCGGAGAAAGCGAACAGTTGCATGGGTACCGGTTCCTCCGTAAACGAGGGTGGTTTACTGCCCAGCCACAGGAGCAGGACTGCTGCCAGGGCAAAAGTGGCCCACAGGGAGAGGCGCCGGATCTGCATACGAAACTCGTAGGTCAGCGTGGCGCGTAATGCCAGAGCAGGATTCATCACGATTGTTCCTTTCTGTCGATATGTGTGCTCCCTCAAGAGAGCATGAGGCGAGCGTATGGCGCGACGCCAAGAAGATGGACGTGGGCGGTGTGTTCGTATGAGGCTTCATACGCGTACGGCTTGCCGCTGCATCAGCCAGACATACCCATCTTCCAACGTCGGCTCGACCGGGGTGATGGACCCGGAACCGGCAGAAGACGCAGGGGTGCCGACGACACGGTACTGGACCGTACTCCCCAGTTGCAGCTGCGAAACTACGGTGCCGCCCCCTTCCGGCCTGGGACCGTCGGTCGTGACGGCCCAGACCCGGCCTCGTGTGCGCTCAATCAGCTCGCGGCTCGTTCCTTGAAACAACACCTGCCCCCCTTTGAGAATGGCCAGATTCTGGCAGGTCTGAGCAACATCCTCCACAATATGTGTGGAGAGCAAGACGGTGCGATCTTTGGAAAGCTGAGAGAGCAAGTTGCGAAAACGGAGACGCTCTTCAGGATCGAGACCCGCCGTTGGCTCATCGACAATCACGATAGAAGGATCACCCAGGAGGGCCTGGGCAATCCCGATCCGCCGTTTCATGCCCCCAGAGTATGTTTTGAGCCGGCGCCTTGCGTCCGTGTGCAGAGCAACGGTTTCCAGAAGGTGCTCCACATGTTCCCGCCGCGCTTTGCGATCCTGCATGCCCTTAAGTATGGCCAGGTAGTCGAGAAACTCAAAGGCGCTCAAGTCCGGGTACGTGCCGAAGTCTTGCGGCAAGTAGCCCAACTGTGTTTTGGCCGCGTGCCGTCCCTGTCTGGTGGAGAGATCGTGTTCTGAAAGCGCCACATGCCCGCTGGTGGGCAGCACAATCCCGGTGAGGATCCGCATCAAAGTGGTTTTGCCCGCGCCATTAGGGCCGAGCAAGCCAAACATGCCCGGCGGGATGGTCAGCGTGACGCGGTTGAGGGCCTGAACACCGCCAGGATAGGTCTTGGTAAGATCGGTGACGATGATGCTCATCTTTTCTCAGTTCCTCTCTATTTGTTGTGGTTCGCGGCGCTCTACACTTCTTCACCCCCGGCTCCCTGGATGAGCGCCTCATGACGCCGGAGCAGCCCCCAACTCACCGCAAAGAGTACAAGCGCGATGGCAAGCAGATCCAGGCGATTGGCGAGCCAGAAGGAGATCGCCGGGGTAAAGGTAGTCGGAAACAGGTAAAGCGGTTGCAGCCAGGAGGTCGAGGCAAACATCTGGTACAAGAAGCTTTCCAGAATCCACACAGCTCCGACAACCCCGCCGCTGGCGGCTCGACTGAGCAGGAGCAGGGCAAGGCAAAACGTCCAGGCTGAAAGCGCGAAGAGTGGTGCAGCCCAGACGAGTTGTCCTGCCAGCCACTGGCTCACGACGCTCCAGGTCTGGATCTGAGCCGGTCGGTGCCACAATCCTAGCAGGGAGATGATAGCTGAAGCCAGCACGGAGGTGGCGATACTCCATCCACCGATCAAACTTACCCGGAGAAAGACCGTCCAGTGATAGGCAGTTGGCAATGCTAATTGCACCTCTACCGCTGTATCGCGGGTTCCAATGGTCCCAATCACCAGCGCAGTTGCCAGGGGCAGCACCATTTCCAGGCTACCGGTCAGCATTTTTGCGATCTGTGCGGTACTCGCTTGCGGAATGATTACTCCATACAAGAGGGCGAGGAAGGCGGTCCCACCCATGATCATCAGTGGGATCAACAGCACCCACTTCCCCAAAATGCGAAGTTCATACCAGCATCGAGTGAAAAACATGCGCATTTCCTGTCCTTTCCGTCTTTCGCCTGGGAGAAGAAGAAACACCGTTCCTCCCAGGTTCTTGTCCATGAGCATAGCGGAGAAAGTTCAACAAAACAGGAGGAAAATCGTAAACAAATGATAAACACTTTGGTTCAACCTTCCCCTTTCTCTGGTCACGTGAGATCTCCATTTGCTAGAATGGAGCAGCGATGAACAATGAGCGCCGCGTGTGAGAGGAGAACAACCGATGAAGCAGGAGAGGAAAACGACGATCCTGATCGTCGATGACGAGGAGACGATCCTGGAGATCATGCGGGATTTTTTAGAGGCCGAGGGTTTCCAGGTCGAGGTCGCTCAAGAGATCGAGGAGGCGAAAGCGATTCTGGCACGGACGCCAGTGGACTGTCTCCTGCTCGATGTCATGTTGCCCGGAACCTCTGGCTTTGAGTTTTGCCGGGAGTTGCGCCAACAGCAGGATCTTCCCCTGCTCTTCTTGAGTGCGCGCTCAGGTGACAGTGACAAATTACGCGGCCTTAGTCTGGGAGCAGATGATTACATTGTCAAATCGGCAACCCCTGCCGAAGTGGTTGCACGGATTAAAGCCGTCTTGCGGCGCAGTCAGAAAGACACGCGAGAGACTTCCTGTGCGGTCCTGGATTTTGGACGCCTCACGATCGATCTCGCCGCGCATGAAGTGTTCGTAGAAGGCAAGCCAATCTCGTTCGCAGCTAAAGAGTTCGCCTTGCTGCGGCTCCTGGCTTCGCACCCGCGCCAGGTCTTTTCTCGCGACCATCTGTTTGAACAGATCTGGGGCGAATTTGGCGAGCGGCACACCGTGGCCGTGCATATCGGACGCATTCGCGACAAGATTGAGAGCGATCCGGCGCATCCCCGCTACATTACGACCGTGTGGGGAGTCGGATACCGCTTCGAGGAGTACCCCCGATGAAGAACCTCTCGCTGCGTTTCTGGCTGGCCTGTACCTTCATTGTCATGGTCACGATCGTTCTCGTGACCACACTGGCGACGGTTCTGGTGGTCCAACAAGCGAGCAGGGCAACGCAGCTACCAAACCGAGATGAAGCCTCCCGCGCACAGGCTGTGCAGGCGCTCCTGGCCCACACCGCACAGTGGACTGATCCAACATTTCAGCGCACGCTGGGATCACAGGCAACGGCAGAGGGAGTCGTGGTGGTTATCCAGGACCCGTCGGGAAAGGTCCTCTATCGCAGCGCGCCAACGCAAGCAGAGCGGTCTGCAACCCCTTTTTCCACGATTGCGCTCACTCCTGGAGGGCGGCTTCAGGCGATCGCGCGCCTCTATGAAAGCCAGCAAAGTTCTGCAGGCTCGCTGTTCCCACAGCTCGTGCTGCTGCTGGGCGTGATGTTCCTGCTCACGCTCGTGGTCGTGACCTGGTGGCTGAGCCGAACCCTCCTGCGTCCGTTGGCAGCGCTCTCGGCTGCCGCACGATCGATAGCAGTTCAGGATCTGCACTTTTCCTTGCCAGCCTCCTCGATCAAAGAACTCGCCGAGGTCGCGGATGCGTTTGAGTCGATGAGAGAGGCACTCTCGACGGCTTTGTCTCGTCAAACGGAACTGGAACAGGAACGCCGATTGTTTATCAGCGCCATTGCCCATGATCTGCGCACACCGCTTTTCGCCCTGCGCGGGTATCTGCAAGGCTTCGCGCAGGGCCTGGCAAGAGATCCAGAGAAAGCGAGGAGGTATCTTCAGGTGTGCCAGCAGCAAGCTGAAACCCTTGAACGACTGATCGACGATCTCTTTCTGTATGCGCAACTGGAGTATCTGGAAGTGCTTCCGAAGCGGGAACCGCTCGATCTGGGAGTACTCATGGGGCGAGTCATGGAGAGCATTCGACCGCTTGCCGAAACCAGAGGGATCAGCGTGGTCGAAGATCGCCCAACGGAGCCATGTTGGCTCATGGCAGACGCACATCTGCTCGCGCGTGCGTTCGGCAACCTGCTCGACAACGCGCTTTCCCATACCCCCGCTGGAGGCACAATTGTCCTTTCCTGGCAGCAGAAAGAAACTCAGGTGCAGTTTTCTGTGACTGACACCGGGCCAGGTATTGCGCCAGAAGATCTGCCACATCTCTTTCAGCCGTTATATCGGGGCGAGCGCTCGCGGAACCGGCGAACCGGAGGCGCAGGGTTGGGCTTAACCATTGCCCAGCGCATTCTGCAAGCGCATGAAGGTGATCTGGCTGCCAGGAATGCCACGACTGGTGGGGCGCTGTTCTTTGGGCACTTGCCAGCAATGAACGCTGAGGAATGATATTCAAAAAGTCATCACGCTCTCTCCAACTGTAGAGCCAAGATCGATGTAGGCTCCCCGTTGCATTCTTCTTGCGTAAGAGCATTGTAAAATACTATGACTCCCTGATAATGGCTATTCTGCCATGAGTTTTCCAAAGACTCTCTTTGCTTCAAACTCGTTATAGGCCTTTGAAGCTCAAATATTCTCTCAGCCTTTCAGCATAGACAATCCGCTTCTCGAGTGGCACAACATCTTTGAGCGCAGAACTCAGGTACAGATTGTCGCCATTGTATCTGGGAAAAACATGCAGGTGATAATGCCAGACGTCTTGTCCTCCCGCCGGCTCGTTATGTTGGCGCGTTGAAACGCCATCACATGTGTACATCTCCTTCATGGCTATGGCTACTTCTCTGGCTATGTCCTGGATGTGATGAGCATACTCTGAAGGCAAATCGTACATATTCTCAAAGTGCTCGTTAGGGATGATAATAACGTTGCCTGGATTATTTGGCCACCAGCGTGGAGAGATGAATGCTGTTGTAAGCCCATCTTGATAAACAATATCCTGTTGACTGTTATATTTGCTTTCGCCTCCCTGCACAAGCAAGCAGAAGGGGCAGGCATACTCTTTTGGTTCGTGATGAAACATCTATACTCCCGTTTTTCTGACCCATAGGCTTTACACTCTCTTCTCTCTACGCTTCTAAAGCAAACCTCGCGCCTTTGCCAGTCCATAAGCTGTAATGGTGAACCCATCTTCGATCTCGTTCTCACGGATCATGCGCTCAAAATCCGGTATCGGTGTTGGCAAAAGCTCTACAATAGCCTCGTCAGCTTCTATTGCACCGTAAGTCTCAACCTCTGCATAGAAGAAGGTATTGTACTCTGAAAGTGCTCCTGTATCCGGGTATGCTTGACCCAGCGCAACAAGGCGAGAAATCGTAGCTCCTATTTCTTCGCTCAGTTCCCGTTGCGCATTTTCTTCACTTGTCAACCCCTCTTCTCCATATCCGCGTGGAATTTCAAGATGCCAGGTGCGCGTAGCATGCCGAAAATGGCGAATAAGAAGTACCTGTTCCTGGTGGATAGGGAGGATGATTACTCCAGGTACCCCATCCCTTACTATTCGCGTGTAGATGCCCAGTGATTGATCGGGAAAGCGTACTGCATCGCGCAGAACCCACCTGTACTGATCTTGATAAGCGATGCCCACTTGTGCCCACTCCGTGGGGAAACCTTTCGTTTTGAGCCACTGCGCCATATTTGCCTCGGCCCGCCGGATATCAGCCTCATCTAGGAGAACGATGAATCCCGCTCCGGGCGGATTCTCAAAGAGTTCAGGATGGACTTCGGCGAAAGCAAAATAATTTGTTCGTCTCTTCAAATGAGGGTGGTTCCTTTCAATGCTTTCATGATGATTATGTTGTCACTAATAACGTTGCACAGCCACGGCGTCTTGGTTCTTGTAAATCACTCCTCTCTGAGTCACCAACAACAAGGATTTTGTCCATAGGAAAGTTCCCAAGCTCTGCTACAGCCTGAAATACTTTGTCAAAAAATCTTGGATCAGGCTTGTCTATGGGATCTCCAATGACCAATGCTTGATATGTTAAGGGAAGTCGTTTTAACCGTCTCCTTTTATACTGTTCCGAATAGGCTGGATCGTATAGGACCGAGTAATCTTCTGCTACCCTGCATATTGAGTCACTTGAAGTCATGAGGACGAGTGGTATTCCTACTTGCTGTATGACCTCTAGAAAGGCTTTTGCATCCTCATATAACACGATGTTCTCACTAAGGGTATTCCAATATACATCTCTCCCCACCTCAACCTGTCCTGGTGTGAGTACTATTCCTAATTTTCTTGCCGCTAGTATCATCCAGGACTCGCGGCTCCAAGGCTTGAGTCCATCTATGGTTAATGATGGAGCCTGTAATTGTTGTATCTGGCTCATCACTTCTTGAAAGGCCATCCGTTCCTGCCAATTTGCGTCTTCAGCTCTTCTAAGACCCTCAAGAACTACATGAAACATCCAATTCATTTCATTGGCCAATTGCTTTCCAAAAATTTTCGCCAACGCTCCTATTGCGGCTCGGTGGCCCCTGTCAAAGTCCACGAGCGTGTAATCAACGTCGGAGATGACCGCGGAAAAATCTGTCAGATTCACTTTCGCTGAGATGAAAGATTTCCCTGCTGAATCCATATGCTGAGAACTACATCATACTGATGATAGTACCAAAGGCTTTTCTGATATACTATTGTATACTCTTGGGAAAGCAAGATGGTATGCTGGCTCATGCATAGCATGCCTTTCATTTAGTATTCCTGATAGCTCAGTATAGGATCGGCAATCCCTTCCTCTGCCAAGGACACTGCGACTTCCTGGTAGCCTGGGAGTTTCTTCACCTGACGCTTAATTTCTTCCCACTGATTCCTGGCGTCTACCATCTTACGTCGCATAAAATCAATGCTCGTGCTCAGATCTTGCTGCCCTCGTCTTTCAGACATATCACGAATAACCATTCGCGCTACCACAGGAGCCGCGGCAGCTCCAACCAGGCCGGAAACCTGACCATAGAGCTGATATGTTGCACCATCTGCAGTCCACATACATGCTAATACCGCTCCAGCAATATAAAAAATGAGCTGGATAGCGGGTGACCAGGATGTCAGTATCTTTTCCATTCTACCTTGTTCTGCAACGATATCTGTTATCCGCTTTGCAAGCCTGGCATAACTGTTATACACTTTTGCTGCACCGCCATCGGCGAATCGGAGAGGGTTTTGCAGCAAATCCTCTAGACTTTGGATATAGGTTATCCATTCATCCATGCGCCGTATCTCTCGTACATTTTCTAAGCTGAGTGCATCCATCGATTTCACGTCTAACCCTTGTCCAACCAGATCGAATGCTGTGCGCTGCAACAGTTTCAGAATATCATCAGCCGTTATCTGGTCTTGTTGTCGCACAGTTTCCTGCCATTCCTGCAACGATGTGCGTGGCAATGAGTCAACCGGGGTAATCAAGTAGCCTCCGAGAGCATCGGGTAAGTTCACGTTGTAAGAAAGATCTAATAGCTGTTTAATCTCTGCTGCAAATGGTTTTGAACTATCATACAGGCGTTCTGCAGGGTTATCCCCCGCTGTGACGAAGGCTTTATACAGATCATTGCGTGTGACCATCCTTCCCTTTTCTGCTATGTCCAGGCAAAAGTGCCCCATCTCTACTAAGCGTTTCCTGAACCCCTTCTTCGCGCTTACGTCCAGATTAAGGTCACGCATAAATGTATCAATATCTCTCACGGCTGCACTGGCAGCAAAGGTATTGAAACGTTCCGATAATCGCTGGCGAGTCTGCCGTATGTTCTCTTTCTCATCCCAAGAAAGCCGTGCGCAAGACATGTATACTTCCTGACAAAGCTCTTGCCATTTTGAAAAAGCCTTCGTTACGTCGAAGCCTGAAATTGTGCCAGCGCCTGAAGCAGGAGGGTCAATGGGTGTCTTCTCTGCCAGGAGCCATGGCACAAGAGTGCCCTCTTCAAGGAAAGCTTTAAATGCCTCACGCTGCTGACCTTTCTTTGAATAGTCCATAGCGATTGCTGGATTATTGTAGAGATAGGCCCGATTGAGGATGACTTGCTGGCCGTTGATGAGTGAACGTATATATTCGGATCGAACGGCTCTTTTTAGTCTCCTGTCGATTCTTCCAGTTATTTGCCCAGACTCGAATGCTGGCCGCAGCAGCGAACGCGGTAACCATTGATTATCAAGTGCCTGAACCAGTACGGGAACGGTTTTTAATCCAGATGGCTCAAGGCGTTCAAATTCGACATTCCCAATCTGTCCTCGTGTTAATTTGCGAGATTTCTTTGAAGGGCCGGAATCAGCAACTTTGGCGGACTGTTGCTCTGGCACTAATAGAGGTTCTGTGTCTGGCATATTTTCGGGAGAGCGCTCTGTTTGGTCTGTCATAATGATGCTCCTTCACAGCTATTGACAGGTATTGATGTATCAAAAACAGTAAAACAAGTTAGCTGCCAAAAACAGTGCTACTCTATCTGTCTAAAGCAAACCATACAACTTCGCACGTGCGAATGTTACAAGCAAGAACACATTGTCAATTTCATCTTCGCGGATCATGCGTTCAACCTCTGTCACTGGTGTTGGCAAGAGTTCGGTGATCCCTTCTTGCAACTCTACCTCGCCATACGAATCGATGTCTGCGAAGAAGAGTTCAATACGGTTTGCGTCTGAGCGTGTATCCAGATGGACTTGACCGAGTGGGATGAGACGCGAGACAGTCGCATCTATTTCCTCTTTCAGTTCGATGCGGATACTTTCTTCGCTGGACAAGCCAGGCATACCAAATCCCTGTGGAATTTCAAGTTGCCAGCCACGCTTTTCATGACGGAAATGGCGGATAAGGAGCACCTGTCCTTGATAAAGGGGAAGAACCACAACACCGGGGGCAGTTTCATCCTCGTTTACGGAACGGATGCAGGTGCCGAATGAACCATCGGGGAAACGCACTGCGTCACGGAGAAGAAGGACGTACTGATCCTGGTAGGCAATGCCCACCTGTGCCCATTCAGCAGGTAGCCCCTGTGCTTTCAGTCGTTGTGCCTCCTGCTGCTCAACTGCCCGGATCTCCTCTTCGTCTAAGAGAATGGTGATGCCACCACCTTGGGGTGGGTTGACAAATAGTCTCGGATGGGCTTTAGCAAAAGCAAGATAATCCGCTAGGGTACTCATACTTCACCGCCACTTTCATTCCGCTTTTCTGACTACTTTAACGGTAATCAGGACTGCTATCTGGTAAAGACCAATGCCTCTTTCTCAATTAGAGCAGGCCCTGCAACTTGGCACGCAGGTAAGCAATGATGGTGAACGAATCGGTGATTTCGCTGTCGCGCATCATGCGCTCAAATTCTGACACCGCCACTTGCAAGTCTTGGCTAATGCCTTCGTGCTTGTTTACATCCCCATAAGATTCAATATCAGCATAGAAGAGTTCAGCAGGACCTGCGGTCAAGCCTGGACCTTCCTCCAACTTACCTATCCGCACGAGACGGGAGGCGGTTGCTTCTATTGCTTCCGCGAGTTCCCTGCGGGCATTTTCCTCACCGGATAAGCCCTTTACCCCAAGTCCTATCGGGATTTCAAGATGCCAGGTGCGTGTTGCATGGTGGAAACGGCGAACGAGGAGAACATTTCCGTGATAGCGAGGCAGGATAATTGCGCTTGGACCGCTATCCACATTCCCTATAAACCGGATATAGGTGCCTAGTGCTCCGCCAGGAAAGCGTACAGCATCGCGAAGGATCATGCCATACTGATCCTGGTAGACAATGCCTACTTGTGACCATTCCACAGGTAGCCCTTTGGCTTGTAGCTTCTGGGCCATAGACGCTTCAGCCTCCCGAATCTCTGCTTCCTCCAGGAGGATCGTAAATCCCCCCTCAGGCGGATTTACGAATTGCTCGGGATGGGCCTCAGCAAATGCAAGATACGCTGCTAGTCTGCTCATATAGTGACCGTTTCTTTCGTAAAAGCAGTTTTCAGATTAAGGTGAGCATTAATACGATTATAACACATCTGTGGTTCGGATGGCATACTTCGGTTGTAGTATTTTACAATTCAGATTTGTCTCGTAAAGAACGAGATGCAGAAAAAGAACTGTTTGATTCAAGGGTATAATTCAGCCTAGAGGGTGTCCGAAAGGGTTGCTCAAGCGGCTCGAGCTTGCCTCGCTTTCGCTCTGACTGTTTCAGCCACCCTGGCAAGCCGTTTCAGCATGAGCCGAATCATCGTGAGATAGATCATACTCTCACTGCTCCTCGCTAGATACGCATAATCCTTGCTCATCCGTCGATGCCTGCCGATCCAGGCAAACGTTCGCTCTCCGACCCATCTTCTAAGCAATGGCCCGCGGAAGCCCGTTCGGAGGGGCTTGATCCGCTCATAGCTGAACCACACCGTGCTCACCTCGTTGAGATCCCCATGCGGTACCCGACTTCCCACGTGCCCGTCACGGATGCCGAACGACCTCAACCTGACATCCCATCTCTTGTTCGATCCGCTCTCGCCCTTTGCCGGTATAGCCTTGATCCACCCAGACCTTGTTCATTCGGCGAAACACCCCTTTGATCGGCGAAAGCAGGAGAGGGACGCCTTCGCGATCCGGAATATTGGCCGCATAGACGACCGCTTTGAGCACCAGCCCAGTCGTATCCACCAGGACGTGCCTTTTCCGGCCAGAGAGCTTCTTGCCGCCATTATAGCCGCGAGGCCCGCCCCGTTCGGTGGCTTTGACAGATTGGCTGTCGATGATCCCTGCCCTAGGAGTGGCTTCACGTCCCGCCTGAAGGTGGCAGCGGTCCCGTAACATGGTCAGAATGCGCTCGGCATCCTCCCTCATCACGAAACTGCGCGAAGTAGCCGTAGACGGTGGAACGTGGCGGATAATCGCGCGGCAGCATGCGCCAGGCACACCCACTGCGCAGCACATAAAAAATGCCATTGAGCACGGCGCGCATATTTACCTCTCGTGGTCGTCCATCTGGCTTGCCAGGCGGAATCAGCGGTTCCAGCATGGCCCATTCTTTGTCGGAGAGATCAGAAGGATACACTTCCATCACCTTCCCACCCCTTCTGGGCACCTCTGTGCCCTCCTGTTGATGGTAACTCTCCTCTATCTTAATCACAGGTTTTTCTTCCTTCTCACATCATATGGTAATCGGCCTGGGAAGCCTTTTCGGACACGCCCTAATTGTAAACCTATCCTTTCATCTCGTTAGCCCTACGCATGGAGCACGCAGGATATGCTTATGGGGAAGGAGCCTTCCCGATGAGGGCCTCGGGATCGTAGGCGGCTCGACCTCCCACCATCGTGAAGATGGGCGCTAGCTCCGGCAGGTTATCGATGGGACAGGTGATCGGGTCCGAGCGGAAAGCCACCAGGTCAGCAAGCCTGCCTGGCTCGAGTGTGCCACGTCGATGGCTCTCGCCGTTGAGCTGGGCACCAGCAACGGTGTACAACTGCACCGCCGTATACTGGTCGATGGCATATTCAGGCCCCTGGATGCCCGCTTTCAACGTGCCCCTGGTGACCATGCCCCACAGCGCAAGCCCCGGGTTGAACGAACTGACCGGGTGGTCAGTTCCGGCGGAGAGCGAGCCTCCTTCGTCGAGCCAGGCCCGCACAGGCATGATCTCACGGGTGCGCTGCTCGCCCCATCCTTCCAGGAGCACCGACCCCAGGGTGTACAGCAGCGGATGCTGGACCGTCACCGGAATCCCAAGCCGGATGGCGCGCGCTCGCTGCCTGGCATCCGCCAGGAAGCCATGCTCAAGCACCAGGGTGCCCGGGCCCAGACCAGGATTCTCCTGGATGACCTGCTCGTACACATTCAGCAGCGTGCGCACGGCACGATCACCGATGGCATGGGTGCCGATCTTCCAACCCCGGCGTACCGCGAAGGTGATCAGGGTGAGGAGGTCATCAGGGTTCCAGAGCAAGTGCCCGCGATAGCCCGGATTATTCACGTAGGGCTCGTCGAGCGCACCTCCTTCCGCTCCGCCATCCAGAACGAACTTGAGTCCCCACAGCTTGAGGAAATCGTCGCCAAAGCCGCTATGGAACCCAAAGCCCTCAATGATCGCCATCCGTTCTGCAAGCGTGTCGGCCAGTGGCGCGAGCATGAGCCGGCTGCGGACGGTCAACTCGCCCTGTTCCCACAGCGCCTGGTAGACCGGCAGTTGGTCACGCATCACCATCGGGTCACGGACGGTGCCGATGCCGTAGGCGTTGTACTCCCGGCAGGCGAGTCTCAATCCCTCCATCATCTGTTCAGGCGTTATCGGCGGCACCAGTGCGATGACGGGTGCGTAAGCCGGGGGCTCAATGAGGACGCCGGTCGGGGTGCCATCGGGGAAACGCACGATGGTGCCTCCCTGCGGGTCAGGAGTCTCCCGCGTGATGCCCCCGAGGTTGAGCGCCAGGGAGTTGGCGACGACCACATGTCCCCCACGCCTGACCAGCACGGGATGCTCCCGTGTGGCCTCATCGAGTTCAGGCGCGGTGGGCAGGCGTCCCTCGGCCAGGTTGACCTCATGCCAGGCAGCAGAGGTCTGGATCCAGGCGCCTGGAGGAGTGTGGGCTGCATGTTGCCTGATCAGGTCGATAAATTCGCCGAGGGTCTGGGCCCGGTCAACAGGAACCAGGCCCATATTCTGGGCTGCGAAAATCAGATGGTTATGGGTATCCTCGAAAGCCGGCAGGATGGTCACATCCGGGGCATTGAGGACGCGGGTCTCGGCGCCGATCAACCCGTCCAGGCCATGCGGGTCCGGCGAGACCGCCACAATCCATTCATCACGGATGGCAATGGCCTGGTAGACCGCGCGATTCTGAGCGATGGAGTAAATCGCTCCTGCCCGGATCAGCAAGTCCGCTAGGCGTGGAGCATGAGGCGATGCGGGAGGAAACTGGCGCTGGTTCATCATGCCCTCCCTCTGTGCAACGTGTCCTGCGGTCTGCAGGCAAGCAAATACAGCCATCCGTTCATCTCTTTTCCTTTCTGTTTCGCTTGTTATACGAAAGCAGGGGCTGGGGCGATGCGTGCTCCTTCTCGATAGCCTCACGATAAGCCATTCTATCACGCCGCGTGCTTCTAAGAACGGCACCTGGTCGCCTCTCTCCCTCTAGAGGCGGCCTTGTTCTCCATAGAT
This sequence comes from Chloroflexota bacterium, assembly GCA_902812455.1. The sequence continues at coordinate 12,617 of CADDZH010000007.1, read as the reverse complement.
GACACCAGATCGAAGGTGGGTGACACGATCAGCATGCTGATCGTATGCACATTCCTCACGCGTTTGCGTCACCTTGCTGATCTCTCCAGCCTGGCGCGAGCGCAATACCGAGCCAGAGGCGGCTGTTTTTGGTGCGCACGGCCTGGCAGCCATGGAGCGCAAGCTGCTGCGCAAAGGCTCGCCGGGAGAGCGGCTGCGCCGTCTTCTGCGCCGCTCGCCAGCGCTTATAGGCTCGCCAGAGGTCGGCTGACCGGCTCTGTGCCTGGGCATCCATCTCACAGCATTCTGCGAGAAAGGCTGCAAAGGAGGGACTACCGTCCGCGTTCTTCTCGCTCCTGCCAGTTGTTCTGCTCGAAAACCGCCCGGCGTGTGTTCCCAATATCTTTCTCACCCGTGACTCGTAGACCGCTGCCTGCCGGGGGTGATGGGTCTGCCGCAGCAGCTCAGCATAGCCTTGCCAGTACGTGACGAGCGCGGGATGGTCTTCCCCCAGCGCCTGCTCCAGCGTCGCAAGGGCCCGCTGGTAGAGCGGTTCCGCCTGGGCGTAGTGTCCCTGCGCGGCATACACTCTCGCCAGGTAGAACGTCGCTTTTCCCACTTCGGGATGAGATATCCCCAGTTCCTGCTCCAGGAGCGAGAGCGACTGTTGCAAAAGAGATTGTGCCTCGCTCCATTCACCTTGATCAAGATGATAGAGGCCTAAGCCCTCTAGACTGACAGCGGTCATCACATGGGTCGGGCCAAGCACCCTCTGCCGGATGGAGAGCGCCCGGGTGAGCAGAGGAAAAGCCTCGTCGTAGCGCCCTACCTTCCGGTAGTGCGATCCCAGCACATAGAGGCTGCGCGCCGTTCTGACTTCATCTGGCCCGTAGAGGTCTTCCCGGATACACAGGCTGCGCTGAAAATGCTGCAGGGCCGCTTCGTCCTGATTGCAATCGCGCAAGAGGAGCCCCAACTGTTCATGGCAGAAGGCCACATCTTCACACAGGGTTCCTCGCGTTTGCTCAAAGATGCTCAGGGCACGCAAAAGGCACGAGAGCGCCTCATCATAGCTCCCGAGTTGGCGCAAGACGGCGGCCATGCGATGCAGCACCTCGGCCACTTTGAGGTGCAGGGGACCATAGGCCTGTTCGCTCACTGCCAGCAGGCGGCGAAAGAGGTTGGCTGCCTCGCGATAGTGTCCCTGTTCCTGGTAGGTGGTGGCCAGGCACAAGGCACTTTCCAGCACGGCGGGATGATCGGCGGGAAAGTGCTGTTCTCGCAGCGAGAGTGCTTGCTGCAAGAACTGTGCTGCCTGTGCATGCTTGCCCTGGTGCAGGCTGGCCGCGCTCTCCGGATGATCCGGCCCGGCGCACTCGAGGCGTATCTGATACGCTTGCACGAGCAGCGATTCTGCTTGCTCGTGTTGCCTGCGCTGCGTGAGATAGATCCCTGCCCGGGAAAGGAGGCCGGAGGCGGCTTCCCATGGCACCGGGAACTCCGCAATCAGGTCCTGGCAGGCCAGCACATGAGGCAGGTAGCGCTGGCAGCGCGGCCAGGCCTCGGGCTCCTGCGACTCAGGGAAAGCCCGGTTGAGTGCCTGCACCAGCCGCTCGGCGAAGCCCCGGCGCGCCTGCTCATCCATCTTGTCGCGCACGACCTGCTGGACAAGGCGATGCATGTGGATCGTTTTTGTCTCGGAGTGGCGCTCTATCAGCGAGTATCTCCGCAGGATAGACAGCGCGGTATTCAGGGTAAAGGCGTCTGAACCCACCGCCTGGAGTTCCGGGCCAAGAGCGGATGCCCCCTCGGTAAACAGTTCTTCGGGGATGGCGCCAGGATGGAGGAAGGCACAGAGCCGCAGCAGATCAGCAGCGGCAGGACTCGTGTGTGTCACGGTTTCGAGAGCCAGGGCGAAGGTCGTGGTAACCGGCGCGGGATGGCCGCTATCCGCCTCCCCACGGCGAGCCAGCAGCAAGGCGCGTCGCTCACGATAGCCAGCCAGGTAGTCAGTGAAATGACATCCCGTTTCTTCGATGTAGGCTCCCGCCTGATCGAGCGCCAGAGGCAGGCCATCCATCGCGTCCACAATTGCCCGCGCCGCTTGCACCTCAGCAGGTGAGAGTTGCGCAAGCGAGCGACCAGGCCCTAGGAGTCTGGTACGCCGCAAGAGGAAGTCCAGACCTTCCTCTGGGGTCATGGGGTCAATGAAGAGCGGCTCGGCGATGCCTCCCAGGGCGTGCAGGCGGGTCGTGATGAGGATGGAACCGGTGCGCGTGGTGGGCAGATATGAAGTGAGCAAACCGAGATCCTCTACATTATCATAGATCAGGAGCCAGCCATCATGATTGTTTAACCAGTGCATGACGGCCTGGACCAACTTGCGCTGATCCGGCTCCTGTCGTTCAGGCAGAGTGAGAACGGCGGCGATGGATACGAAACTGGTGAGCAGCGTCTCGGATGTTTCGGCGCTCACCCACAAGACGGCGCTATAGTGCAGGGCCGCGCGATAGGCATACTCCAGCGCAATCTGGGTTTTGCCGATCCCTGGCAGGCCGGTGAGGGCAACGGATGGAGCGCGAGCGATGGCCTCACAGGGCGGCTCCAACACCTCCTGTAGCCGCCACAGCATTGCTTCTCGCCCGGTAAAGAAGGGATTGCGGCGCAAGGGGACATGCCAGACCTGCAAGGGCGCTTGTTCTGATGGCTGGGGAGCCATCTGCCTGGGCACATCTACCGTCACCGTCACGACTGGCCCCTCACTCCCGTGCGTGCCTCCTCCCTCTGCTGGGAGATCAGAGACGAGCAACTCTAACTCCTCCATGCTCTGGCCGAAGAGTTTGCTCAGTTGGCGACGGAAATAGTGGGTCGGAGTGGTCAGCCCCAGTTCCCACCGGCTGACATTATGCTGGATCGTTCCCAGGCGAGCGGCCACCTCTTGCTGCGACCACCCGCGTCGTTTGCGCGCCTCGATCAGGCGCATCCGCACCTTCCTGGTCATACATAGGTATCCTCCACATACTGTCTGCAGATGGTATACATGGGGTAAATGCTGGAATACATGATGTAATATTTCTTCTGCTCAGTCAAGTATACTTTTGAGGTGAGACAGGGCTTTTTGGTGGACCCGAAACGCGCGAAAGATGCCCTATGACAAGCCGACGGGAGATGATGGCAGAGAGGTACAGGAGAAATAGCAAGATTCATGGTCGTCCTCGCGGGCACGTCCTTGGTGATGTTCTTCATTATAGAACGTGCCAGGATCAGCTTGAAACATGGGCTTGAAAGCACCAGTTCCTGACCATCTTGCCTGGTTGTCACCTGCCTAGTCCTGGCACTTGTTCATGCTCCTCTCTGAGGTGCAGCATTATAAGGACTTGAAACACTCGTTGCTTGATTGCTTGACTGAAAAGGAGGCCCCATGCGAAGATTGATTTTCGTACCCGTTGTTCTCTTCATGCTGCTGTTGTCTGTTGCCGCTACACCGGCATTCGCTCGCACCTTGCAACCCAGTGCTCCAAGTCTTCCAGACGCTACCTACGATCAAACCGCAGTACAGACCTGGCCCGGACCGACCTGGGGAGTATCTGTCGAATTTTATCTGGATAACCCCTATTTAGCGTACGGTGAGGGGTTTGAGAGACATATCTTGCTCCAGAGTAGCAATGGCACCGTGGCTGACTTTGGCATCGAGAAGTGCGCCAGCGGCTATAACTGCTACCAATGCCACGCCGTCGGATACTTTGAATTCCTTTATTGGTCGGGCGTCGGGAACTGGTGCTTTCCATTAAGCGAAAGCGATCCGAGTATCAACCATTCGGTTGGCTTCTCCATCCAGGACAATAGCAGCAATGACGGGCTTGAGTTTAACAACTTCAATGCGCCGTCTGGATCAAACCTGAAGTGCCAAGGGAAGTGCTCTGTGTATGATGGAGGAAAGGCTCCACCAGCCTGGAACACTATCGAGTATAAAGAGCATCTGAAATGGACTCCGAATTATCCAGGCGAACATCGGGTATTTGGCGGGTATTGGGCCAATAGTTCGTGGAGAGAGTCGACCTTTGATAGCTGGAAACTTCAGACTTGGGCTGGGAGCACGTATCCCACAAACCCGCCGCAAATGTATTGGCTCATTGCGCCTTCTCAACAGCAACCTGGTGGTACCTTAATAAGTTGTGATTACGATTACGATGGTGGCGTTACAACGTGTAAGTTCAGGCAGTGAGCCGTCTTCAAGAAGACACTGCGAGAGTGAGAGAAGCCTTTTAGTCGTCGCTCCCATCATCCGAGTAGGGGGTTCATCAAAGATTCATCCTTCACATGTACCACCTGCTCGGGTGTGAATCACTGACAGACTCAAGTCAGAAAGGAACATTCCATGTGGCGCCGATCCCTTCTACCCGTCATCCTTGTAATACTTTTTGTAGGGAGTTTTCCTTTTGTTGCGCATGCGCAGAAGGTGTTCACATCCACCGCGCGGGGGTCAGCCACACCGATTTCTTGTTCTGGGTGTTACCAGGACCGCTATTGGCCAGAAAGTAGCAATCACCCCTATGGGGGCCAGGTGTACACTGTGGTTAGTAGCCCCAATACCACATCGGGCAACGACCATTGGTATAGAGCGTTTGTAGAAGCCCAGGGTAATGGCCAGGGTGGTCTTCTTAGTCCGCCGATTGTCTACGTAGATATTGAAAATGGTGCGAATGCCCCTTGCGTTGTACAACATGGTGCTGGCACATACTATAACCTGGTAGGAATTAACAGCGCAGGTACAGAGTATGAAAAGTGCCAACCAGTTCCATCTGGGGATATCAATCAGCAAGTCAGACTGAAAATCGGCGATTACGTCTCCAACGGTGGCGGCAACCTCATCAACGTTGATGTGGCGGCGTCCAACCATCACTATAACATGTATCTCCCCAAGAGCGATGGCTTCAGCCTTACCTTTACGACGAAGGACTACGAAGAGTACATAGACGATCCCACCATCAACAGTCACCTGGTCTGGGGAGTCGCATGGACGGGGAGCTGCTGGATTGATAGCCACGGCAACTGCAACTATGATACAGCAGATGGTCTGCAAACATCGGGTGGCACAACACCGCCCCCGCCTCAGATGTATTGGAATGTCCCTCCATCACAATCAAGCACTGGAGGTGTCCTGTATAGTTGCGTCTACAATACCAAAGCTTCCGTCCCCCCCTGTACACCCGGAAGCTGACAGGCCTCCCAGGCAGAGCAGAAATGCTCTGCCTGGCTGATTCCTCCTCAATGGGCAGCATGTTCATGGCTCGCTTTCAGGTTTGCCAGGTGCATCCTCTCCTGGTCTGGTAGGACACACCTGGCGGGCATAGGCTATCAGGTGGGCACGAGTGAGCGGCGAGAGCGGCTCTGGCAACGCATCCAGGGCAAACCAGCCACAGGCGCTGCTTTTGCCTGGCTCGACCAGCTGTGGCTCTCCTGCCATGTGGCGGGCAACGAAGGCAACGGACACCCATTGCTCGCCAGTTGGCAGCCAGTGGTCAAAGGCGGCCAGTTGGTAGAGCACGTCGATCTCCATGCCAGATTCTTCTCGTACCTCGCGGCGGATGGCCGCCTCCAGCAATTCGCCGAATGCGAGCGCGCCACCGGGGCAGGCCCATAAGCCTTGCTCGTTGCGGGCCTCTTGCCCGCGCCTGGCAAGAAAGACCTTTCCTTCGTCGTTCAGCACAATCGCGCCCACACCCACGCCGATCATCTGGTGGCTTGGGCGAGCTTCCCCTGTCGATACCAGTGTCATGACGCAACCTCCACCATGCGATGCTGCTCTCGCGACAGGGGGACTACATGTGCCTCGATGGCCTCTGCCTGGCGTTGTTCCATCGTAAAGCAGCCCATGATCTGCGCGACCACCTCGCGCGGATCATCGGCAAGCGCGAGCAGACCAGGATCAGTCGCATCAATCGTGCCTGCAGGAATCAGTATCTCACGCAGCCACTCCACGAGCTTGCGCCAGAATGCGCTCCCATACAGAATGAGGGGAACACGAGCGAGTTTGTGTGTCTGCATGGCTAGCAACACCTCAAAGAGTTCGTCCAGTGTGCCAAACCCGCCGGGGAAGACCACAAACGCGCAGGCTGAGGCGAGGAATGCGGCCTTGCGCGGCGCAAAGAAGGTGAAAGGCACGGCGATATCCAGATAAGCATTGGCGGGTTCCACGCGTTCCAGATGGATCGGGCAGCCGATGGAACGTGCGCCGCCATCCTTCGCCCCGCGGTTGGCCGCTTCCATGATACCAGGGCCGCCGGTGATGATGCCCAGGCCTCGTGCTGCAAGCCGCCGCGCGGTTTCATACGCGGCCTGGTAGTCCGGCTCAGGAGATTTCGTGCGGGCCGAGCCAAAAATCGCCACGGCTGGCGGCAGGCCTGCAAGAGCTGTCATACTCACCACATACTCGCGCATCAGGCGCACCACGCGCCGGCAATCAGACAGTGAGATAGCGTGCGCGGCTGATTCGAGCTCCAGCCATTCCGCGCTGCGCATGGGTTGCTGCATACACCCTCCTTTTTCAATAATGAATAAACCAGTCTGTCATTGCCCTCATCGTGTTTTCCCACTGTGCTGAGTCCCCTGCTGCTCGGTAACTTCATCCCGCTAGCATGCCGAAATAGAGGCGGCAATCTCACACGGATCGTCACAGAGGTGGATCAGTCGAGCCGTGCCCCCATTACCTGTGCAGGCACAGGCGAGCATCTCGCGCATCCAGGCCACGAGGTCGCGCCAGAACGCGCTCCCGTAGAGGACAAGCGGCACGGGGTCGAGGAGGCCTGCCTCGATCGCCATTGCCGCCTCGATCAGCTCCGATAGTGAGGCCAGATCGCCGGGAAAGATGATGAAGGCTCGCACAGCAGAAGCGGCTGCGAGCAATTGTGGACCTATGCTGTGCCACCGCATGAGCACTTCGAGCGTGACCCGCTCCCCGCCAGCCTCTGGTGGCTGCCATATGCTGCTGGCGGTGCCTGGCAAAGCCCCGAGCGCGCCGCTCTCCCGCGCGCCGAGACTGGCCGCTTCCATGATGCCGCCACAGCCGGTGATGATGCCGTAGCCTGCTTCTGCTACGAGACGCGCCGTCTCACAGGCGGCCTGGTAGCCGGGATCATCTGGCTTCGTGGAAAGCGGCCCACAGATGACCACCGAGGGCGGGAGCAGGGCATGCAGGCCGTCCTCGACTATATAGGCGCACAGCCGGCGCGCTAGCGGCACATATCCCCCTTGCGCGAACATGTGCCACTCCTGGCGGTTTTCCTCCAGCTTGCAGATACGGGTACGAAGACGCCCGCGCATGAGCCAGCCCCAGCCCAGCCAGAGGAAGAGGCCGAGAAGGACCACGCCGGCGCTGCCAAGTAAGGGCCGGGCAAGCTCAGGTGAAGGCTCTGCCACGCCCATGAGGCCTACCACCAGCCAGGCGACCCCCACGAACTGGTTTGGGGACGGGCGTTCCTTGAGCGCGAGGATGCCCACCGCAAGCGGAATCATGCCATAGGCTGAAGCCACCATGCCCACCAAGCCAATCGAGCCAGTAGTCGAAGCCCATGCGAAGAGAAGCAAGCCTCCCACATCCAGGCTGCCCACGACGGCGGCACCCAGCCACCACCTCCAGCGCGCCGCATGCAGTGCTTCTGCCTCGTTGGAGGTGGTGGGCGGGCGCAGGAACACGGCGAGCAGGAAACAGGAAAAGACGCGCGTCCACACCACACTGAGTTGCCAGTTCGTTTCACGGGCGGCTTCACCGAGCCCGAAGGCAAGCACACCAAACGAGAGCAGCGAGACCAGGGCGAAGGCGACACCGGGGCCGAGCCAGGCGCGGGGAGTGAGCTTCTTGAACGCACGTCCATCGCTGGCGGCCAGGAGCACCCCGGCAAAGACCAGCAGGAGAAAGACCAGCGTGAGCCTGCCCAGGGCTTCGTGAAGGAGCAGGCTCGCCAAGAGCAGCGTAACGCCGCCCTGCGCGGAAACGACAGGACTGGCGATAGCCAGCGGGCCGTGCTCGAGGGCGCGGTAGAGCGTGAGGTAGGCCAGCGCCGCCACAGCGCCCAGCAGCACGCCCCAGGCGATGCTCATCGCGAGATCGTGCGGTGAGAGAGTCTCCGGCATGCCCAGAGCCAGGGCGACCGCAGCCGCAAGCACCAGGCCGGCGACCTGCGCGATGAGCGTGGTTAGTGCCGTGCCAATTGAGCGGGTCACCCAGGTCGCCAGGGTATCGGCACTGCCCCAGGCCGCTGCAATGGCCAGCCCCAACAGGACGATGATGACGTTCATGAGATACTCCTTCCTCTCGGAAACCAGTCAAGGTGAGGCCCCGCTTAGCTTGCCGCACCACGCACATTGCCGCCACTCACTTGCAGAATAGTCCCATTGGCAAATGGCGTCGTCGCCAGAAACAGGACCGCGCTCGCTACCTCCTCCGGTTCTCCAAGTCTCTCCAGCGGCACGCCGCGCCGCACCAGTTCCAGGTGTTCTGCTGTGGTGCGATCCGTACCGAACTCGCGGGCGTAGCCATCCAGAAGCTGCTCCACAAGTGGCGTGCGAGTCATGCCTGGCGCTACCGCGCTTACCAGAATGCCGCATTGCGGCAATTCTCTGGCGAGCGTCTTGGCCAGGCTGTGCAGTGCAGCCTTGGCATGAGCATACGGGCCTAAACCTGCGTCGGGTTGCAGGCCTTGATCGGAGCCCATAAAAATGATCGTCCCGCCACCATCCCGCTTCATGCGCGGAATGGCTGCCCGGCAGGCAAAGACATGCGTAAAGAAGTTCAGATCGAACGCTCGTTGCCACGCGTCCAGACTCAGGTCTTCAAAGCGCCCAGCGATCAGCACGCCAACGTTGGCGACCAGAATGTCCAGGTGATCGGCAAACGGCAGCAACGCATCAGTAAAGGCCGCATTAACCTCCTGTTCCATACTCAGGTCGCAAGCAACCTGGTGTACCATTACGTCTGGCGCAGGGACGTCGCGCAAGGAGTCTACCAGACGCGACAATCCTTGCTCGTTGCTATCCAGGAGCGCCAGATGCGCACCTGCCTGGGCAAACGCTCGTGCGATGGCCGAGCCGATGCCACCTGCCGCCCCGGTGATGAGTGCAACCTTGCCATGTAATGCTGACTCTTTCATTGCCTACTCCCTTCATGCTGCACCAGGACTGAGAGGAATACCAGTGGCGAAACGCTTGAGCGATTGGTGATGCGGCGGAACAGACCTCGAGGGACAACGATGGAGAGGCCGTCTTCCCAGGAATCGCAGCGGATGTCTTCCACCTCCATCGTCACGTTCCCCTGCACCACAAAGAGCAGTTCGTCATGCTCCGCTTCTGTATAGGGAGACACACGCCCACCTGCCGGCACTTCGACCAGGGCCAGCCGCTCCCAGGGGGCGGAGCCGTAGTCTCGAAGTGGGATCTCCGCCAGGCGCAGGGCAAGCTGGTGCTGCCCAATGGTGGCCGGGTGAAACCCTTCATACGTCTCTTCCATGAGGCTGTCAAGCCGGGCAAACTCCATCGGGGGACTTGGTGGTGAGTTCTCTCGTGGTGCCAGCTCGATCACCAGGAAACAGAGCGGCTCCTTCGGTGACTCATTCCTGATACTGTGCCGCGTGCCGGTGGGCGCAATGGCCAGACATCCGGCAGATACAGGTTGCGACTCGCTGTTGGTGGTGAGGATACCGGCTCCCTTGTGGATGTAATACAGTTCATCGATGGCCTGGGTATGCATCCCAACCGAGGAGATCACGCCGGATGCGGCGGGAGCGACCTGCACGTACTCAATGCTGCGCCAGGGGCCACCCAGGTGTCCTGGGATGGCCAGCGCCTTGTTTATGACTATTCCCGTTCCTCCCAACTGATCATAGGTCGTGATGCCCCCGGCCAGATCGGCCACCGAGAGGCCCCGTAAAGATGTCTCGTTCGTAGTCATCTCATCTTGTCTCCTGTTCCTAAGTGTTACACAGTGCGGCAGGCATCGATCGCCGCGCGCACATCACGCTCGTCAATCTGCGTCAACACCGTTCCCGCCGTCCTATGAGGCTGGCCGAGTGCCGAGAGCAATACCAGGTCGTACTTGCCAGGGACTGGCGGCAGGTACCCCCGCTTGTTATCCTTTTGCAAAAGTGCCAGCAGATCGCCCGTGGCATACTGCGACGGGAGATGCCAGGGCGACCCGTTGCATTCCAGCAGGAAGCGATGTGCCGCCAGATCGGATATAGAGAGTAACCCAAGCTGGCGCGAGAGCCGGGCTTCCACCATCATGCCGATGCCGACGGCAATACCATGCGGGATCGTCCCATGCGAGGCCAGTTCGAGCGCATGGCCGATGGTGTGCCCGTACTCCAGCACGAGGGCTTCATGCTTCTCTAGCGCGTCTTCTGCCATTACCGACGATTTGGCATCAATGCAGAAGGCAATGAACTGCGCGAGCTGTTCCTGCGAATAGCGCGCATCCGGGCGCAGCACCTGAGCCACCTCGTCGAAGGACTCTGGACGAATAGCCAGCACGTTCTTGATCAGTTCGCAGAGCGCCGAGCGAATCTCGACGGCGGGTAGCGTCTCCAGAAACGAGAGATGTGTCCACACGAAGACCGGTGGGTAAAACAGGCCGAAGTGGTTCTTGCCCAGGGCTGAGTTCACTCCCTGCTTGAGCGACAGGCAGGAATCGCTCATGGCCAGCAAGGTCGTCGGGAGATGGACGAGCCGCACGCCTCGCATGAAGAGACCAGCGAGCAACCCTGCGACATTGCCACAAAGCCCGCCACCGAGCGCTACAATCACCGAGGCTCGCGTAGCTCCCGCTGCTAGCGAGGCTAGCCCAAGCTTGCTCACCGTATCGAGCGTCTTGGCCTCTTCATGGGACGGCAATGTCAGCACAACGGATGGCGCGACCCGTGAGAGCCTAGCCTGCACCAACAGAGCAAGTTCTTCCGGCAAGTGGTCATCGGTGACGATGAGCAGCCGGTCGGGTGCAAGCTCGCCAAGACGATCCACCAGCTCGTCCCAGGACTGCTCGTCGGAACGCAGATAATACGGGTAGCGGAACTGCTGGAAGGGGGGATCAGGATTGTGCCAGCAGAGTTCGCGTTCCCAGGCGATTGTGTGTGTATCAATCATCTCTCAGTAAGTCCTTTCATGTGGTTTCCCGGCGCACACGCATACCAGGATTTTGCCCGCCGCTCGCCCTTCGGCCAGCGGTACCAGTCCATGGGGAACCAGATCGTCGAGCGCGATCACCTCGTAGCCCACGCGCTCTGCTAGATTTGTTGTGGCGAGCAGATGAAGCGCATGGGGCAGATCGAACGAGCAAATCATCCCATTTGTGGTTATCATTTCCTTTTCCCGTGTCACTGCCTCTGCCACATCAAGCGTCATAGGGTGATGGGGGATTCCGACGGCCAGCAGCCTCCCTCCCCGGCACACGGTAGCCAGTGCCTCATTCGTAGCCACACCCGTCGCATCAATGGCCAGATCCACGCCGTACCCGCCGCTCCAGTCCAGGATGGTGGCCACCGGATCAACATGTGCCGCGTCAATTACCCCAGCCGCACCAAGCTGGAGCGCGGTATCCAGCCGCGCAGGATTCACATCGACGATATACACCCGTTGCGTTCCCTCAGTGTTCGCTTGCATCACAGCCAGTAGCAAGCTACCAATACCGCCTGCGCCAAAGAGTGCAACAGTGTGTTCGGGCCTGATCTGGCCTCGGCTAAGCGCGTGGAGTGCCACCGCGCAGGGTTGGGCCATCGCTGCAGCCTCAAGTGTGCAGCCCTCGGGAACCGGCACGCACATCTTGGCGGGAAATAGAGCGTACTCCGCCAGCCCGCCATGCGCGTGGATGCCGTAGAGGAAATAGCGCTCGCAGATATTAGGCCGCCCGGCGAGACAGGCTGAACACTCCCCGCACCACATGCCTGCCCCCGGCACGACCCGCATCCCCTTGACGAGATGCGTCACACCTGCTCCAGTTGCAACAACCGTGCCCACCACTTCGTGGCCCAGAATGACCGGCCCTACATGCCGGCTTGCCGGATGAGGACGCGTGAGCGGCACCATCGTTGCAGCACGCCACTGCGAGGCGTCCGTGCCACAGAGTCCTCCCATCTCCACACGCAGCATCACCATCCCTGCGCCCGGCTCGCCCGGCTCCCGCACGTCCTCAATACGCACGTCACCTGGGCCGTAATAGACGGCAGCTTTCATGCTATTACTTTCTCCTTTCATCGGATCCCATCATCTCTCACCAGAGGGGGATTTGAGGGATCTCCTATCTGACAGCAGTATAGTGAGCAAAGAAGCGGCCACGAATTGAGCTACATCTCGTCCATTTAGGTAAGGCTTGCGCTCTCCTTCCTGCGTACCGGCTTCCTGACCGGCTCCTGCTTTTCTGCCTGCCGGGCCAGGGCCGGTGCGAGCACCCCAACCATCCCGGTTGTTCCCTGTCCATACACCGCCTCGAGCCGGTACAACTGGCGTACAAGCGTCCTATCGCGCTGGCGCAGCCAGCCGAAGATCTCGTCGCGGAAAGGGGCGAGTTCTTCCGGCGAGGGCGGCGTGTACACCGCGCAGGCCGCCACAAACTGGGAGAACACAGGCGGTTCCTGCGCATCCCCCTTACAGGC